>CAZPON010000144.1:0-8467 GCA_964588045.1 uncultured Gemmatimonas sp.
AGGACGACGGCTCGGCCTGGCACCAGTTCGGATTGCTCAACTGGAACATGGCCAGAAGCAAGCGCAAGGGAAGCTTCGTGAGCGACCAGCGCACCGTCCGCCTGCTGCAGGGTGCAGACACCGCGTTGCGGATGGCCACGAAAGTCGCACCGGACAGCGCGCGCTTCTGGCTCTCGCTGGGTCGCTTCAACCTCCAGTCCGGCGTGTCCACGATGCGCTTCGCCGCCGCCAGCGAAGTCAGCCACGCGCTCGACGCCGCCACGCGGGCCGGTGACATCTACCTGCTCGCCACGGCCGCCGATGAAGTCGGCATGGCGGCGTGGCGGCGGTATGAACCGATTGCGAACCGTGCGCAGATGGCCGACGGCCAGCAGAAGATCCAGCTCGGCTACGTCGACGCCTGGGGACGCAGCAAGGCGCGCGATTTCATCGACACCTACATCCACAAGATCATTCCGCCAACCGGCGACAAGGACTATCAGGAGGCGTTGGAGCATTTTCGCACGGCCGTGCACAATGATCCGTCCAGCCAGCGTTTCAGCCGGCACCTCTACATGGCCTTCGGCGAACGGGAGCGGTGGAACGAGATGCTCGACCTGGCCACGAGGCGCTCGAAAACTTATCCCCTCGACTATCAGGCGCAGCTCGCCCGCGGACTCGCCCTGCACCGGCTCGGCAACGAGGTATCGTCACAGGTCGCGTTCGACAGCGCATTCGTGCTGATGGACGACGACGAGCGCACGCGACTGACCCGCTTCACGCGCATCCTCCGTCCCCAGGCCACCAGGGAGACCAGGGGCACGCTCGGTGACTCCATCGCGTTCCGCAAGCTGCCGCCCGAACAGCAGCGCGGACTCGAGCAGATGTACTGGTACATGAACGATCCGCTCACGCTCACCACCGAGAACGAGTTCCGGCTCGAGTTCCTGTCGCGGGTGGTGTGGTCGGATTTTCGCTGGACCAACGAGGATCTCAACCTGCTTGGCGCCGACACCGACCGCGGCGATGTGTTCGTGCGCTACGGTCCGCCGGAAATGGAGATGACCGTGCCCGGCAGCAGCAGTAACGCTGCCACCGCCGCCGATGGCGGCGTCACGCTGGTGTGGGTGTACCGTTCGGGACTCGTGTTCTTCTTCGACCTGCCGCCCGGATTCGGCACCGCACGTTTCGCGTTCATCGACCGCGACAACGTCGACAAGATCAAGAGCGCGATGCCGGTGTCGTTCGCCAACCTGGCAGCCACGCGCATGATCGACACGATTCCGATTCGCGTGGCACGCTTCCGCGCCGGCGCCGATTCCTCGGACGTGGTGATCGCCGCGCCGATCCCGGTGGACTCGCTCGTACGCGGCCTCGACGTGACGATGGCGCCGGTGGACCTCGACTTCCGCATCTTCGACCAGTTCGTGCGCGTGCACGGCATCGAGTCGGAACGCCAGACGGTTCGCCCCGACTCCGTGAACGCGCCGTTCGCGCGCACATGGCGCCGGCGCCTGGGCCCGGGCATCAACGTCGTTCGCGTCGAGGCGTTGCAGGCCGACAGCCGGCGCGCCGCGCGCGCCATGACGCGAATCAATCCCGAGTCCAACACGGGTTTCGGCATGAGCGACGTGCTGCTGGGCAGCAAGCCGTCCACGCGCGATGGCGCGGCACCCAAGCGATGGAGCGATGTCAGCATGGAGCCCACCATGGGCAGCTTCGCGCGCGGTTCGTCGGTCGGGCTGCTGTGGGAGATGTACGAACTCGCCGCGCGCGACGGCACCGCGAAGTACCGCTTGGCGATCACCGTCGAACGCACGGATCGCGGCGGCGCCGGCAACGTCGTGGCGCGCATCGTGGACGGGCTGGGCCGAACGGTGGGACGACAGCAACAGTCGCGGGACAAGCTGAGCATCACGTTCGACCGTTCCGCCGCGGCCGCCGGCGTCCTGGTGGAATACCTGTCGCTCGATCTATCGGCGTCGTCGCCGGGCACCTATCGTTTGCGGGTGGAAGTCACGGATTCGTCCAACGGTCGCAAGACTTCACGGGAGACGCTCTTTGTCGTGCATTGATTGCCGTCCCATCGTGGCGCGCGCGCTGGTGATGCTGGTGATGCTGGTGATCGCATCGGCCAGCGTGTCAGCGCAAACTGCGCGACCGGCGGCGGCAGCGAAAACATCGCGGCCCACGACCACCGTACTGCGCGACGTCGACGCGCGCCTCGAGCGACAGGATTCCCTCGGCGCGCTGGATGTACTCGACTCCGCGCTCGTGTACGACCGGAAGAACGGGACGCTGTGGAACCGGTACGGCAGCATCGCGTGGGGGATGTCGAAGACCGAAGAAGGCCCCTTCATGCGTCCTTCCATGATCCGGCTGCGCATGCGGGCCGACTCGGCGTTTCGCTACGCCGTCGCCTTCGCACCGGACAGCGCCGAGTACTACACGGACCTCGCGCACTATGCGCTGGAGACCAACCTGGTGTTCGTCCGCCAGGGTGCGAAGGGCACCTTCGAGGATGGCCTGAAGGTGGCGCAGGCGCAGGGTCGTACGGACATCGCATCGCCGATGACCGACGGAATCGGCATGTTCTATTGGCGCGACTACGACAACAACAATCATCGCGCCCTCGTGAAGGCGGCCGAAGTCATCGGCGCCACCGACAAGCCGTTGAAGCCGACCGACCCCGCCCGCACGGGCCCCGCGCGGGGAGACCCGACGGCGGCCATCGCGAGTGCCATGGCAACGCCCGACCGCGTGTATCGGGACGACTACGGCGCGTACTATCGCGACCGCCTCTCGCTGGTCCAGCCGGTGACGGGCGAAGCGGAGTACGTGCGGGCATTGCAAAAGTTCACCGACGCGGTGGCGGCCGACCCGGGCAACGCCACGGCGCGCCGGCACCTGTACATGGCGCTCGCCGAAAAGAACGCGTGGGCGGATCTGCTGCGCGAAACCGATCGCGCCCTGCGGGTCAATGAAGACGACATCGATGCATGGCTGGCGCGGGGTATCGCCGCGTCGGCACAGCAGGACTACGACAATGCCGCCGGCGCCTTCGACAACGGATTGAAGCGGATGTCAGGCCGCGACCGGGCGTCGTTCACCAGCATCAAGCGTTTGCTGTCGCCGTCGTCGAACGGCCTGACGCGCCGGTTCGCCGACGCGCTGCAGTGGGACTCGCTGCCGGACAGCGAACGACGTCGCCAGGAGACGTTGTTCTGGAACCTGGCCGATCCGCGCGCCAGCACCCGTGTCAATGAAGCGCTGATGGAGTACTACGCGCGTGTCGCCTATGCCGACCTGCGTTTCGGCTCGGAAGAGTATCGTATCCGCGGCGCCGACAGCGACCGTGGCAAGGTCTGGGTGCGCTACGGGCCGCCCACCGACATCTACAGCGTGCCGGGTGACCTGTCGCAGACCTCGATCATCTGGGTCTACGATCGTCCGTCACTCGCCTACGTGTTCGTGATGCGTCCGACGTTTGGCACCGCCTACGTTCCGTTCGGCGATACCTCGGCGGACTCCATCAAGACCGAGAATCCGGTCGGCTGGGGCAACTTGCCGCTGGTACGACGCACGTGGCCCATGCGCATGCGCGCGGCGCGCTTCCGCTCCAGCGCGGATTCGATGGACGTCGTGGTCACCGCCACGGTGCCGGTGCGTTCGTTCCTCGAAGGCGCCGATCTCGCCGGCCCCATGCCGATCCATGTGCAGCTCGACGTGCACGATCCATCGGCGCGCATCGTCGGACGCGAGCTGCGCAAGGTCACCGTGAGCTCGGATTCGTTGCCGGTGGGCATCAACGGCACGTGGGTGCGGCGATTGGGGCGCGGAGCGAACGTCGTGCGAATCGACGCCGACCAGCCCGACGTGAATCGCGCGGCCTCGAACGCCATCGATACGCCCATCGATACCACCAGTGGATTCGGCATCAGTGACCTGCTGCTCGGCACCAACCCGCAGCGCGTCGGCAGTACCGACCCCGCGCGCTGGCGGGACATCAGTATCGCACCCACCACCGGTGTGTTTCCCTGGGCGCAGTCGGTGGGTGTGGTGTGGGAGCTGTACGATCTTGCGCCGGCCGACGGCAGCGTGAAGTATCGCGTGAACCTCCACCTGCAACGCACGTTCGCCACATCGCTCAAGGGCTTCGTTGCACGGATCGCCGCCTACTCCAAGAATGTCATGGAACGCAATGGCAGTGGCACAGGCACGGTAGCCGTTGCTTACGATCAGTCGCGGCCGGCGTCGGCGATCGTCGCCGATTTCGTGTCGGTCAACCTCGATGGTTCAGTGCCGGGAACGTACAAGCTGACGATCGAGATCGAGGACCTGGTGTCGAAGCGCATCACGCGGCGCACGACGACCTTCGACCTGACCAGGAATTAGGCGAAGGGGAGCGATGATGCGTCGATCGGTTGCACGCGCGCTGGCGATGCTGTTGATCGCATCGGCCGGCGCGTTTGCGCAACCAGCCCCACCCGCCGCGGCGTCAGCGAGGACCGCGCGACCCACGGTGGTCGTCCTGCGCGACGTCGATGCACACCTGGAACGAGCCGATTCGCTCGGCGCCCTGGCCGTGCTCGACTCGGCGCTGGCGCGCGACCGGCGCAACGGAACGCTCTGGAACCGCTACGGCCAGATCGCCTGGGGGATGTCGAAGCACGAGCAAGGCAACGTCATGCGTCCATCCATGATCCGGCTGCGCATGCGGGCCGACTCGGCGTTTCGTTATGCCGTCGCCTTCGCGCCGGACAGCGCCGAGTACTACATGGACCTCGGACACTACGCGCTGGAAACGAACGTGTTCTTCGCACGCATGGGCGCGAGGGGCAATTTCGAGGACGGCGTCAGGGTGGCCATGGCGCAGGGCCGCAATGAACTCTCCTCGCCGATGAACGACGGGCTGGGCATGTTCTATTGGCGCGAGTACGACAGCAAGAACCATCGCGTGCTCGTGAAGGGGGAAGAGATCATAGGGCCCACCGCCGCTCCCATGGGTGCGACCGGCGGGGGCGACGCGTTGTCGGCGTTCGCGGCCGCCAGCGCCCTGGGCGCCAGCGCCTCGCCCGTAAACGCATACCGGCACGACTACCCCACGTACTTCCGTGACCGGTTTGTGCTCATCAAGCCGGTGACCGGTGAGGCCGAGCACATCCAGGCGCTGCGAAAGTTCACCGACGCCGTCGCGGCCGACCCTGGCAACGCGCGCGCGCGCCGGCATGTGTACATGGCCCTCGGCGAAAAGAAAGCGTGGCCCGACGTGCTGCGTGAGGCGGATCGCGCACTGCGCACCAATGGCGAGGACATCGACGCATGGTTGGCGCGAGGCCTCGCCGCCGCCTCGCTGCACGACTACGACAACGCCTCGGCCGCGTTCGACCAGGCGCTGCGGCGGATGTCGCCCGCCGATCGCGCGTCGTTCACCGACATCAGGCGAATCCTGTCGCCCGCTTCGCTCGGCACCGTCCGGCGGTTTGCCGACTCGGCGACGTGGGAATCGCTGCCCGAGGCCGAGCGTCGTCGCCAGGAAACGCTGTTCTGGAACCTCGCCGATCCGCGCGCCAGCACGCGCGTGAACGAAGCGTTGATCGAGTACTACGCGCGTGTCGCCTATGCCGACCTGCGGTTCGGTACGGAGGAGTATGGGATTCGTGGCGCAGACAGCGATCGCGGCAGGATCTGGATCCGCTACGGACCGCCGGCCGATATCTTCAGCACGCCGGGTGCAATAGGGAGGACGAACATCTTCTGGATCTACGATCGGCCGGAGATGACGTTCATATTCGAGCTGCGTGGGGCCTTTGGCACCGCCTACCTGCCGTTCGGGGATATCTCGACGGACTCGATCAAGACCGAGAATCCGGTCAGTTGGGACAACCTGCCGTTGGCGCGGCGCACGTGGCCCATGCGACTGCGTGCGTCGCGCTTCCGCTCCAGTGCTGATTCGATGGATGTCGTGGTCACCGCCACGGTGCCGGTGCGCTCGTTCCTCGAAGGCGCGGAACTCGCCGGCTCCCTGCCCATTAACGTGCAGCTCGATGTGCACGACCCGGCGGCCCGTATCGTGGGAGGTGAAATGCGCCACGTCACCGTGGACTCGAAGTTGCTGCCCGTCGGCATCAACGGCGCGTGGGTCCGACGACTGGGGCGCGGACCCAACGTGGTGCGCGTGGATGCCGAGCAACCCGACGTGAATCGCGCGGCGTCGAACGCGATCGATACCTACGTCGACTCCACCAGCGGATTCGGCATCAGCGACCTGCTGCTTGGCACCAATCCGCAGCGCATGGGCAACACCGACCCCAAACGCTGGCACAACATCAGTGTCGCGCCCACCACCGGCGTGTTTCCCTGGTCGAACTCGGTGGGCGTCGTGTGGGAGGTCTACGACCTCGCCGCCGCCGAGGGGAGCGTGAAGTATCGCGTCAACCTCCACCTGCAGCGCACGTTCGGTGGTTCGTTCCGCGGCTTCGTCGCACGGATCGCCGCCTACTCCAAGAACATCGTGGAACGCAACGGCAGCGGCACCGGCACGGTGGCCGTGACCTATGAGCAGACGCGCCCCGCGTCGGATGTTGTCGCCGATTTCATGTCGGTCAACCTCGATGGCTCGACGCCGGGAACATACAAGCTGACGATCGAGATCGAAGACCTGGTGTCGAAGCGCGTCACCAGGCGTTCGACCACGTTCGACCTGACCAAGAACTAGCGGTGAAAGGCAGCCGCACGTCCGACTATGACTACGAGCTCCCTGAAACGCACATCGCGCAGCAGCCGGTGGAGCCGCGCGATGCCAGCCGGCTGCTGGTCGTTGATCGCGCGTCGGGATCGATCGCGCACCGCACCTTTCGCGACCTGGCCGACCTGATTCCGGCCGGTGACGCGCTGGTGGTGAACACCACGCGCGTGTTTCGCGCGCGGCTGCTGGGGCATCGCCAGAGTGGCGGCCCGGCCGAGGTACTGCTGCTGCGCCCCATCGACGCGCAGCACTACGAAGCGATGATCCATCCCGGCGGCAAGCTGCGTCCGGGACGCGTGGTCACGATCGCACCGGGATTCACGGTGGAAATCGTGGACACGACACCGCGCCGCACGCGCATTGTCAGGTTGCACACCATCGGCGACACGCAGCAAGCCATCGAGCAGCATGGACACGTGCCGCTGCCGCCATACATCGGACGCAGCGACGAACCGGCCGACGCGACGCGCTACCAGACGGTGTATGCCGCCCAGGCCGGCTCGGTGGCCGCGCCCACGGCCGGATTGCACTTCACACCCGACCTGCTGGCGCGCCTCGCGTCACGCGGCGTCGCGCGCATCGATGTGCTGCTGCATGTCGGGGCCGGTACGTTCCGCCCGGTGCAGGACGAAGATCCGGCGCAGCACGTGATGCACGAGGAGTGGTTCGAGGTGAGCGACGCCGCCGCGCAGGCCATGAACGCCGTGCGCGACCGTGGCGGCCGGTTGTGGGCAGTGGGCACCACGAGTGTGCGCACGCTCGAGTCAGCAACCGACGCGGCGGGCCGTGTGCAGCCCATGCAGGGCGAAACCAGCGTGTTCCTGCGCCCGCCGTACACCTTTCGCTGTGTCGATCATCTCGTCACCAATTTCCACCTGCCCAAGTCCACGCTCATCATGCTCGTGGCAGCGTTCGCAGGTTACGATGTGACGATGGAAGCGTACCGGACGGCGGTGGCGGAAGGGTACCGATTTTATTCGTATGGAGACGCCATGGTGGTAGTCTGAGCCGGTTTTTTCAGACGGGAGACTGAAGACGGGAGACGCAAGACGTCGTAGCCTCCAGCCCGGTCTCAACTTTCCGTTTGGACGTCTTCAGTCTCCCGTCTTCAGTCTCCCGTCTTCAGCCTCCCGTCTTCAGTCTCCCGTCTTCCCCGCACCATGACCTTCAGTTTCAGCGTAACCCACTCATCCTCCCCCGCCCGGTCCGGCCTCTTCACCACGCCGCACGGCGTCGTCGAGACGCCGCAGTTCATGCCCGTCGGGACACTCGCGTCGGTCAAGGCGCTCGACCCCGAGGATCTTACGCGGCTGGGCGCGACGATGGTGCTGGCGAACGCCTATCACCTGCACCTGCGACCGGGCGACGAAAGCGTGCGCACGTTGGGCGGGCTGCACCGGTTCATGCAGTGGAGCGGTCCGATCCTCACCGACTCCGGCGGCTTTCAGGTGTTTTCGCTCGAGGGGCTGCGCGCGATCAGTGAGCAGGGCGTCGAATTCCGCAGTCACTTCGACGGCTCGCTGCATCAGTTCACCCCCGAGTCGGTCATGCGCATCGAGCGCAACCTCGGCGCCGATGTCATCATGCAGTTCGATCACGTTGTGCCCGGACAGTCCGACGAGCCATCGGCGCGCGAGGCCATGGAACGCAGCGTGCGGTGGCTCGACCGATGCCGCACGGAGTTCACGCGCCTCGTGCGCGAGGACCCCGACGCGCCCACGCCGATGCAGGCGCTCTTCC
>CAZPON010000145.1:0-8458 GCA_964588045.1 uncultured Gemmatimonas sp.
GTGTCCGGTGTGTCACCGCGGCTGGGATGACACCTCTTAACTTAACCTAGTACTATTAGAATGCTGGCTATCCCGGGCGCACCTGTACGGATCACTCGTGATCATATTTAACCGGTATATGCGCGATTAGCTTTCACGCGCCGCTGGTCTCAAAGACACGGCTGCGCTCGGCCGCTACTACCGCTCTTTCGCGTTTCCGGAGATACTGCCAGCCTATCGGCGATTGCTGACTGACGCCCAGGACCGCCTCTGGGTTGAGGAATACGCGTTGCCTGGAGCATCCGTGGTCAATTGGACGGTCCTCGCTCCGTCAGGCGCTGCGGTTGCCAGCTTAGGATACCCGGCGCGTTTGAGCCTACTGAGGTCGCGTCGGACTACGTCACGGGCATCTGGCGGGACGAGAGCGGGGTGCCTCTTGTTCGGAGGTACGCCGTCGTGCGATAGATAGCGCCTTGGAGTTGACCCGTTTTGACGGACACGTAGGTTACGCTGCTCGCGGCATCTGACGGAGCTGCTGTTCGTATTGCTGCGGACTCAGCTAGGCCTCCCGCGGCGTGCCGTTGCCTGCGTCTACATCGGCCCCGGGCTACCATGCATACGGATTCGACATCGTTGACCGAACTGGGGCTCCTGCCCGATGCATCTGGCGTGTGGCCATTGGCGTCGTGGCTGGACACCACACACTTGTCGTCCGGTCACCGCGCACTGAAAGAGCTCATCGCCGCACCGCTCGGCGGCGTCGAGGAGATTCGTGCGCGACAGGCACTGCTGCTGCAGTTGGTGCACATAAGTCACGAAGTGCCATGGGCCAATCTGCAACGGCTCACGGTTCAGGTAGAGCGGTTTCTCGCGTCGAACTATGTGATCGTTCCGAGTGCGCTCATGGAGCGCGCGCTCTTTACGCTTCGCTTCCGTGACATCGTGGCTGATGTGACCACGCAATTGCGCGCCGTCGATTCCCTGCTCATGCTGAGTGACCACCTGTATGCCCGGATTCGCACATTGCCGGGTGACGCAAAGTTCGTCGCTGTAGTTGCCGCATTCGCCACGGCCGTGAATCATCCGCAGCGGCGAGCCCTTCGTTCGGCCGTGGCGCGAGGGCGCGGTGTGGCGGCACTGGACGGCGTCGTGCGGGATACGAAGACCGTCGGCGCACACGCACCGCACGGGATGCCCGAACAGGCAGTGACCATGCGAGCCGCGCTCCAGTCACTCGTTGCCGCACTCGCGCAACTGGATGCGTTCTGCTCGTTGGCGCACGCATCGACCGCGCTTGCTGGCGCCCTACCGCATATCGTGCCGCGCAATAGTGCTGCATTGGCGCTTGGCAGGCTGCGTCATCCGCTCTTGCCAAACGGAGTGGCGAACGACCTGGCGTTGACCATTCACGAGCGCGTGTTCTTTCTGACTGGCCCCAACATGGCAGGCAAGAGCACACTCCTTCGCGCCATTGGCATTGCCGTGTATTGCGCGCACCTTGGCATGGCGATCAGTGCGCAACACGCCTGCATTCCGCTATACGACCAGCTGCTAGTATCGATCACGGTACGCGACAACCTGCAGCGCGGCGAGAGTCTCTACCTTGCGGAGGTCCGTCGCGTGCGACAGATCGTTGACGCGGCCGACCGCGGAGACGCTACTTTTGCCATCTGCGACGAGGTGTTTCGCGGCACCAACAACACGGACGCGACCGAAGCCACCGGCTTGCTCGTTGATGGGCTCGCGCGTGCGCCGGCCGGCACGTTCGTCATCGCGTCGCACCTCGCGGACGTTGCAGAGTCGCGCGCGACGTGTGCCGGTGTGGGATGCTGGTGCATGGAGGTGGAGTCGGTCGACATTCCACGCTTCAGCTACCGCGCGCGACGCGGGGTGTCGGACGTGCACTTGGGGATGGTATTGCTCGACGCCGAGGGAGTGGGGCCCGTGCTTCGTCGAATGGCAGCGCAGTGAGACTGAGACTGCATTCACAGCTTCGCGCAGGCGCGGCCACGGTTCAGCTACTCGAGTGCGTCGGCACGTCACCGGCTGGCTACAGTCGATCAATTCCTGTCACGGGCACTCGACGCGCGTGAGCGTAGTATCGCGGGACGCGCTCGACTTCACGCGACCGGCGAAGCCCACCGACAACAGTCACATCGAGTCATCCGAGGGCGGGCTACGTGACGAACGCCTGAACGTTCATCAGTCTCTGGCCATCGATCACGCCAAGCGCGTCATTGCCACAGCGGCATCGCCGATGCAAGCCGCGCAGGGCGAGTTCAAGATCGCCACTGGTCAAGCCATACAATTCCGCCAGCAGCACCGCGACCTCCGGCGTGCGTGGGTAGGATGCGACTGACACAGCGCTCATCCAAGGCCGCGCACGCGCGATCGCCGCTGCGTGATGGTGCCATTCAGCAGCGCGAGCAGCGTAAACCGGTGTCCGCCAAATCAGGTCAACTCCAAGCCAGCGCGGCGTCGGCCAGGCGGCGTTCACCCTTCTGGCGTCCCAACACGGCGTCAACCGTTTCATCCAGCACTTGCTGCAAGTAGCATTGGACCTGCGTGCGGACGAAGGCTTCCAACGTCATGTCGGGCTTGACGGCCCTGCAGTTTCGATAATCTTGGACTCAAGCGGTGGCTCCTTGTCGATGTCCGAATTCTCCCGGGGCGCTTGGCTTACGCGAGAAGGTGCCACCGTCTGCCGTTCATTCTTACACTTCTCGATCATACCTCGAGGTCTGGTCAATAGGTGTGTAAATGAGCGGTCAGGCGGCGGCTTTCACGGGTGAGGCGGTGGCGTGAGTGATGGCAATGCCGTCCTGATACGTTGCTCCGTGAAATAGGTCCTTGCAGAGATTGGGCGCATTGAGTTTTCGGAAGCGGTGTTCGGCGACACGAAGCAAGCGCCAGATGATTGCCGTGGCGTGCTCCACCTTCTTGAAGCGCTTCGCCGCCGACGTGCGCAGGCGCACGGCGGCAAAGGGGGATTCGACGACGTTCGTGGTGCGCAGGTGTCGCCAGTGCTCCTTCGGAAACTGATAGTACGTAATCATGCGCTCCCAGTCGCGATCGAGTCGTTCGCTCGCTCGCTTTGGGAAAGCGCAGGCGGTACGCGCGATGGAAGGCGCGCCGGGCGGTCTCGGCGTCCGCCACCGATTCGGCGGCCGCGATCGCTTGCACCGCCACCTGGACGGCCGGTTGCTGCGTGAGCGGGACCGCATCGACGACGTTACGGAGCTTGTGATTCCAGCACCGCTGCTCCGCGCTGGTGGGCCACACCTTCGCGACCGCGCTCCACAAGCCCAGCGCTCCGTCGCCCATGGTGCAGCGCGGCGCGCGCAGCCCCCGCGCCGTCAGGTCGCGGAGGACGGTCGCCCAGCTCTCCGTCGACTCCCGCTGCCCGCTCTCCACCGCGAGCACCACCTTGGTGCCATCCGCGAGTCCGCCGATCAGGACGAGCAGCGCCGCCTTCGACGACTCGAGGCCGACTTTCACGTAGATGCCGTCCGCCCACACGTACACCAGTTCGAGCGGCGACAGGTCCTACGTCTTCCAGGTGGCGTACTGCGTCTGCCAGTCGTGCGTGAGCCGTTGCACCGCGCTCGCACTCAGCGGCGCGGCCTCGCCCAGCAAGCCGCGCAGGGCGAGTTCGAAATCGCCACGCGCCAGGCCGTGCAGGTACAGTTCCGGCAACAGCGCCGCGACCTCCGGCGTCCGCCGCTGGAACAGCGGCAGGATCCGACTGACGAACCGCTCGTCCAAGCCGCGCACGCGCGGCCGCTGGCGCGTGATCGTGCCGTTCAACCGCGCGAGCTGGCGCGGCTTCCCGTAGCCGTTGCGATAGCCCGACGTGGTGTCGGGCGACCGGCGTTCACTCTTGGACCGTCCCAAGACGGCGTCGACTTCTTCCTCCAGCACCTGTTGCAAGCAGCGTTGCACCTGGGTGCGCACGAAGGCTTCCAGCGTGGGCCACGTCGGGCTTGACGGGACCGCGGTTTCGATGATCTTCGACACGGGCGGTGGCTCCTTTTCGATGCCGGGATTGTCCCGGGGTGATTGGCTTACCCGAGAAGGTGCCACCGTCTGCCGTTCATTTCCACACTTTTTGCTCATACCTCCATACCTCAACGAATGAGGACAGGCGCCCTCCCCAATGGGCGCCAAAGGATAAGCCACGTTGACAAGTCGCTCGGCGTCACGCACGTTCGCGCAGGCGCACCCGTTTCGCGAGTTGCTCCGGGCAGAATTGACCACTCGCGATGCTCGATTCAAAGCGGTCGGCGCGGCGCAGCAGCTCGCGCATCGTGCGGTGGCCACGTAACATCACGTTATGCCATCGGCAGCTCCGTCCTATGTCTGTCAGCAAACGACCAGCAACCACCAAGACTTGCGGAGGTCGATGTGAGGTCAGAATTGCGCTCAACGCTGATGCTTGTGTCCTGGACCTTTCTTCCGGTCTCGCTCGTGCGAGCACAGCAGGTCACACTAAGTCCAGAGCCACTGGCTCGAGTTTCAGGGGAGAACGTGGGGCGAGGTCTGACAATAGGACGAGTCGCGGGTGCCATTTTTGTGCGCGATACGTTGATTGTTGCCGACGCCGCCGAAATGCGTTTGCTGGTAATCGCGGCTTCGGGACAACTTGTGCGGACAATTGGCGCCAAGGGAGCCGGACCTTCCGAGTTTCAGGCCATCGGGTCGGTCGCTAACTGCGGCTCTCAGATCTTGACTTGGGACCCTGTTCTTGGTCGCTTTTCGAAATTCGAGACAGATGGAAGATTGCTAGCGACCTTCATAACGCCAATTCAACAAATCGTAGACGTATCGTGCTCTTCGAGCGGCACGCTTGGGTTGGTTAAGATGCTCGGATTGCGATCTGAGGCTGCGGAAACCAACGCCGCCAATGTGGATGTTGTTACGATGAGAGCGGACGTCTATCTGGTACCAGCAGAGGGCTCAACAAGGAAAGTTGCAGACAATATCTCCTATGGCAAGTACCTACGACTAGGAGGCGGAGCCGCACCGGTTCCTGGGTTGGCTAGACCAGCCATAGGATTCACCGGGTCGTCCCTAGCGCTTGTTCCAGATACGCCAGACTCTGTTGAATTCTTTTCTGTCGAGGGTGCTCGTCGCGCGATAGCTGTTCCCAAAGAGCCGCTCAGACCGTTGTCACCACAAGCGTATCGTACAATCGTGGAACGGTGGTCAGACAAGTTTCCGGTTGCGGTTCGCGACAAGCTAGCTACTCTGGTTGCGGCTGCACCGATCCCTCGTTACTTCCCTTGGCAGGAAGCAATGGCGACCGACTCTCAAGGCAGGATCTGGCTGGCGAGATCTGCGTCTGGCGCAACTGGTACTCACCTTCGAGTCTTCTCCCCTGACGGCCAAGATGTCGGCCAAGTTGATCTGAGTTCCACACTTCAATTGCTTGCGGTTGGAAGCTCTCTCGTGGTTTTCCAGCGCGAGCTGGATTATGGAGACTTGGAACTTGTGATCTATTCATTTCGAGGTTCAGCTTCTCGGTAACCTCCCCCCCTGCCAATATGAGTGAGACACCGATCCATCCCGAGTTTAGTGTACGAGGGTGATCGAGGCTGTTCCCATGTCGTCTGCTCTTTCCGTTTCTCCGTTGCTTCTTCAAGATACCGGGGTGTCACCGACCCGGACCCGCCGTCAATTCAGCTCGGCCTATAAACTCCAGATCTTGGCCGCCGCTGACGCGTGCACCAAAGCTGGTGAGCTCGGCGCGTTGCTGCGTCGCGAAGGCTTGTACTCGTCGCATCTTTCCGTGTGGCGCGCCGCCCAGCGCCGCGGCGAGCTGCAGGGCCCGACGAAACGTCGTGGGCCGGTGCCGATCACGCTCGATCCGGCGTTGAAGCGCATCGCCGCGCTCGAGCGCGAGCTGGCGAAGGCCCGCGCCCGCGCCGACCGCGCGGAGCTCATCATCGACGCCCAAAAAAAGTTCTCGCAGCTCTTGGGCCTGACACTCCCGCCGCTCGACATGCCCACCGAGACGCCCTCGTGAGCACGGTCGCGACGCACGGGGCGGTGGTGCCGCTGCGCGCCCTGTGCGACAGCCTGGGGGTCGGGCCCGCGACGTACTATCGCGCGCGGCGACGCGCCACGCGACCCGTGCTCGCGCCGCCGCGTCGATCGCCGCCGCGCACCTTGAGGCCGGCCGAGTGCCAGCGGGTGCTCGATGTGCTGCACGAGGATCGATTCATCGACCTCGCTCCCGCCCAGGTGTATGCCACGCTGCTCGATGAGGGCGTGTATCTGTGCGCGGAGCGCACGATGTATCGCGTCTTGGCGGACCACCGCGAAGTGCGCGAGCGACGCCGGCAGCGGCGCCACCCGACATACACCGCTCCCGAGCTGCTCGCGACCGCGCCGAATCAGTTGGGGAGTTGGGACATCACCAAACTCAAAGGCCCCACCACGTGGTCGTGGTATCACCTCTACGTGATCCTCGACGTCTTCAGTCGGCATGTCGTCGGCTGGATGGTCGCGCCGTACGAATCGGCCGCGCTCGCGGAGAAATTGATTGCCACGACCTGTGCCCGTGAAGGCATTCCGCGAGGCCAGTTGACGATTCACGCGGATCGTGGCTCCTCGATGACGTCGAAGCCCGTCGCGCTGCTGCTTGCGGATCTCGGCGTCACGAAATCCCATTCGCGCCCGCACGTCTCAAACGACAATCCGTATTCGGAGGCGCCGTTCAAGACCTTCAAGTATCGTCCCGATTTCCCGGACCGCTTTGGCTCGATCGAACATGCGCGCATGCATGCCGGCGATTTCTTTCGCTGGTACAGCACGGAACATCGGCACCGCGGGCTCGGCCTGCACACCCCGCTCGACGTCCACACCAGCCGCGCCGCCGCGCGCAATGCCGCGCGTGGCGGCGTCCTCACCGCCGCGTACGCGGCGCATCCCGAACGCTTCGTCAATCACCCGCCCACGCCCACCCCACTGCCCACCGCAGTGTGGATCAATCCGCCCAAACCCATCACGTCAGCACCCGTCGCTCAGTAAACCCCATTCACCCGGTGTCTCAAAATCGTTGACAGGTTCCGCGACACGCCACGTTACAATACGTCAGTCCGCAGGCGTGCGAAGAGCAGCTCCGTCAGATGGCGCGAGCAGCGCAAACCACGTGTCCGTCAAGACGAGTCAACTCCAGCTTGCCCTTGCTCCAACCGGCCCTGACAGGCAAACTCTCCGCGACCATCGCCGCCGCGTGAGCGGCTCTTCTGAGGCACTCACCCGAATTGCAACTGAAGCTGGGACACACCCTCGGGAGTCGTGGCGACAGCTTAGGAGAGTGGGACAGTGAATGCGACGGAACCAGTTTGGTGTGTGTTGTGTAGCGACCTGCCACGATCGGTGACGCACGAATTGACCCGACTGTGTGGTCCGCAGATCGTCCTGGGCCTGGTGTCGCAGGGGTGCGGGACGCTGGTACCGCTCGCGACAGCCCGTCCGTGGGATGCCCTGCGTGATAGTGGACTGCAGGACGACACGAGCGAAATGATGAGACCGATCGTGGTATCTAGCGGGGTGGGCGTGCCGAGTGGTGATGCACTTGGGAACGCGTCTGATCGTGTGTTTGATGCGTCGAGCCCGCGCTCTCGGCTGGCGCTCTTAGCGTACCTCGCGGGGCGCGTTGCGGCGGGTCGTCGTTCAGGTGAACCGCCGCAGTGGCTCGAGAGGCCAATACACCGGCGGGTTGCGCAAGTGCAGTGCGGGTTGGATTTGCATCTGACGGAGAAGTCGCTGGTGGAACGACTGGATATAGCGGACTCTACATTGCGTCAGTGGTTCAACTCTGCTGGCACAGTGCATTGCGGGCACTACCTCCTGTGCATCAGGGCGCTTGTGGTGGCGCGCTGCCTTAACGGAAGTGCGCAAAGCACCGAGCACGTTGCGGCGGCGCTGGGTTTCAGGCATGTTGAGTCGATGCGGCGGATGCTGCGGCGTTTTGGCGTCGACTCGCGTGCGTTACGGCGATCCGAGGGATTTTTTCTGTTTGAAAGAACTCTGAAGAGAGAGATCGAGGGAGAACAAAAGCAAAGGTAGGCGCACGGTTTTGTTCTGGCCTCCGAACTAGGTATGCCCATTATTGTCTCATCCGAAGCCCGATAGACGTCTGGGCAGGGCGTGCCTCATTATCTTGGGAGGTCCTGTGTCTCTCCATCTCCAAGTCGTGAAAGTCGTATCTGTAGCATTGATGATGGTCTCGGTAATGCGAGATGCGCCAGAGGCAACGGGGGGGGCAACTAAATTGCCATGTGAGGTCGCTAGTGAGTGGGCAGCAACCTTGACAGCTCCGTTGACTTATTTTGACTACACTCTGCTTTCGCAGTCGCATCAGAGGGCGGCGTACGCACGCACAGACCAGAATACGCGCGTTCTGCTTTGGCGTCATGAATCGCCCCGGGTTTTGAGGAGACTGGATTACTTGAGTCCCACGGCGGCGAAG
>CAZPON010000146.1:0-8450 GCA_964588045.1 uncultured Gemmatimonas sp.
CGCGCACGCACCATCGCGTGCCACCAGCGGTCCTTGATGTTCTTCTTGAGCTCCACGCCCAATGGACCGTAGTCCCACACCGATCCCGTTCCGCCGTAGATCTCGGACGACTGGAAGATGAAGCCGCGTCGCTTGCACAGCGACACGAGCTTGTCCATCACATCGGGATGTGCTGACATCGTTTACGGACTCGCGGATTGCCGGAGGTGCGACGCGATCAGGTCACCATGATCGCGTCCATTCTCGATGAAGATACGATTCGCCTGAAAACCGGAGGCGATCACCCCCGCAAGGTAGATGCCCGGCACCGGCGTCGCCATTGTCAGCGGATCGTGTTCCGGAATTCCTGTCGTCGCATCGATCGGCACGCCGACCTGCGCCAGCAACCCGGTCTCCGGCAGGTATCCGGTCATCGTGTACACCTGGGTGGCGGGCAGCCGCCGCTCGCCGTCGGCGGTCTGCACCACGACCGTCTCCGCCTCGATGGCCGTCACCCGCGCACCGAAGACGGCCTCGATGCTGCCTTCGCGAATGCGCGCCTCGATCTCCGGCTTCACCCATGGCTTCACGTTGGGATCGAGGGCGTCGGCAAAATGCACCATCGTCACCCTGGCGCCACAGCGGTACATGTCGAGCGCGGCATCGACGGCCGAGTTGCCGCCGCCAACGATCACGACCGACTGCTTCCACGTTTCGTGGCCGTCGGTGTAGCCGTGTCGCACATGCGGCAGGGACTCGCCCGGCACACCGAGCCGGTTGGGACGGCCGAAGTACCCCGTCGCTACCACTACCGCACGCGCGCTGATCGTGTGCGCCACACCGGCGCGCGTGCGCGTATCCACGCGCCACCGCGAGTTCGGCGCATCCGACGCGCCTGCCGGCAAGGGCACCAGCCGCTCCACCGTCTCGAACTGCCGCACGTCCAGTTCGTGATGCGCGGCGACGCCACGGTAGTAAGCCAGCGCATCGCGTCGCGTTGGCTTGTCGGTGGCCACGATGAACGGCACGCCGCCAATGGCGATCTTCTCCGCCGTGGAGAAGAACGTCATGAACGTCGGATAACCCGCGATCCCGCTCACGATCGGCCCGCGATCGAACAGCACCGCGGTCATGCCGGCGCGTCGCGCAGCGATCCCCACCGCGAGGCCACACGGTCCCGCGCCCACGATCACCAGGTCGACAAGCCCCTCAGACGGCGGCATGCACCCCGATGATCTGGTCGCGACGCGTCCCGACACTCACGAACGCAATCGGCGTTTCGCACAACGCTTCCATCCGATCCAGGTACAGGCGCGCCGCACGCGGCAGGTCCTCGAGTTGACGCACCGTCTGCGTGGGCTGCCGCCAGCCTTCGTACCACTCGTACACGGGCTCGGCGCGCTCGAGCATCGTCAGGTCGGCCGGAAACTCGGTGAACAACTCACCGTCCACGCGATAGCCGGTGCAGATCGCCAACTGCGGCAGCGTGTCCAGCACATCCAGCTTCGTCACCGCGAGTCCGGTGAGGCCGTTCACGCGCGCCGCATAGCGCACCACCACGCCGTCGAACCAGCCGCACCGGCGAGGCCGCCCGGTCGTGGCGCCGAACTCGTTGCCCAGCTTGCGCACTTCGCTGTGCAACGGCTCGTCCAGCTCGGTGGGCAAGGGGCCGTTGCCGACGCGCGTGGTGTATGCCTTCACCACGCCGAGCGCCGACGTGATGGCCATGGGCGAAATGCCCACACCCGTGGCCGCACCGCCAACCGTCGTGTTGCTCGACGTGACGAACGGATACGTGCCATGATCGATGTCGAGCAGCGAGCCCTGCGCGCCTTCCAGCAACACCGCCGCACCGCTCTTGATCGCGCGATGCACGCACAGTCCCACATCCTCGGCGATCGACAGCAGCCTGGGCGACAGCTCGGCCAGCACGCGCATGGGGTCCTCCACCGACGCGCGTTCGACTGCGCCACTGCGCTCCAGCAGGGCGTTCGAGCGCTCGACGCCGGCCGACACGAGTTCGCGCAGGCGGTCGGGATAGCGCACGTCCAGCACGCGCACCCCGCGCCGGGCGACCTTGTCTTCGTACGCCATGCCGATGCCGCGGCCCGTCGTGCCAATGGCCTTGCTGGCCGCGCTCGCCTTGTCGATCAGCTTGTGATACGGCATCACGAGGTGGGCACGCTCGCTCACGTACAGGCGCCCTTCGACATCGATACCGTCGGCGACCAGCTTGTCGATCTCGACGAACAGCGTCTCCGGGTCGAGCACCACGCCATTGCCGATCGCGCAGCGCACGCCCTGGTGCATGATGCCGCTGGGAATCTGGTGCAGCACGAACGAGCGATCGCCGATGTGCACGGTGTGGCCCGCGTTGGCGCCGCCCTGGTACCGCACCACCCAGTCGGCTTTTTCGGCCAGCACGTCCACCAGCTTGCCCTTCCCTTCGTCACCCCATTGGGCGCCGACCACCACCATCGTGCGCGTCGTCGTATCGAACATGACAGATCCTGAGTCCGGGCAGCCACCGCGTCGGCCGCGCACAAAAAACGCCCGGCGGGCGTTCCGCTGGGCGTTGAAGGAATCTAGGAACTGGTTGAGGGTTGAGCAACAAACCTGAGGGGTGAGCAACCGAAGGGTTGAGGGGCGCGGGGCCAGCCGGCGAGGGTAGACGGAGCTTCCGGCAGGCAAGCCGAAAGCAAAGTCTACCCTCGCCGGCTGGCCCCTCAAACGCTCAACCCTTCAGTTGGCTCAGCCCTGTTGTTACTCACCCCTCAGGCAGTTCCGTCATCCTGCCAACGCCGCCCCCATCACCACCACGGCCACCAGAAGCCCCAACCCGCTCTTCACCGCCGCCGCGACGGCCCGGCCTATCAGCGCTCCGGTCGCCACCCGCGTCGGGTCACCCCGCTCATCCCGCCCCACAGTCAGCTCCCCGAAGAACGCCCCTGCGAACGCCCCCACGAACGCACCCACCAGCGAGCCCACCACCGGCACCGGCACGCCGACAATCGCCCCGGCCAGCCCACCCAGGATCGCCCCCCACGCAGCCCGCGACGATCCACCGTACTTGCGGGTGTAACGGCCGGCAATCGTGTACTCGAGCACCTCGGCGATTATCACAATTATGCTCGCGACGGCCAGCGTCAGCAGCCCAATGCCGCCGGCCGGTATCACGACCCAGTACAGGAGGGCGGCGCCCAGCATCACCCAGAGGCCCGGAAGGCCGAGGGGAACCATCAGCAGGCCGCCCAGCAGTGCGACGGCCAGCAGAATGAGCGCCAGCATGGGCGCGACGGTCATTTCCATGCCGCCCTTACGTGGGCAGCACGCCCGCCGATTCAAGACGTGCGCGCACGATCGCCAGCTCGCCGGCCGACACAGGCAGCAGCGGACTCCGCGTTGGCCCGCCCTGCAGACCGGCCAGGGTCATCGCGGCCTTGATGCCCGCCGGGCCCAGCGCGCCCCCGATATCGGTGGCGATCGGCGCCAGCCGCACCTGCATCGCCGCCGCTTCGTCCATGCGCCCGGCGCGCGCCGAGTCGAACATGAGGCGCACGGCCGGACCCGCGTACAGGGCGATGGCGAGAATCGCGCCCGCCGCACCCGCGTGCAGGGCCGGCACCAGTGTCGCGCCGCTGCCGGTCATGACGCGGAACGACGGTCCCTGTGCCTCAAGGTACTGCTGAAACACCGGCAGGTTGCCGGCACTGTCCTTCATGCCGATCACGTTCGGATGCTGCGCCAGTTCATGCACCAGCGCGGGCGACAGCACCACGTGCGCGTACACGGGAATGTTGTACAGCATGATCGGCAACGGACTCGCATCGGCCACCGCGCGGAAGTGCGCCACCAGCGCCGCTTCGTTCATGCGCTTGAGGTAGTAGTGCGGCGACACGACCAGCGCCGCGGTGGCGCCGGCGGCTTTCGCGTCTCGCGCGCGCGCAATCGTCTGGCGCGTGCTCTCCGATCCGACGCCGGCCAGCAGCCACTTGTCGGCGGGCACCCGCTCGCGCGCCCATTCCAGCAACGCACGCCGGTCGGTGTCATCGAGCAGCGCCGACTCACCGCTCGAACCGGCGACGAGTACGCCGTCGACACCATGCGCCAGGTGCGCATCGAGGTTGAACTGGAACGCGGCGCGATCGAGGTCGCCATTCGCGTCGAATGTCGAGACGGCGGGAACCATCAGCCCGCCAAGCGTGAGTGCAGTCATGCGAAGGAATTTACACGACCCGCCGCAGTCGCGCCCCGCGTCGCTCAGCCGCCGAAGAGGCTCTCGAAGCCGGAGCCGAACACGCCGTCGTTGCCAAGCGGGTTCGGACTGGTCACCGCCGCATGTGCCGTCGGACTGGTCGCCATGGGTGGCAACGAACTGCCGGTGCCGAGCGGATTGGCCTGGAGTCCGGCCGCACGCGCGTTGGCTTCCGCACGATTGGCCGGGGTGGCAACCGCGCTGGCCGGCTGCGCCGGCATGCCCGGCACGGTCTTCGGACGCACCGGTTCGTGCCGCGACCGCCCCATGCGAAATCCAAGCTCGAAGTCGGCGGGACGCGTCGATGCGGCCAGCGCCAGCTCGAACTCCACCTCGTCGCTGTTCACCAGCGCAGCGAGATGCTGGTCGAACGTCTGCATGCCGTACTGCGCGCCTTCCGCAATGTAGTCGCGAATTTCCGGCACGCGGTTCTCGGCGATGAGGTCGCGGATTGTCGGCGTCACCACCATCACCTCAGCCGCCACCACGCGCCCCTGTCCGCTGGCCCGCGGCAACAGGCGCTGTGACACCACCGCGTGCAGCGTCTCGGCCAGTCGCATGCGCACCACGTTCTGCTCGTCGGGCGGGAACATCGCCACGATGCGCATGATCGTGCTCTGCGCATCCGGCGTGTGCAGTGTCGAGATCAGCAGGTGACCGGTTTCGGCCGCCTTCATGGCCGTGTCGATCGTTTCCGTATCGCGCATCTCGCCGATGAGGATCACGTCCGGATCCTGTCGCAGGGCCGCGCGCAGACCCATGCGGAAGCTGTCGGTATCGAATCCCACTTCGCGTTGCGTCACCGAACTCTTGAGATCGCGATGCAGGAACTCAATCGGGTTCTCGAGCGTGAGGATGTGCTTCTCCTCGACGCGGTTGATCTCGTTGACGAGCGCCGCCATCGTGCTCGACTTGCCGGAGCCGGTCACGCCGGTCACCAGCACCATCCCGCGTTCCGTATGTGCGATCCGGCTCAGCACCGGCGGCAGTCGCAGCGACTCGAACGTCGGCACGTCCTCCGGAATGATGCGCATGACGATCGAGTGCGTGGCGCGCTGGCGAAGGATATTCACGCGAAAACGCCCGACACCGGGCGCGGCCCAGCTCGCATCATGGTCGCGCAGCGTATCGATCTTTTCCTTCTCGGCATCGTTGCCCATCAGGTGCAACGCGATCGCCCGCGTCTGCTCGGCGCTGAGCGCTTGCTTGGTGAGCGCCACCAGGCGTCCGTCAATGCGCGCGCGCACGACGTCGTCCGCCTTGATGTGGACGTCGGATGCCCCGCGCTCTACCGCTGCTTTGATGATTCGCTCGATCGCCACGCCGCCTTCCGGTTGGTGCCTGCACAGGATGCCCGGGCCGGCGAGGGATCAGTAGCCGGCGTCGAGATCCACGACGTTGCGCAGCGGTTCACCCGCCACCCACCGTCGCCAATTGTCTTCGAACAGGTCGAGCACACGCACCCATTGACGACGAGGTGAGACGCCCGAAACATGCGGCGTCACCAGGACCCTCGGGTGCTGCCAGAACCGACTCGCCGCGGGCAGCGGTTCCGTACGGAAGACATCCAATACGGCGCCGCGAAGGCGTCCCGCGTCGAGCGCCTCCAGCAGCGCATCGTCTGTCACCAGGCCGCCGCGCGCTACGTTCACGACGATTGCCCCCGCCGGGAGCAACGCCAAACGGGGCCCGTCCAGTAACGATTGGGTGGCCGGTGTATCGGGCGCGGCCAGCACCACGATGTCCGCCAACGGCAGCTCGGCCTCGATGGCATCGGCCCCCGCCACCCGATGAAAAGCGGGCGGAAGGCCCAGCTCGGGCCGGCGACGGATCCCGGTACACTGGCACCCCAGGGCGGTGAATCGGCGGGCCACCGCCGAGCCAATCCCGCCCGCCCCGATGACCAGCACGCGGTACTCGTTCAGCTCCTGCGTCGGCCAGTCGCCCAGCGAATAGGGATGCTGGTCCCACTGCCCGGCGGCCTGTTGCCGGACCGCCACATCCAGTCCGCGCACGAAGTGCAGCACGCCGGCCAGCACGGTGTCGGCCATGCCCTCGCTGTAGATGCCGGCGCTGTTGGTGAACACGACGCCGCGCGACCGAAACAGCGGCGTGATGGACGCGCCCACACCGGCCGCCGCGCTGTGTACCCAGCGCAGTTGCGGGGCAACCTCCAGCAGGGCATCCGACATTCCGTACCCGATGTACGCCTCGGCGTCGGCCATCGCCGCCAGCGCCTCGTCACTCGGACGGTTGCTGCCCGTCCCGACCGATCGTGTCGTTCCGGCCACGAGCGTGACCCGCCAGTCACCCGGCGCTGCTGCGATCAACCGGTCGCCGGCCCACGCCGGCATGCGCATGTGCGGCGTACTGCTCACCAGGTCCACGACCAGGTGACGCGCGCCGGTGCTCACGCGACCGGCGCCTTGAGGCTGTCGAGGCCCATGCGCTCACGCACCTCGCGCATGGTCTCCTGCGCAATCCCGCGGGCCGTTCGGGCGCCATCGCCCAGCGCATCGAGGACACGTTGCGGCTCCGCATCCAGCGCCTCAGCCCGACGGCGAATCGGCGTCAGCTCAGCCACCATGTTTGCGTGCAGCACCTTCTTGCAGTCCATGCAGCCCCAGCCTGCGGTCGTGCACTGCAGCACCACATTGGCCTGCTCGTCGGCACTGCTGAACGCCTTATGCAACTGGAAGATGTTGCACATCTCGGGACGCCCCGGATCGGTTCGGCGCACGCGCTGTGGGTCGGTCATGGCCGGACGCAACTTGGCCCAGATCTCGTCGTCGCTCTCGAGCAGCCCCAGGGTGTTGCCGAGCGACTTGGACATCTTGGCCTGGCCGTCGAGTCCCATGATGCGACGCGTCGGCGTGAGCAGCGGCTTGGGCTCCGGGAAGAATCCCTCACCGAAGCGCGCGTTCCACTTGCGCGACGTGTCGCGCGCCAGCTCGAGATGCTGCACCTGGTCCTCGCCCACCGGCACCGAGTCGGCCCGGTAGAGCAGGATGTCCGCCGCCTGCAGCACGGGATACATCAGGATGCCGGCGGGAATGCTCTCCAGCTTCGACGACTTGTCCTTGAACTGCGTCTGCCGTTCGAGGTCGCCCAGCGGCGTCAGCGTCGTGAAGATCCATGACAGCTCGGTGTGCTCGGCCACGTCGCTCTGCATGAAGAGGGCGGCCTTGGCCGGATCGATGCCCGCCGCCAGCAGTGAGCGCGCCATCTCCCAGCGCCGCGCCCGCAACACGGCAGGATCGTAGTTCCCCGAAATGGCGTGGTAGTCGACGACACAGAACAGCGCGCCCGGATGCGTGTGCTGCAGGTGCACCCAGTTCTTGACTGCGCCGAGGTAGTTTCCGATGTGCAGCTCGCCCGAGGGCTGGATGCCGCTGAAGATGCGTGTCATTCCACAAACGTACCCACATGACCCCGCCCGACAACTCCCCCGAATCCGCCTGGCTCGCCGCCGCTCGCAAAGCCGCCGCTGCGGCCGCCGCGTTTATCGCCGAACGTGCGGCAACCCGTCATGACCTTGTCTGGGAGGAGAAGTCGGACACCGACTTCGTGAGTGCCGTCGACATCGGCGCCGAAGAACGCATCCGTGATATCCTCACGACCCAACTCCCGGGCATCCGCGTCGTCGGAGAGGAACTGGGTCCTGACGGCGACACGGGCACGGGATTTGTGGCCATCGTCGATCCGCTCGACGGCACCACCAACTTCCTGCACGGATTTCCGGCGTACTGCGTCTCGATCTGTCTCGCGGTCGATGGCGTGCCGCGCGTGGGCGTCGTGCACGATGTGGCGCGCGGCGGCGTGTTCTGGGCGGTTGCCGGTCACGGCGCCTGGCACGACGACACGCGTATTCATGTCTCGACCATCGATCGCCCCGCGCGGGCGTTGATCGGCACGGGCTTCCCGTTCAAGGACCTCTCACAGGCGGACACCTACGTGCGCCAGTTCCGCGCGCTCATGCCGCTGGTCTCCGGCATGCGCCGCGCCGGCTCGGCCGCGCTGGACCTGTGCGACGTGGCCTGTGGCCGCTTCGACGGCTTCTGGGAGTTGAACCTCAACGCCTGGGATTTCGCCGCGGGCCTGCTGCTGGTTCGCGAAGCGGGCGGGGTGGTGACCCGCCTCGAAGGCAAGCCGGTGTCGCTGACGGGAGGGGCGATCGTGGCGGGGTCTGCGGCGATGCACGGATGGCCGTTGCAGG
>CAZPON010000147.1:0-8432 GCA_964588045.1 uncultured Gemmatimonas sp.
TGCGATAGCCGCTGACGAGCACGCGCCCCGTCCCCTGCCGCCTCACGATCACCACCGGCTGATTGCCATCCCGTTCGAGTGTGAACGCGGGTCGCGTGCCCGTCAGATGAAGGGCGGGCAGCCCTTGTCGTGGTTGATCGGTGAGCAATGCGCCCGCCACCGCGGGCCGATCGCCAATGACGCGTACGTCAGCCAGTGTGGTCATGGCCGCATCGTGCAGGGCATCGCCGGCCATCACCACACCACCGCCCTGTCCGATGAATCGTCCGAGGGCGCGGGCATTGGCAACGCCGCTGTCGAGCACCACCACGGCCGCGTAGCGCGCCGTGTCCGCCGCGCCGGGCGTTCCACTGCGCACGCGCGCCCTGGGCGACAGGGTCAGCGTGCCATCCACCGGCCAGCCGGACTCCTCGAGCGCTGCCGTGACGAACTTCGCTTCCCATCCCGGCTGTGCGAACAGCAACACGCGTCCCATGTGCACGGAATCCGGAATCGCGATGCGCGCGGTCGCCACCCGTTGACCGTCGCGCATCATCGTCGCACGCACATCGCCGCGAAGCCGTGTCGCACGCACGCGCACAGCCCCGCGACCCGGCGCCACGGAATCCACGACTCCACCTTCGTCGCGAAGCACCAACGCAGCAGCACGCAGGCTATCCGTGTCGCCAGCGGCATCGATCACTGTCGACGAGCGCGGCGACGATGCCCCACGGGCGTCGAGCGCCAGCGCGCGCACGCCCGACGAGTCCAGCCAGGCCACGGGCACGCCCGCGCCGGCGGCGGCGCCCAGCACGGCGCGCACCGTGTCCGACGGAATCGCCCGCACCGACACCATCAGGCGCGGCCACGACGAGGACGCCACGGCGGAACTGGCGCGCGCGGTGATTGCATGGCCGATCGTGCGTGCCACACCGACACCGGAGTCGGCGGTCCGTGCATCGAACGCCAGCGCGGTGACCGCCCCGCTGGATGCGCCCGCCGCCGGCCACACGCTTCGCGCCAATGCGGCCAACAGTGCCGCCACCGCCACGCCGCGCAATACACGCTCCGTCATTGGCGCCTTCGTCATCGGGTGAGGGCGTACACGACGATGTTCACCGCGAACTTGGTGTTGTCGACGGACAGGAATCGCTTGTTGTCCGGATGGTAGCTCCACTCGGAACTGTAGTCCTTGCTGCTGTACAGCACCGCGATGCGGTCGCCATGCAGCACGGCGTCGAGGTGCTCGTGCACCAGGTTGTCGCCCCATCCGTTCATTTCGTGCGACGTGGTCGGTGGACCATGGTCGAACACGAAGAACGCGCGATACAGCGGATGGTTGTTGGGCAACGGCGTGAGGGCGCCCGCCACGCGGGTGAGCTCCTCGCGAATCGTCTTGTGAAACGCGCCGTCGACATCGTGGTTGTGGTCGTCGACGAACAGCAGGCCGCCGCGCACCAGATAGCGACGCAGCACATCCGCCTCGCGCGTCGTGAAGCGCACCGGCAAGTGTCCGGTCAGGAACAGCAGTGGGTACTGGAACACCGCTTCCGACCCCAACGGCACCACCACACCCTGCGGGGCCACGGGCAGCGACGTGTACCGCGCAATCGCGTCGATGACATTGGCCGGCACCATCGGCGCCGAATCCCAGTCGCCCGAGTCGTATTGCGCCGTGGCGAAGACGAAGGGTTCGACGATCACGGCGGGCCGCCGCGCGACCACGGCGAGGCGGGAATGCGCTCGATACCGCCCAGCACCCGTCGCGCGCGCAGGAAGGGCTCGGTGATGTCCGCACCGTTCCCTCGCGAGAGTTCCTCGAGCAGCGCGGTCAGCGCTTCGGCAAACGCGGGGGCATCAGCCAGCGATTCGATGCGCAGCACGGCAAGTGAATCGCGGGCCGCTGCCGCATCGACCGGCACCAGCGAGGCGGCCGCCAACAGGCGTGCTTCACGCGCCGCCGAGTGTGACGGCAGCGCCAGGCGAGCCGCGCGTGCAGCGGGCGCACCCGTGTCCTTACCGGCCAGTCGCACCTTGGCGAGGTCGACGATCACCGTTGGCGGCTTGCCGCGCAGGTACAGTCGCGATGCCGCGCGCGCGCGTTCGATTGCCTCGAGCGCGATGCGCATGAACGGAATCGCGGCCCTGGGTTCCGCCTGCTCGAGCGCGCGGCCGGCGTCCCACATGGCGTTGTACGCCTCGAGCAACGGCTTGTTGATGGCAATCACCGGCGAGTCGTCGCCTTCCTCCAGCATGCCCTGCGTATTCACGCCGGAAAGCGCGAGCTTGCCGCCCACCGCCTCCACGCCATGATCGTGGCCGTCATCGGCAGAGTGCGAATGCTCGCCGCCAGCGTCGCCGGTGAGGCGCTGAAAGACCGCGTCGCCCACCGCCTGTCGCAAGCGACCCTGGTCACGGGCCAGCGTCCGCGACTCCTCGCGCAGCGTCGTGACCGCCAGTCGCGGCCGCCGGGCCTCGAGCCGCTCGGTGAGCATCAACAGCATGCGCTGGCTGAGCAGCGACTTGTCCACCTCGGGCGGTGGCGCCGGCTCCACGGCCACCGAATCGTATTCCGACGGACGCGCAACGCGGAAGGAACGCGTCTCGCTCGTTCCTGCTTCGCGGGCCGCCATGGGGTGCGCATCACGCGCCGTCGCGCGCATGTGTATCACGTCACCGGGACCAAGCTGCAGCGCGGCCAGGTCCAGCACCGCGCGCAGCGTGTCGTCATGCGCACCACGCAGCGCCTGCACGCCAACCTCCACCGTGCGCGCCGTGAACCGCTCGCCTTCGCCCGAGCTGATCACCACCTCGAACGAGGCGCGTGCCAGCCCGATGTCGTCGTGCATCCGCGCCACCAGCGGCAAGCGCCCGGTCGCGCTGCGCAGCACGCTGTCACGCACCGGCGCGGTAAGCGTCACGCGGGGAATGGAATCGGGCACGCCCTCCACCAGCAGCAGCTTCGCAAATCGATCGCGCGTCACGCGGGCTTCGAGCGGACCGTCGGTGGCGATGATCTCGCTGCGCCATCCGTCCGGCACGACATCCACCGTGGCGTGCTTCGTGGCGTGCTTCGTGGCGGCGGCCGAATCGGAGAGTTCCCGTGTGCGCACACTGTCCGGGACCGCGTCGCTGCCCACCACCACAATGCGCGCGCCGCTCAGCGCCCGCACCGACGTGACATCGCCAAGCTCCTGAACCGGAAGCCCGCTGTACGCCGGCGGCGTGACACGCACCCGCCATGCGCCAATGGGCGCGGCACGCACGGCCCGTGTGCCCGCGGTTCGCGATGCAACGATCGCGTTGATCAACCGCTCCGGCGCCACGGCCGATCCCCACGCCACCAACGCGGCGCCCACCACGAAACCCAGCGGTCCGGCAAGCTGCGACCGGGCCAGCGGGGCAAGCGCTGCGCGCGCCCGCGCCAGCGAAGTGCGCGACGCATCGGCGACGACATGGCCAAGCCAGGGCGACGACGGCGACCCACCCAGCGACTGCTCGACCCACGTGACGAGCGCATACCCGCTGCCACCGTGCTCCTCGATCCAGAGTGCCGCGCGCAACGCCGTCACGACACCGAGCCGGCGCCACAGCAGTGCAAGACAGGCCAACGCGACGATCGACGACACGGTGATGGCCACCATCATCGGGATGGCGCTCGTTCCCCGTCGCAAGAACAGCAGCAACAGCCAACTGCCGACACCCACGCCCGCGGCTTGCAGGAGCATGCGCGTCCAGAGAATGCGCGACAGGACGCGTCGCACCTGGCCAACCGCGGTGAGCACGCCATCATTGGCCGTCGTGGCCACGCGCGGGTTGCTCATGCGACACCTGCAGCGCGCGTACGAAGACGCCACTCGGCCAGCAGCAACAGGAGCGACAGCGCAAACAGCATCGGCACGATCCACGGCGCGCTGCTGCCCGCACTCGCACCCTGGCTTGTTGCGCCGCGAAACAACGCAGCGTCGGCAGGTGCCGTGCCGTGCACATCGGCCACGACCAGCGTTGACGCGCTCACCGGCATACGAGGTTCGCACGACGCCAGCAGGCGATCGAACAGCGCATTCGCCGACGCCGACAGCAGGATGTCACTGGCCGGTGTGCTCACCACGGCCACATCGCGTTCACATCCCACTGGCGTGCGTCGCTCCGTGGCCGCAACGCGTCCATCGCTCCACCACGCGATCGGTGTCGCAAGCGTATCCACCAATATCGCCGTAACGGCGAACGGCCCTGTCAGCGCGCGCCCACCCACCGTCAGCGCGAGTGCAGAATCGCCAGCGCCGGCGCGTGCCGGCCCGGCCTGCCAACCCGCCGGAACCCCCTGCTGCGGCCACGAGACGTGCACTATCGATGTCGCGCTGCCAGCGACGATGCCCGCCGTACCATCACCGCGTGCAAGCGCCACCGTATCCACCCGGGTCGCACTCCCCTGCGACGCGCGCGCCGCATGCCACGCGAACGCCGCACGTACTGCATCATCGCTGCGCGTACCAACTGTATCGGCCGCCACCACCACCACACGCCGCGGTTGCGCAGCCGCTGCGGCGTGGTGCGTCGTGATCCGGCCGGGCCACGCCGCGCGCCACGCCGCGAAGCCGGCATCCCGCGCCTCGGGCGCCTCCGACAGCAACAGGTGCAAGTCGATCGAGTCGACGACAGCATCCCGCGACAGCATCGCGGCTGCACGCCACGCCACCGGCATCAGCGCCGCCGGACCGTCGCCGCCACCCGTTCGCGCACTCGTATTCGTATCGGCAAACACCACCCGCGACGCAACACCAGTGCCCTGCTGCACCAGCGCGCGCATGGCGGCGGTGTCCCGCGCGACCAACGCGTCCGCCACGACCAGCGTGACCTGTTCGCGTGCACGATTGCGCCAGGCTGGTACGGCCGCCGCCAGCCCGGCCGTCACGAGCACCGCGATGCGTACCAGCAGCAACAGCACATCACTCGGCCGGCGTGTCCGCGATACGGCGCGCACATCGCGATCGGGAAGAAACCGCGCCGTCGGCAGCAACAACTCCGGCGGACGACGCACCGACAGCAGGTGCAGCGCCGATATCGCCAGCACACCGGCGGCCGCAACGCCAAGCACCCACGCGAACGCGAACCCGATCACCGGTCTTCCACCTGCGGAGTCGCCGACGGCACGACATCGGATGCGTTGCGGCCAAGCCCGGACACAATCTGCCTGACCAACCGGGCCACGGGTTGATCCGTGCGCACCTCGACATAGCCGGCACCAGTGGCCCGCCAACGGCGCGCGGCATCGGCGCGAAAAGCATCGAAGTGCCGGAGATATTCAGCGTGCGCCCGCCGGTCCATCGCCCGCTGGAACGCCGGCGCATCAGGATCGCGCGCCAGATGCGCACCCGGCGGCAGCGCGAGTTCCTCGGTGGCCACGACGTGCACACACTCGACGATACCGCCGGCCACGGTGCGCTGGGCGGCCACGCGAATCAGGTCGTCGTTGTCGCCGAGCAGGTCGGAGATCAACACCACGCGCGCCATGACCGGAATCGTCGTCATGAGTGGCGTCAGCGGCACGTTGCCGCCCACCGCAACCCGGTCGAGCGTGCGCGCCAGTTCGCCTACCGTGCCGCGGCGCGACCGCGCCGACATGCGCGTCGGGCCGTCGGCACCGGTGGCGATCAGCCCCACCGGATCGCTCGATGCATGCGCGACCGCCGCGAGACCGACCGCCAGCGCGGCGGCCAGCGACCACTTGTTCGGAAGCGCCTCGACATCCGGCGGGCGCACCGGAAAATCCAGGCTCGCCGATGCGTCAACCACGATCCATGTCGGCAGCAAGGCGCGATCATCGGTAAGCCGCACGAACGCGCGATCACTGCGCGCCAGCAGCTTCCAGTCGAGCTGGCGCGGATCGTCGCCTTGCCGGTACAGCCGGTACTCGGTGAACTCGCCCGACGTCCCGCGCTGGCGGCTGCGATGCGCGCCCGGCAACGCCGCGCCAACGGCGCGACGTGCCGGCCAGCGCACGCCGCGCAACGCGTCGAGCAGCGGACCGTAGTTTCGCGAGGACACGCCGCGCTCCGTGCGCGCGCGTCAGCCGGGCAACGCGCTGGCTGGCGGCGCGATGTGCGCCAGCAACGCGTCGATGATCGGCTCCGACGTGATCCCGTCGGCCTCCGCCGCAAAGTTCGGCAGGATGCGGTGCCGCAACACGGGAAACGCAACGCGACGCACATCCGTCGGCGACACGGCCGCACGGCCATTCAACAACGCCGCCGCCTTCGCGCCGAGAATCAGCGCCTGCCCGGCGCGCGGTCCGGCGCCCCAACGCACGTACCGCTTCACCATCGACGGCACATCCGGCTCGCCGGGCCTGGTGGCACGCACGAGTTGCGCGGCATACCGCAGCACCAGGTCACTGCACGGCAGTTCACGCACCAGGCGCTGCAGCGCCAACGCTTCCTCGGCGCCGAACACCGGCATGATCGGCTCACCCTTCCGCCCCGTCGTCGCGCGCAGGATCGCGACTTCCTCCTGCTCGTCGGGATAGCCCACGCGAATATCGAACAGGAAGCGATCGAGTTGCGCTTCGGGCAACGGATAGGTGCCTTCCTGCTCGATGGGATTCTGCGTGGCCAGCACAAAGAACGGCTCGGGCAGGCGCATGGTCTGGCCGGCCGCCGTCACGCTGTGCTCCTGCATCGCTTCGAGCAACGCAGCCTGGGTGCGTGGCGGTGCGCGGTTAATCTCGTCGGCCAGCACGATGTTGGCGAACACCGGCCCCTGCACGAAGCGGAACGCCCGCGCACCGTTGGCGCCCTCCTCGAGGATCTCCGTGCCGGTGATGTCGCTCGGCACGAGGTCGGGCGTGAACTGGATGCGCCGGAAGTCGAGGCGCATGGCATCGGCCAGCGACTTGATCATGAGCGTCTTCGCCAGCCCCGGCACACCCACCAGCAGTGCATGGCCACCGGCAACGAGCGACATCATGATCTCTTCCACGACGGCAGACTGTCCCACGATGCGCTTGCCCACTTCGGCGCGCAGCCGTTGCGCCGCCGCGATCAGCGCGTCGGAATCGGCGTTCACCGTCGCGTGCACACGAGCGGGCGCGCTCACCGGACGGCCCGGCGCCGACGTGACATGACCAGCAGCGTCGATCCATCCACGGCACCGATGGCGTCGAGGGACTGGCGCTCGTCCATCACCTCGCAGCCGTGCAACTTCACGACATGATCACCGATGTCCGTGACATCCGGCATCAGCACCGCCAGTGCCGACTGCTTCACATCGAGCACGCGGGTGTCTGGCGAAACATCGACGCGCACCGCGTCCCACGCCTCGGCGCACTGCACGCGCAACGTCCACGCTGGCGCCGTGCCGTCCGGCACCAAGCGAATTGTCGTCGGCTGCACCCGGAGCGTCGTCACGAAGCGGCTCACGCGGCACCTGCCGGCACCGCCAGCGTGGCGACATCGGGTGCATGCGGCTCGTCGACCGGCGCGGCCGCACGTGGAAGGCTGTCGAGAAAGCGGGCGATCTGCTGGTCGAACAGATAGGTGGAACCCGATACCGATGTGCCGCCGGGAACCATGTGGGCACCGATGGCGATCTCCTCGCCCCCCTGGCCGCGTAGCACGACGTGGGTCGGACCGCGCTTCTCCAGGAACGCCGAGTAGATGCCGCTGCCGCGCGAGAAGAAGCGGACGGCGGCATCGAGGACATCGGTGATTGCCAGGGACGTCACGACCGCCTGCAACTGGCGACGGGATTGCTGATGCATGACCACGGGTGCGAGAGGGGCACGGTTCGACTGAAAACCAGCCTGAACCGTGAAATCTGTGAGAGAACCCGGGGAAACAACACCGGGCGGGATGGTTCGAGCGACGCGCGCCGCCTTACGCAATACGTCGGGTCGGCCCGAAACGCTCGCGCGCGCCGCCTTCTCCCGTCTTCAGATCAGCTTCGCCGCCAGGTACGCCCTGAGCTGCCCCGTCCCGACCCGCTCCTGCGCCAGCGAATCGCGATCCCGCACCGTCACCGTGTCATCGCCGGTGCTCTGCGGATCCACCGTGACGCAGAACGGCGTGCCCACTTCGTCCTGCCGCCGGTAGCGCTTGCCGATCGATCCCGTTTCGTCGTAGTCCACCGGAAACGCGCCGCGCAGGTCCTCGACGAGGCGGCGCGCCATCTCGGGCTGGCCGTCCTTCTTCGTGAGCGGAAAGATCGCCGCCTTGATCGGCGCGATCGTCGGGTGCAATCCAAGCACGACGCGGCCTTCGTCCTCGCCGGCGACGGCCTCTTCGCGATAGGCGTTGACCAGCGCGGCCAGCGTCACGCGATCGGCGCCCACCGACGTCTCGATCACGTACGGCACATAGCGTTTGTTGTTCGCCTGGTCGTAGTACTCGAGCTTCTTGCCCGAAAACTGCTGGTGCTGCGTGAGGTCGAAGTCGCCGCGATTGTGCACGCCCTCG
>CAZPON010000148.1:0-1282 GCA_964588045.1 uncultured Gemmatimonas sp.
GGACCGACTGCGTAACCGGCCGCGCGCAGCGCCGGCACGTGCACCCACGCGAGGCGATGCTGCAGGTTGGCCGGATCGCGCGGCGCCGCGCTCCACATGATGTCGGCAAAGGCGAGCAGTCGCGGCAACGCCATCAACTCGAGATTTGCTCCCGAGACGATGTGCTCGCTCCACAACGGCACTTCGCCGCCGAGTACGCGACGCGATTGAGCCTCGCTGAGTCCCGGAGGCATTGGCTCGAAGGCATACACGCCGGCCACGGTCAGCTCGGCCGCGGAGCGATTGAGGTACGTGAACTCGTTGGGCGAGGTCACGACATCGTGGCCGCGCAACACCGCCTTGCGCGTGAACGACGAATCACGCCACGCCTGCACCATGCCGCCCTCGACGTACGGACCGTCGAGGACCTCGTCCCATCCGATCACCCGCCGCCCGCGCTGCGCCACGTGCTGCGCAATGCGCCGCATGAACCAGCTTTGCAGGGCCTCCTCGTCGGCCAGTCCTTCGCGCCGCATGACGGCCTGGCAGTCGGCGCAGGCCTTCCAACGATCCTTTGGTACTTCGTCGCCGCCAATGTGGATCACCGGTGACGGGAACAGCGCCATCACTTCGTCGAGCACGGCGAACAGGAACGTGAACGTGTCTTCCTTGCCCGCGCAGTAAATGTCGGTGAACACGCCCCACGACGTGGGCACGACCAGCGAATCGCCGGTGCATCCCAGTTGCGGGTAGGCGGCGATGGCCGCCGACGAGTGACCCGGCATCTCGATTTCCGGGACGATCGTGACGCCGCGCAGCCGCGCATACTCCACGAGATGCTTCACCTGCGCGTGCGTGTAGAAACCGCCGTAGCGGGTGCCGTCGGCTTCCCGCCGCCACGCACCGACCTGCGTGAGTCGCGGATAGCGCGCGATGGCCAGGCGCCATCCCTGGTCGTCGGTCAGGTGCCAGTGCAGCACGTTCATCTTGTAACGCGACAACAGGTCGATATGCCGCTCGATATCGCGCACGGTGAGCAGGTGGCGCCCGACATCCAGCATTGATCCGCGCCAGCCGAACCGCGGCGCATCGTTGATACGGACGGCGCCGATCGTCCAGTGGTTCGTGCCGCCGTTCGTGCGCCCGGCAAGCTGCAGCAAGGTCTGCGCGCCCCATCGTGCGGCGATGACCGACGCGCCGCTGATGCGGATGCCGCTGTCACTCACGACGAGCGTGTACGACTCCGGGTTCGTCGCGCGGTGGAGGGTGTCGAGGTGGAGGGCCCCGGCGTTGTCGCGGGCTC
>CAZPON010000148.1:1292-8424 GCA_964588045.1 uncultured Gemmatimonas sp.
CCACGATGACCGCGCGCAATCCCGTGCGCGCGCGCAGCTCAGTGGCAAGCAGCGACGCCACCTCGCGCAACGACGTTGATCCGGCCGGCACCACAATCTCCACACCGGCGCGCAGCACGAAGGGTGGCGTTGCCAGGCGCTCGAGGTGCGCGGGGCGGGGAAGGAGGGCGGCAGGAGCGTCCTGGGCCCCGAGGGAACCGAGCGCGCACAACACGGGCAGAAGGAAGCGGAGCATCCGTGAGGATGGCTCAGCCGCCGAGCCTCCGCCAGTCAGGGGCGCAGACGCGATCCATTGTGCCACCGCCGCCGAGATCGGCCTCGCGCAGATTCATTCGAGCGATCGGCATCTTCTCGGCGGTGCGCGTCACTTCGGCCTGTCGGGCATTGATGTCACCACGACGACATTGCCAACCTGAAGAGTAGGGAGTATGGAGTTCTGAACTCCGAGTACGGAGTAAGGAGTCATGAGTATGGGTATGGAGTACTCCGAACTCCATACTCACGACTCCATATTCCAGACTCGGAGCTAAGACTCCGTACTCAGTACTCGTAGTGCTGCTTTCCCAGCCCGGCCTTCGTCCAGACGAGGATTGCGCAGCCCCTGCCACCCGGAACATCCGCCGGCGCGGCGTTCCGCGTGTATATCTCGAGCTGCGCAATCGACCGCAGGTCCATCGTGCCGAGTTCGTCGACGAGGATGGGTTGGCCGTCCTGGTAGACGCGGAACCCGGAACAGGCTTGTGAATACACGACAGGTCGGTACGGGTGTCCGGATACTATCACTCCCGGGATCGCTCGCAGGGCCGATGCCATGTATGGAACGGATGCGATGAATGTCGAATCGCGAAAGTAGCCGAGGCCGACCATCTTGCGCTCGTCGATGCCGCGCTCGCGTATGCTACCGGTCGCGGTGGCCTTCACGGATACTTCGGAAAGCGTTTGCACGCTGGACATTGGAATGACCAGCTTCGCCGTGTCCCCTTCGCGGAGGTCGAACGTCGCGGTGTAGGGCGTCATGCCGATGGCGACAATCGACAACTGCCGCGTGCCGATCGGCACGTCGCGCACGAGGAAGCGGCCATCCTCGCCGGTGCGGACCTCGGCCATGGTGTCCACTGCCACCGCGGCGTTGGCCACGGCCATGCCACTTGCATTCGTGACGATGCCTGCCACCACACCGCTCGGTCCAGCCGCCTGCTGTGGGCGGCTGTCCGTGCGTGTCGTGTCGTCCGGGCGTGCCGCCTGCGCGGTTGCGATGACCGCTCGCGAGACCATGAGGTCGCGCCGCTGCACGCGCTGCGCGGTGGGCGCCAGTTCGATCGACGTCACACGCGCGGTGTCGATGGCGGCACGCAATGTGAGTGCTGTGCTCACCGGTACCCCGCACAGTGCGTACTCACCGCGCGCATCGGTGGCGGCGGTCCGACGCCAGCGGCGCTGGCCAATGCTGGTCAGCGACTTGCCGCCGCCCACCAAGTCCACCCACGCGCCCTCCACCATCGCGTTGGAGGTGGGCTCCAGGTTCGCGGCGTCCCGCACGGTGCCGAACACCAGTGCGCTGTCCCTCGGCGCCGGCTGATCACCACAGGCCGCGCGCCACAGGGTCTCGAACGACGGCACGCCGAACACCACGCGCGACATCTTGCGTTGCACCGTCACGCGCACTGACACGCCGGAGAGTCCCAGGCTGTCGAAGGCCGCATGCTGCATCATGAACACGCGCGTGCCCTCGGGCACACTGTCGAGGCGAAACCGTCCCTTGGCGTCACTGATGGCCGACCGGCCGGTGCCTTCCACGGCGATCATGGCGTCGGGCAGCGGCCGGCGCATCAGGCTGTCGTAGGCCAAGCCCTCGACGGAGACCACCGCGGCGGCCTGCGCGCGGAGGGCGGGCGGGATTGTCGTGGCGACGAGAAACAGGGAGAGGACGGCTCGGTTCATCGCGTCTCGGAGTCTTGAGTTCGGAGTATGGAGTTCTGAACTCCGAGTACGGAGTAAGGAGTCATGAGTATGGGGTATGGAGTACTCCGAACTCCATACTCACGACTCCATACTCCAGACTCGGAGTTCAGAACTCCGTACTCCGAACTCGCAGTATTGCGCAGATGGCATCGCTCAGGCTCTCCACCAGCTCCTCATCGGAGAACTGCACCTCGTCGCCCCGCTGCTCGTTGAACAGCACCACGTTCTGCACACTTGCTTCCGCCATCAGCACGGCCAGCCGGATGGCGTGCGCCGGGTCGGGATGACTCCACCCTCCGCGCCGGGCGCCGAGCAGCAGCTTCAGCCGCTCGAGCGCCGGCAGCCGCAGTTGCGACGCGAAGGACTTGAACGCCGGCGCCGGTCGTCCGCGCACATACAGCAGCAGCGCCTTGAGCAGCCGCCGGTTGCGGCGGTAGTGCAGCACGCGCGATTGCACCCAGCCGCGAATGACCTCCGTGGTCGGGCGGCCCTCCCACATGCCGTCGGAAAAGGCGCGGTCGAAGGCCACGCGCCCGCGCTTGAAGAAGCGCTCGTACCAGAACAGCAGCAACGCGTCCTTGTCGGGGAAGCGGCCATAGAACGTGCCGACGGCAACGCCGGCACGCTCGCAGATTTCGGCGACGGTGGCCTGTGCAATGCCGACCTCCGCGAACACCTGTTCAGCCGCCGCCAGGATGGCTTCCTGGGTTTCGCGACTGCGCGCCTGCTGCGGCGGCATGGGAGTGAGGAGGCGGGCTTTCTGCATCCGGTGGGGTCGGAGGGCCAAGGATCCGAATGGACGTTCGGATTCTACTATTGGCGGTCATGGCGCGCCCGTCAAGACTCGGCGATCAGGCGCGCCGGCCACGACCGGCCGCTCAGCACCCCGGCGGCGGCGTTGGCACCGGGCACGACGTCCCGTCCGCACGGCACTGCTCTGCGCGCAGGAGCAACCGGTCGCCAAGACGTACCGTGGGCGCATTGCTGGCCGACAGGTCGTCGACCACGTTCCATGCACCGGTGACCATCGTCATGAGCCGCGACGCCTCGCGCGCCAACCGAATCGATGGACTCTTCGCGTGCGCCCGCAACTGCGCGAGGTCGAAGATCAGCCAGGCATTCTCGCGCGTCACGTCGCCCGACGCGTGTACCCGCGGGTCGGGCGCATCGGCCGCATGCAATCGATCGGCCACGCCGATGGCTTCGTTGAGGGTCGACATGGCGGCCGCTTCGCGCCCTTCGGCCAGCGCAATCGCCGCATTGGCACCAAGAAAGCCGACGCTTTCGTGGGTGACGGCGCGCCGGACGTCGGCGTTGGCGTACGTGGACACGAGCGTGGCGCGGGCGCCGGCCACGTCACCGCGTGCGGCAAGGAGCCGGATCAGTGCATCCGCCGCCGAATGGTCGCCCGGTGCGGCACTCGCTGTGGCATCGCGCAGGATGCGCAGGGCGCTGTCGGGACAGGCGCGTAACGTGAGCCACACATCGGCCTGGCCGCGCAGTGCGGCGGTTGCCAGCAAGCGTTCACCACTCGAGCGCGCCAGGTTCTCCGCGCGCGTGAACCAGTGCATCGCGGAATCGGCCCGGCCGGCAAGGGCGGTGCGCATGCCAGCGTCGAACGCCTGGCGTGACGGACTCTGGACGCGCGCGGGAGCCGGTTGCGGCGTGAGGCCGACGATCATGACCGCCGCGGTGCCCGTGAACGCGAACAGGCGGCTCAGGTTGGAACGCATGGATGTAACATGGTCCGGGACCGTGTGATGTGCACGCCCCGGACCGGTAGCGACGCAGCGAACCGCTGCCCTCGATGAACAACCGTGTCAGACCACTGGCAGCCCGGCGAACGCGCTCTGGCTGGACAGCGCCGCCTCGGCGGCATGAATCACGGCCACCGGCAGCGGGGCGCCGCCGCCGCGGCGAGCGGCCTCGACCACCATCATCAGGGCGCGGGCCTGAGCCGCATAGGCGGCGAGCAGGGCGCCGCCCGCCCCTGGTGTCGCGACGATGTCATGCGCCAGGACGTCGAGCTGTTCCTGAAGTTGAACCGCGCCAGTACTCGAGTCCGCCTGGCTGGAATCCGAGACGGACTCCTGCTGGTCTGACTCGGCGAACAACCCCGGAAAGGACGACGGCGAGAGGGCTTCCTGAACCCGCTGGTTGGTTGCGGCGATGGCCGCGAGGCGCCGGCGCGCGGCGCGTGAAGACTCGAATCCCACCTGATGACTCTCCGGAAAATCGTCCAACAGACCTTGACAGACGTCGGTCTGTTACATAAATGCGACAGTGATGGATCGTTGATGCGGATGCGTGGATAACCGCATGCGGTAGCTTCTCTTGCGTCACCGGCGCCGCTCGCGGCGCGTTACGAAGCTCGGCGGTACCCTGGAAGTGGGCCGCGTCGCCGCCACAGCGGTCGTCGACGCCCTTTCAGGTCGAGGTCGGCGCGCCACCAACTCCGGTGACCGCCGAAGCGATGGGGATCCAGATCCACCCCTCCAGCGGAGGCGGCGGCATGCAGGTTGGCGCACAGGTGCTCAGCCCGGCGGCGGAGCGCGATCTCGCGATGCGTGAACTGGCCAACCTTGCCAGGTCCACGCTCGACGAGCATTGGGCCGTTGCCGCCATCCCCGCCGAACGGCGGGCGTTGCTGCTGGAGCGCGCGGAAGCGGCCTCCCTGGTTCCCGGCGACGGCCTTGGTGATCCCATCGCCGATGGACTGGCCCTGCTTGGCACCGCCTACGAGCTGGCGGCCCTGAGCCACCTCGATGACGCGATCCAGCCCGTGGCCAACTCGAGTCGTGACCTGGCGCAGGCCGTCCTTGCCCTGGGTGCGGCGCGAGCCTTCCGATGCAGTGCCGCCCTTCGGCCGCCGCTCGACGACGGTGAGTCGGCGGTGAAGTGGGCGCTGCGCCTGGGCGCCCTGGCGCTCGTCTCGCGGCAAACCGAGAGCTACGTGCGCTGGTGGGAAGTGCGCAGCGGTATCGCCGACGCCATTCGCAAGGTTTCCGCTGGCCTCGAGCAGGAGCCCTGGGAGCCGTACGCGCGTGGAACCCTGTGGATGGCCTGGCTCGGACTGCTCGGCGCGCCCGTGGCCGTGCTCCCCGAGCACGCCGGTGATGAACTGCCCGTCATTTCGGCGACGCGCACCCGACTGGCGATTTTCCGGGAGCGACGCGCCGACCATGAGGTTCCGGGTGAGTCCCAGGTCCTCAACGCCACGGCCCTGCGGGCGCGCATGACGGAGTTCGCGATTCGGCACCTCGCGGACGCCACCGAGCTCCTCACCGTGGCGGTCCTGCGACGGACGCTCCCCGATGTCTCGGCCGAGTTCAAGCTGCACCTCAGCGCGGCGCGCTCCGCCCTTGCTGGCGATCACGGACACGATGTCCTTCTGGCGTGGCTTCAAGTCGCCGGTGTTACGCTGGCTGGCGGCGTGACCGCGCAGCTCGAACTGCCAGGATTCTAGTCCGGCCGGTCGTCGCGGCCTGCCCCGACCGCCACACGCGATAGAACCGGCGGCCGCTGCTGCCCACCGGAAACGCGACACGGCCGCCGCCAAGCGGCGTGATGTCGGCCATCAGGGCCGAGATGGCTTCCCGCTCCTCGAGCGTGCTCTCCACCGACTCGATAGCCTCCGCGTCGATGCGATACCACTGCTCGGCGCCATTCGCGTCCGGCGCGGCGCAGAGATAGTAGTCGTCACCACCCCAGAACGCCGACACCCCGGTATTCCCCACAGTCGACTCGACGGGAAGGGATGTGAGCGGCGCGGGCTCCAGCGAACCGATAGGGGCAGCGCAGGCGACGACTTTCATGGTCGATCCCGTGGGCGAGGTAGGAACGTGACAGAGCGCTGATTTGATTGATCAACGGGCGGGGATGTTATGACGAACCAGCCGCGTGCGCAATACGAGGTAGATGACCTAAGTTGTTGACAGTATTGTTGATACGTGTTTGTAATGGTGTGGATAAGTGGCTAAGTGCTGTCGCCGGCGCAGGCTTTGCGCTCGGGATGTGTGGATAACCCACGCCTGAACCGACCCCGTTTTTGCCATCCGCCCAGGGCGTTTGTCCACATGGCTGGGAATCACAAATTTGATGCTTTCTGGATTGCAAACACGAACACATTGTCACGACCCGTCACAGTCGGGTCACGGTGTGCCCACCGCCCGCGCTGTGTTTTTCAATGCTACAAACTGCGTCGGGCCTATGGCGACCGCGGCTGCCATAGGCCATTCTGCGCTGATCTGTTCCCCCTTTGGAGAACCCTATCGTGTCTGTCGAACCTCGCATTGGATTGCTGGTCGGCCGGGAGTGGTCGTTCCCGCCGGCATTCATCGACGCCGTGGCGAAGCGTCAGTCTGGCGTCACCGCGGACTACATCACCCTGGACGTGACGCGCATGGCGCAGCCCGTCCCGTACACGCTCATCATCGATCGCATTTCGCATGAAGTGGGCTTCTATCGCGCCTTCCTCAAGCATGCGACGCGCATGGGTGTGACGGTCGTGAACAACCCGTTCATGTGGTCGTCCGACGACAAGTTCTTCGATGCGACCGTGGCGGTGCAGAACGGCGTGGCGCATCCGAAGACGATGCTGCTGCCGAACAAGGACTACATTGCCGGGATCTCGCACTCCGAATCGCTGCGGAACCTCGCCTATCCGCTCGATTGGCGCGGTGTGGCCGAACACATCGGCTTTCCCTGCGTGCTCAAGGACGCGCACGGCGGCGGGTGGCGCGACGTGTACATCTGCCACTCGATGGAAGAGCTGCTTCACCACTACAACACGAGCGGGTTGCTGACGATGGTGGTGCAGGAGTTCGTGAAGTGGGATCAGTACGTGCGGTGCATGGTGCTTGGCCGCGAAGACGTGCTGCTGATGCCGTACGATCCGCGGGAGCGCAAGTACATCCCCGATCCCGGCTACCTGTCGAAGGACCTCGAGACGCGCTGCACGAAGGACGCGCTCACGCTGTGTCGTGCGCTGGGCTACGACATGAACACGGTGGAGTTCGCCGTTGCGGACGGCATTCCGTATGCCATCGACTTCATGAACCCCGCGCCCGACATGGACATTTACTCACTCACGCCGAGTTACTTCGAATGGGTGGTGGAACACATGGCCGACCTGGCGATCAAGCTGGCCACGGCCCCGCGACGCCCGCTG
>CAZPON010000149.1:0-8397 GCA_964588045.1 uncultured Gemmatimonas sp.
AAGCGGGCCGGCTGGTTGGGGATCGGTTTGTGGAGATCCCTGTTGAGGGGTGAGGGGTGAGGTTATTGCGACGCGAGCCGTGACCGGTTACCGAGGGTTGAGCCAACCGAAGGGTTGAGGGGTGAGGAGCGAGCCAGCGAGGGTTGACTGTACGCCCGCGTGATCCTTGCGACGTACAGTCAACCCTCGCTGGCTCGCTCCCCACCCCTCAACCCTTCAGTTGGCTCAACCCTTCAGTTGGCTCAACCCTTCAGTTGGCTCAACCCTCTGTGACGTCACGGCGCCGGCCGTCGATACAGTCCCACCAGCACACCCTTGCCGCGCACGTGCGAAGCGATCGCTGCCATCACCGCCGCGCGCGTGGCCGGCGGTGATGCGCCGGCGGCGGGAACGTTGATGGTGGCATCGAGCGCGTAGAGTTCGAAGACATAGTGATGCGCCGGCCCGGAGGCGGCAGCGGCCGGGCCGCGATAGTTCGGGCCGGTGCTGCTGATCTGTCGCATGCCATTCGCAAGCTGCGGACCCTGCGGCATGCCTTCCGGAAGCGATGTGGCGGTGCCGGGGATGTTCCACACCATCCAGTGCAGCAGGTCGTCGGTGCCATCGCCCATGGCTGCGTCGGCATCGTGCACGATCAGCACGAAGCTTTGCGTGGAGTCGGGCGCGCCAGTCCACGAGAGCGGCGGTGACACGTCCCGTCCGGTCTGTGCATGCCTGGCGGGAATCTGGCCACCGTCGGTGAATGCCGACGACGTGAGTGTCATGACGCGAATGCCCCCACGCCCGCGTTGCTGCGCGCGTGGTTGCGCCGCGGGCGGCGTCTGCGCCCACGCAACATCGGCACTGGTCACCAGGGCGATCATCGCGGCGACAGCGAGTCGGGTTGCGCGCATGGTGCCACTCACTTGAACGACGCCGGTTGTTGCTTGCGCCACGCATCGTAGCGCATGCGCAGCGTCTTCACCGGGTTCAGGTTCTCTCCCGGCTTGATGACGTTCGCGCCACCCTGACCCGGCTGCGTCACGGTCAGGTACATCGCGTACGTGCCGTTGTTGTGTGAATCGCCGTTGGTGTCGGTGCGGTTGGCCATCAGGATGTATGAGATGTACGATGTGCGGCCTTCGCACGCGATGGCCGGCTTCGATCCGTCGGCGGGCAGCGGTGGACAGGTGCAGCGGCTGTCGCCTCCGTACTGGTCGGCTGTCTCGAGTGCCGCCATGACACGATCGGTGAGTGCGCCGTTGGTGTGCAGAAAGGCCTTCACTGCGTTCGGAATCACTTCACCGGGACGGAGGATGTTGCCCTGGATCGAGTAGTAGATCTGTGTTCCCGGCACCTGTCCCTGGATGTCTTGTGACACGTATCCATTGGTCAATCCCGAATGTCCGGCGCTGCGTCCCTGCAGGTCGAGGATGCCGAACTGTCGCGATTGGAACGCGGGGTCGGCCGACAGCATCTCGATGATGCGCGCCGGATCGGTGCCTTTCTGGATCTCGTTGTACACGAGCATCTGGTTGGCATGGGTGCCGTCGACGCCGGCCTGACAGGCCGCCACGCCCTTGCCCGGCACGACGACGGCCTGGATGCCCATGAGGAACGCATCGTTGTTGTTGACGCACGTGGCGGACGCAATCACGATGCGCCCGGTGGCCAGGTCGACGGCGATCACCGACCACGTGGCCTGCGCAACGCGCGGGAAGGCGACGAGCAGGGCCAGCAGCACCGCGGCGCGCCGGATCATGCGGGCGAGGATAAGGGGTGTCATGCCGAAAACGTGCGACCCGACAGCCCCGATGCGCAAGACCGATGTCGTCAGCGAGGTGTCATGACCCGCGTGGTGTACGCCACGCCATCGGGCGTTTCGCCTGCGGCCAACTGACCCGCGACGCGACGTCCCGCGACGTCGATGATCGCCACTGCGCTACCCGTGCTGAACGACAGGAACGCGTACCGGCCATCCGGCGTGACGATGATGCCCTGCGGACCCTTGCCGGTGAGCGTGAGTCGCGCGAGTTCCTTGCGCGTGCTCCGTTCAACGAAGCGCAGCTCCTCCTTCCGGAGATCCGGAAGCAGCACGAGCGCGTTGTCCGGTGAGAACAGCACGCGATAGGGCCAGCCGAAGCCCTCGGCGGCGGTGGACACCGTGCCCGTTGCCGCGTCGACGACGCTGAGCTTGCCGGTGGCGTTGCTGCCGACCCACACCTCGCGACCGTCGGGTGTGACGTTGATGGCTTCCGGTTGCGTTGGCACATCGATGTTGCGGATCCACGTGCCAGCCACGAGATCGAGTTCCGATACGGTGTTGCTGCCAATGTTCCCGGTCCACCCGCGCGTTCCGTCGGCGGTCACGCCCACCATGTGTGATCCGTTCTGCTGCGTGGGGATCGCCTTCACGATGTTGCCCGTGCCGATATGCACGAGCAGCACGAAGCGGTTCGCTTCCGACGTCACGGCCACGATCGAATCGCCGGGCATCAGCACGAGGCCGTGCGGACGACGATACTCGCCGAGGGGAATCGTGCGCGCGACGGTGAGCCCGGGCACGTCGATCACGGTGAGCGTATTGCCGGCCTGTGAGCCATAGTTGGTGACGACAGCCACGCGTCCGTCGCGCGACATCACGACCTCGTGCGGGCCCTGCCCGGTGGGGAGCGTGGCGAGCACCTTGCCGCTCGCCACATCGATGATCGTGGCGGTGGATGGTGTCTTGTTGGTGACCACCAGTGTGCCGGCGAGGCCTGGTACTTGCGCGGTGAGCGGCGCGGTCGCAACGGCAAACAACAGCGTCAGGGCGGGAGCGAAGCGAAGCACGGAGCCTCCTATTGCGATTGTTGGATACCAACCGGGGGTGCGGGATCCACGAAGTACCCGGTGACTCTGTCGATCGGCATGCGCAGCCCGCGATAGAATCCGCGCAGGAACGCCGCCAGTCGGGCGCCGCGTCGCGTGCGGGGTCCGGAGTAGGACACGTGCGACGTGCCGCGCCACCAGCGGGCGCCGATATGCGACAGCAGGCGGCCCATGGCCAGCGGGTGCAGCCGCGCGTGCTTGGCGTACACAGCGGCCGTTCCATACAGGTAGTGATCGGCCAGCCTGTCTGCGTCCGCCCACGCGCGGAATCCGTGATGCACGACCTCGATGGATGGTGTCTCGACCACCTGGATGCCGGCGGCAAGGCAGCGCAGGATGAGATCGGTGTCTTCGGCTGCGTGAAATATTGCGCCCACGCCAAGCAACGGATCGAAGCCGTGCAGTGCCGGGAGGATATCGCGGCGCAGCACCATGCACGCGCCCATGGCGCCCAGGTGCCGTTGGTCCGGAATGACATTGGCCACCACGACCGCCGTACGCTCGGTGCACGGAATGAGTCCCGCACGTGCATCATGGGGGCCGGGACGCACATTGCCGAAGAGCAGGCCGGCGCGCGGCCATTGGCTGCAGGCATCGACGATCGTTTGCACGAAATCGACGGGCACTTCGCAGTCGTCGTCGGTGAACGCCACGATGTCCGTGGTGCTTTCTGCCAGCCCGAAGTTGCGTGCACGCGAGAGGCCAGCGGCATCCTGTCGCCGGTAGCGCACGTGTTGATCGCCGAGCTCGCGCGGGACACCGATGGCATCGGGGCCCGGTGCGTCGTCGCTCTGGTCGACCACGATGATCGATTCGGCCGATGGCGTCATCGCCAGCAGGGACGCGAGTGCTGCCGCGCACCCCGACTGGCGGTTGCGTGTGCACAGGACGAGCGTGACGCCGGGGTGCGTGCGGCTCATTGGCGTCGCCAGCGATGGTACGCGCGTCCGGCGAGCCGACGCGCGATCCACACCGAGAGCAGCGGCGTCCAGGCGAGCGCCGGAAAGCAGCGAACCGCGCGACCCAGCGCCGGGATGGCGGCCAGCATGTTCCCGTCGCGCACTGCATCCTCGGCGGCATCGACGAACGCCGTGCTTCGGCGGATCAACAGCGCGCGGCGCCGCGCGTCGCGCGGCAGGGCGCGGATGGCTCGGCGCGCAACCGATTCGCGGCGTCGGCGGATGTCATCCGCACGCGATTGGGTCGGTGCAATGCGATACGTCATGACTGTTCGCGGACAGAGCACTACGGGACCCATGCGGCACATGCGCAACCAGAGATCGCGGTCCTCGACCTGCAGGATCTCCACATCATAACCGCCGGCCGCACGCACGACATCGGTTCGATAGAGGTTCTGCCCCGACACCGCCGACCAACCGAAAAGGAACTCGTCGAAGAGGTCGCGCTGCCGCTCTCTCCGCGGATGGATGTCGCGCCGACGGTAGCCTTCACCCACAAACCAGTCCTCGCGCGCGCCAATGGCGGCCACGGCCGGCGGGTGGCGATCGAGCGCCGACGCCAGCACGCGCAGCGCATCGGCATGCAGGAGGTCATCGTCGTCCAGGAACATCACGTAGCGCCCGGCCGCCACGGCGAGTCCACGATTGCGCGCCATGGATCGCTCGGTCGACACACGCTGCACGATGGCGGTCAGCGATGTCTGTCCTTCGAGGAACGCCGCCGTATCGTCGGTGGACCCATCGTCGACCACGATCAGTTCCCACGATGGTCCCTGTTGGCGGCGGACGCTGTCGATGGCGTGTGCCAGCAACTCCCGGCGATCGCGCGTGGCGATCACGACGCTCACCACCGGCGACGGGTTCACGATGCGCGTCCTGCCAGCAACTGCTCGTACACCGCCAGGTGCGCATCCACCGCGCGCTCGGTCGAGAACGTGTCGCGAACATACTCGAAGCCGCGCGCTCCGCACGCTCGCCACGCGTCGCCGTCCAGCAACGACTGCAAGGCCGCATCCATCGGGCCATCGCCGGCGACACGGCCAAACCGGGAGGTGAACCCGTCGGGATCGTGGTGACTGAGAATCGCACATCGATGCGCCGCCGCTTCGATGAACGCCGTCGGCAGCCCCTCGCGCGCCGAGGTGTTCACCAGGATCCAACTGGCCGCGAGAATGCGCGTCAGCGCGGCACTGCTGAACTGGTCGATGATGCCGGGCATCCGCACGTTCGGGAGGGCGGCGCCGATCGCGCGCAACTGCGCGTCCCGCGCGGGATCCGATGAACCGCCGACAGCGATGAACTCGACCTGCGGAAACCGCCGGGCCAGTTCGAAGAACTCTTCGGGACGCTTGCGGGGATCCCATCGCCCCACGAACGCCACCGTTGGCCGCGCGGCTTTCTCCACGCACTCGGGGATGTCGACCGGGGTGGGCAGGAATCCCGGCGGGTCGGCGAAGCCGTACTTTTTCGTGACTTTTGGAATGAGGAACTGCGCGGCGCAGTATCGCGCGTCGGCCCGGCGCACCGCCCAGTGCACGAGCGGATTGTCGATGAACGCCCGATACGTGCGGTACGCCATGGGGTGCTTGCCAGACAGCGCCGTTTCCATCTGCCAATCGCCTTTGTCCATCGGATCACGGAAGGTGACCACGTGCCGCGCACCACCGCCCGCGATCCTGGCGTACACCGTGCCCATGGACGTGTCCTGCGAGTGGTAGATGTCGGCGGCGCACGCGCGATACGCCGCGATTGCCGTCCACGGCCGGTGTGGATCGAACCCGATGACGCGCATGCCGTCCACGACGCCTTCCTGCAGGTCGCCTCGCCGCGGAACGATCACGCTCACCGTCACGCCGCGACGCGCCAGCGCACGCCCCAGGAATCGCGTCGCGCGTCCGAAGCCGCCCTGGATGCCTGCGCCGAAGAATTCTATACAGGAGAAGCCGATATGCACGCGCGAAAACTACCCGGCCGCCGGGACGGCGGCGAGCGTCAGCGGTCGTACAGCCTCGTCATGTCGCGCAGGCGCGCCACGATGTCGGGTGTGACGTGCTCCCACGTAAAGCGAAACCGCCAGTTCCCCGACGGTCGTCCGGGCAGGTTCATGCGCGCCTCGCTGCCAAGCCCGAGCACGTCCTGCATCGGTATCAGCACGGTGTCTGCCACCGACGCGAGCGCCGCGCGAATGAACGTCCAGTGGATGTCCGTACCGTCGGTGCCGAGGTAACGCCGTGCGTAGTCGTGTTCGCGTTCGATTTCCGCGGCCGTCCTTGTCGAATCCGAGCCAGCATCGGCATGCCACCAGCCAACGGTCGTGTCGTTGTCGTGCGTGCCCGTGTACACCACGCGCTCACGGGGGAAGTTGTGCGGCTTGAACTCCGCGGCGCCCCCGTCTCCACCGAAGGCGAACTGCAGGACGCTCATGCCGGGATAGCCCAGTTGCATGCGCAGCACTTCGACCTCCGGCGTGATCAGTCCGAGATTCTCGGCGACGATCGGCATGGGGCCGAGCGCGGCCGACAGCGCGGTGAACAGGTCGGCACCGGGTCCTTCCACCCACCGTCCGCCAATGGCGTTGGTGGCATTCCCCGGCACTTCCCAGTATCCCTCGAATCCGCGGAAGTGATCGAGGCGCACCAGGTCGAACATCTCCAGCGCGGCGCGCATGCGATGGATCCACCAGCGATATCCCTGCGCGCGCATGACGTCCCAATCGTAGATCGGATTGCCCCACAGTTGACCGGTCTCGCTGAAGTAGTCCGGCGGCACGCCGGCCTGCACGACGAGGTGACCGGCCGCGTCGAGCTGGAACAACTCGCGATTGGCCCACACGTCGGCGGAGTCGTGCGCGACATAGATGGGGAGATCGCCCATCAGGCGAATGCCGCGCGCGGTGCACGCGCGCTTGAGCGCGTGGTACTGCCTGAAGAACAGGTGCTGCTCCATGCACACCTGCACGATCTCGCGCGCATGGGACGCACGGAACGCCTGCAGTGCGCCGGGCTCACGCGCGGCGAGTTCAGGCCGCCAGGAAGTCCATGCCGCGCCGTCGTGCTCCTGCTTGATGGCTATGAACAGCGCATAGTCGTCGAGCCACGCGCGCTGCTGTTCGCAGAACGCGTGGAACGCGTCGTCCGGCACGAATTGTTCGAACGCCTTCGACAGCAGTTGCCGCTTGTGCAGGATGGCGCGCTCGAAATCCACCGCGCCCCCGGGCAGTGCCGTTGTCGCGCCCGGAATGTTGATGAGCAGTGGATTGCCGGCGAAGGCCGAGAAACACTGATACGGCGAATCGCCGTAGCCGGTTGGTCCGAGTGGCAGCATCTGCCACAGGGAGAGTCCGGTATCGGTGAGGAAATCGAGGAAGCGCCAGGCATCCGGCCCGAAGTCCCCGATCCCGTCGGGGCCGGGCAGGGACGTCGGGTGCAGGAGGATGCCGCCAGCACGCGGGAACTTCAATCATCGCCTCCAAATGGGCCACGAACCTGACGAACTTCAATGACGGATACGCTGTTTCGCAGTGGACGAAACGTCGCGTCCACCGGCGCGCCGGTGCGACCAACTTCGCACGCGTGCCTGCGGCAACGCAACCGGAAGCATCACCGACGCACAGCTCACGACCGACTTCGTCCCCGGGGTGCATCTGCGCCGCGTCGCGCGCCAACCGAGTCGCCGGCATCGAGCAGTACCTCCACCGCCATGCGGCGCGCGTCGAGGCTATCGGGTGCGACCGCGGCCAGGCATCCAACGAGCTCGCGCGCTTGCGCAAGCCGACCCTCCCGCACGAGTCCGCGCGCGAACGGTTCGACAACGCGCAGGAGCGACTCCTCGAGGTGCCGCCGTTCAAGCGCGGCCCAATCCTCGAACTCGTCACCGCCCGGCACCGAGAGTCCCGCGAGGAAGGGGCCGCCGTATGCCTGCATGGCGGCCATCGCGTCGCCGCGATGGACCGCCGAGAGGAATCGATCGCGGTCGCAGTCGATTGCCGGATCGACGCCGAGGACTGCGTCGTCGCGAACGCGGAGGCACTCTCCAACCAGCCTGCGCAGCCTCCACAGCGCCTGCCGGAGACACAGGCGCGACCGGGCCGTCTCGAGATCACTCCACAGCAGGGAGGCAAGAAAGTCGCCGGAATGCTCGCGGTCGCGGGCGCTGCAGCAGTACGCCAGCAGCGCGAGCGGCTTGCCGGGACCGAGCAGGCGCGGCCGTGCCTGGCCGTCGGCGCTCAACTCGCACAACTCGGCTGACCCGAGTGTGCGAACCAGGAACACGGGAGGTTGTTGGGATCGCGTGGGCATTGTTTGCGCGAACGCAGCGAGACGTGCAGCGAAACCGCAAACCATACGCGCTGTGCGTCTCGGGGGCGTCTCACGGTGTCATCAACTGACCGCCATCGCCTCCAAACGGGCCACCACCAGTTGTCGGATGTCGGGCGGCGAGCGCACCTCGGCCTCGGACCCGTATTGCAACACGTGACGCACGGCCCAACTGTCGTCGGCCACCGGATGCTCCAGGGTGAGACTGCCATCGGCCGCCAGCGTGACACCTTCACGCTCGGCGATCCAGCGCGCAATACGCGGCGAGTACC
>CAZPON010000150.1:0-8265 GCA_964588045.1 uncultured Gemmatimonas sp.
GGGCGCTGTGAGTCGTGCCAGGGCGACGGCCTCGTGAAGATCGAGATGCACTTCCTGCCCGATGTCTTCGTGCCGTGCGATGTGTGCAAGGGCAAGCGCTTCAACCGCGAGACGATGGAAGTGCGCTTCCGCGGCATGAGCATCGCGGAAGTGCTCGATCTCACCGTTGAGGAAGGATGCTCGGTGTTCGAGAACCAGCCGCGCATTGCACCGAAGCTCGAGACGCTGCGTGATGTCGGTCTCGGCTACATCCACCTCGGACAGAGCGCCACCACCCTCTCCGGTGGCGAGGCGCAGCGCGTAAAGCTGGCCGCCGAACTTGCCAAGCGCGACACCGGACGCACCATGTACATCCTCGACGAACCCACGACCGGGCTGCACTTCGAGGATGTGCGCGTGCTGCTCGACGTGCTGCACAAGCTGGTCGATCGCGGCAACACCGTGCTGGTCATCGAGCACAATCTCGACGTCATCAAGACGGCCGACTGGATCGTGGATCTTGGCCCCGAAGGCGGCGTGCGCGGCGGCAGCATTGTCGCCACTGGCACGCCGGAGCAGGTGGCCGCCGTCCCGGAGAGCCATACGGGCTACTACTTGCGCGCGATGCTCTGAGGCGCTCGCGCGCGCTGCGGTGCAGCAGCGTGTGCACCGTGCACACGCAACATCCCTGTGGACCGACAATTGCCTTGCGTATGGTCAGGCCGTGAACGCGGCTGAGCGCTGCAAGCGCGCGCAGCAATGTATATCCATCCAAGGGAGCAGGAATGAGACACCCCATTCGAGTCGCCCTGGCAGCGATCGCTGCCACCACCATCTTTGCGCAGCCGGCGAAGGCACAGGTCCAGTTCACCGGCTTCACCAACGGCTGCTTCTACGTCACCGCGGGCGCGGCGTGCGTGCCGGAGAGCGCGAGCAGCAATGCGATCGATGCATTCGGTCCGCTCACGTATCGCAACTCCACCTTCAGCGGGATGTCATCGTTGGGGTTCCTGGGTATCGGCAATGTGCCGAGCAATACCGTGAACCTGGACAACCTCGGCTCGTTCATGCTCACCACCGGCCTCCAGTCGTTCACGGGGGAGTCGTTCATGCTGCGGGTCAGCTTCACCGCCCCCGGTGGCGTGATTCCGCCGGACGGCCTCTTCTCGGCCAACCTGACTGGAAACGTCACCAGCATTCCCGGTGACGCGGGAGGATTCCAGCTCAACTTCACCAACCCGTCGCAGGAGTTCACGTACGATGGGGGCACGTTCACGCTCATCGTGAACAACCTCGCCGTGCAGGGCGTTGGCACCGACTCTCAGGACAACATGGTCGCGTTGACCGGGTCCATCCTGGTGATGGAGACGCGGCTCCCGGTCGAAGTTGTCCCGGAGCCGAGCACCTACCTGCTGCTGGCAACGGGCCTGGTGGGCATCGGCGTCATGGTTCGTCGTCGTCGCGCCTGAGCGATTCGACGACAGGACTCGGCACCGCACCGGGCCTGTCTGGTCCGGGCGGCGGCGAGAGAGTGAGAGGGAACTCAATCCTATGGTCCGTGGCGCGAAGTCCCCGGTTGTGGCTGCCGAATGTCACAACCGGCGACTTCGGAACCCCCAATGGGATCAGAACAGGGTTCGTCCCATCGCCGCCTGCACCGCCAGCGCCATTGTGACGACGCTCCACGCCAACGCCGCCAGGTACACCGCGCGTCGTCCCATCCACGCGCCAATCAGCGGCAGGACTTGCAAGGCATGCATGCCCAGGAAGTGCGGAACGCGCAGGTCACCGGCGGTCGTGCTCCAGTTCACGAAGGGCAAGCCTGGCCCACCATCGGGTGCGCCAACCGTGTGCGCATTGTTGCCGACAATCCAGCCGCCCATGGCGCTTCCCACCAGGAAGACTGCCAATCCGAAGGCGACACCGGCCTGATAGCCCGATGGTTCCAGGCGAAGCCGGCGAAACGCCGCGACGCACATCCAGCCAACGGCAACCGTGTTGACCACGATCGCGAAACCCATCGTCTGGAAGATCACCGCATCGAAGGGCGTCGCGACGTTGAAGTGCGACGTGGTGCCGCGAACCGCCTGCACCATGATGGCCAGCATCTCGTAGACCATCGTCGTGCCGATGATGCCCGTGATCCGATGGCGCGCACGATCGCCGAGGCCCGCCGACGGCAGCAACCACGCAATCGTGGCGAGATAGATCGCGATCGAGATTGCGAACTTCGCCGGCTTGATGAAGCGTGGAATGCCCAGCACGTGCACGGTATCGACCTGCATCGCGCATACGAGCGCCGCCAGCAGCGCCAGGTGCATGGCCGCGAGCGCCGCGAGCGCCGGGCTGCGTCGCACCAGTTCGGACGCCCGGTCCGCAAGCGTGCGCATCACGCGGCGACGCGCGCGCTGTACGCCGAACGGCCCGCGAGGTACAGCAGCAGTCCGACCGGCCCGAACATGAACGTGAGGGGCAGCACGCCCACGCGAAGCCACCACGGCACCTGTCGCTGCAGTGCGTCCTCCACGATCCATGATCCGATGAACAGGTCGAACGCGAGGTAGTGCACCCACCCCGCTACGAGCATGTACGGATCGGCGAACAACACTTGCACCTGCGCCAGCGAGCCGAACCCGCCTTCGTTCGACCCGAATCGCGCCAGGATCAGGGCCGTGTATCCAATCGCCAGCAGGGGCACGATCAGGCCGCGTACCACCGGCAACGTCCAGCGCCAGCGTGGAGCGAGCATCAGGAGCAACCAGCCGGGGAGCACCAGCGGATTGGCAGCAGCGAACAGCGCGTCGGCGGAAGGCATGACAGTCGGCGTTGAGGGGAAGGCAGACGTCGGGCGTCCTCAATACTACCTTTCGGCCATGGTCTCGCTTCTCGACATTATCGGCCCGGTCATGGTCGGCCCCAGCTCCAGTCACACGGCCGGCGCCTGCCGCCTCGGCCTGCTGGCCCGTTGCCTCGTGGGTGGTACGCCCGAGCGGGCGACCATCGAGCTGCACGGGTCGTTTGCGCGCACCGGCGAAGGGCACGGCACCGACAAGGCCATCGTCGGCGGGCTGATGGGGTTTCGCCCCGACGATGAGCGGCTCCGCACCGCGCTCGATATCGTCGAACGCGAAGGTCTGGCCTACACCTTCGAGAAGACGTCGCTTGGCGACGAAGCCCACCCCAACACCGTGCGCATCACGCTCGAGCGTGGCGATCGGCGATCCCAGATGATCGGCGCATCACTCGGCGCAGGCCGCGTCCGGGTCACCGAGATCGACGGATATCCGGTGGAAGTGTCGGGCAACCTGCACACCATCGTGCTGGTCGCCGAAGACGTGAAGGGATCGATCGCGCGCATCGCCACGATCCTCGCCGACGCGAGTGTCAACATCGCCACGCTCAAGCTCACGCGAAAGGAACGGGGCGGCGATGCGTTCATGGTCATCGAGGTCGATCACGAACCGGAGGAGTCCGTGCGTGATGCGATTCGCGCGCTGCCCTGGGTGAAGTGGGCGTTCCGTCTCGACAAGGTGAGTGCATGATGAGGAGTCGCTGATGTATCGCAGCCTGGCGGCCGCCATTCACGACGCGGAGACGCGTGGTGTGAGCCTGTCCACGGTCGCGCTCGACGCGGAGTCGAAGGATCAGGGCCGGCCGGTGTCGGAGATCCGCGATGCGCTGCGGCGCGCCCTGGTGGTCATGCGTGGCGCGGTGGAACGCGGTATGGTGGGCGACCTCATGTCGTCGTCGGGGCTCGTTGGCGGTGATGCGGCCAAGCTGCGCACCGGTCCCGACGGCCCGCTCGCCGGCACGCCGTTCCGCGATGTGCTCGCCCGCGCGCTGGCCGTGCAGGAAGTGAATGCCGCGATGGGCGTCATCGTGGCAGCGCCCACCGCCGGTGGCGCCGGTGTGCTGCCTGCGGTGCTCACCGGACTGGCGGCGGCGCGCGGCATCGACGACGAGCGGCTGATCGATGCGCTCGCGACGGCAGGACTCATCGGCGCCGTCGTGGCGGAACGCGCGTCGCTGTCGGGCGCTGAAGGCGGATGTCAGGCCGAGACCGGTGCGGCTGCGGGCATGGCGGCCGGAGCGGCAGTGGAGATGCTCGGCGGTTCACCGCGACAGGCCGGGCATGCCACCGCGCTCGCGCAACAGGGCACACTGGGACTCGTGTGCGATCCGCTCGGCGGGTTGGTCGAGTTGCCCTGCGTGTTTCGCAACGCCACCGGTGCAGCGATTGCGCTTGCCGCCATTGAGATGGCGATGGCCGGTATCGAGTTCGCGATTCCCGCCGACGAAGTCATCGACACGATGGGAGAGATCGGCGCCGAGATGGACGTCCGGTATCGCGAAACGGCAGGTGGAGGGCTGGCGGCGACACCAACCGGGCGCCGACTGGCACGTGAGCGGCTCTACGAACTGAAGAAGTCCGGTGGCTAACGGTCGCGGCGTGCGCGCGGCGCTGCTGCCACTGGTGCTGCTTGCGGGCGCACTCGGTTGTGGCGGATCCGACAAACGCGCGAAGAGCGCGAAGAGCGCGAAGAGCGCTGACGCCCCCGCACTCAGTGACGTCGTGTCGCGCGGGCGGCTCACCGATCCTGCCTTGAGCGAAGCGTCGGGTCTTGTGCCCTCGCCGGATCATCCGAATCTGTTCTGGGCGCAGAACGACAGCGGTCACGACGCGGAGCTCTTCGCGTTCGACAGTACCGGGCGCGCGCTGGGAACGGTGCGCGTACAGGGTGCCCGGAACCGCGACTGGGAAGCGCTTGCCAGCGGACCGTGCGATCACGGCGTCTGCCTGTACATCGGTGACGTTGGCGACAACTCCGCGCAGCGCGCACAGGTGCGCGTCTGGCGACTGCCAGCACCGAATCCGGCCGACACCCTTTCGGCCGCCGCGGAGCAACTCACGCTGCGCTATGCCGACGGGCCGCATGATGTCGAGTCGATGTGGATTGCTCCGGACACCGCCGTGTACCTGCTCACCAAGCGACCGGAACGCGACCAGTCCGGCGCCGCCCGTCCGGCGCGGATCTATCGCGTGGCACCATCGGCGTGGCGATCTGCCGACACAGCCACGGCGATACTGTTCGATTCGCTGCCGATCGTTCCGAAGCGGGGCGAGGGTCGCAGTTGGATCACCGATGCGGCGCTGTCGGGTTCCGACAGTGCCGGCATGGTGCGGCTGGCCGTCCGCAGCTACAACGACGTGTATATCCTGGGCATCGACACGACGACCTGGCGCCCCACCGGCCTGATTGCGCGGTGCTCGCTGCGCGGGCTCAAGGAGCGCAACAGCGGCGAGGGCGTGGCCTGGCTGCGCGACGGGCGGCTCATGTTCGACGCCGAGGGCGCTGGTTCGCGCCTCCACACGGGACGCTGCCCGTAGCGCTCGCCCCCTCCCAACGCATGCCGACGGCGATACAATTCGACACACAGGACGAAACGAATCGGGCCAGCCCGCCGTACGGCCCCCCGTCCCCGTAGTCAAACCCGTCCACCGGATCCCAACATGGTCACACGAGAAGACATCGAGGCGTTTCTCGATCGCCTCAGTGCCGAGGACGCAACCCACCGCGAGATCGAACCCGGTATGTGGATCGTGCGCCCGGGTGGCGCGATCGATTTCGATGTCGTCGTGACCCACAATCCCCCGGTGGTCCTGCTGCGGGTGAAGGTCATGCCGCTGCCGACCGACGCGGCCGAGCTGGCGTCGCTGAGCCGGCGCCTGCTCGAGCTCAATGCGACCGACCTGTTGCACGGATCGTACGGCATCGACCGCGAAGACGTCGTCATGACCGAAGCCCTGGAACTCGCCCATCTGGACTACGAAGAGTTCCTCGCTTCCTACGAAAGCCTGACTCTCTCGCTCACGTCGCACCTGCGTGAGCTCGCCGCCTTCCGCGAGGTTCGCTGATCCCATGGGCATCTTCGATCGCCTTTCGACGCTGATCAAGTCGAATCTGAATGACCTCATCTCCTCGGCCGAAAATCCCGAGAAGATGCTCAATCAGATCATCGTCGACATGCGCAACCAGTTGGCCAAGGCCAAGCAGCAGGTCGCCGCATCCATCGCCGACGAGAAGCGGCTCAAGGACCAGGCGGACTCCGAGTTCCGTCTTGCCGATGACTGGGACAAGCGCGCGATGCTGGCCGTCAATGAAGGCCGTGACGACCTGGCCAAGCAGGCGCTGTTGCGCGGACAGGAACATCTCGAGCACGGCCAGCAGCTTGCCGCCACGTGGGAGACGCATCGCCACGAAACCGAGAAGCTCAAGCAGTCGCTGCGCGACCTGAACGACAAGATCGAGGAAGCCAAGCGCAAGAAGAACCTGTTGCTCGCACGCCAGCGTCGTGCCGAAGCACAGGCGCGCATTTCGCAGACGATGTCGAGCATGGGCGACAACTCGGCGTTCGATGCTTTCGCGCGCATGGAAGAGAAGATCACCAGCAACGAACGCCAGTTGCAGGCGGCGCAGGAAATCGACGAGGAGTTCAGCGGCGACCGCCTCGCGGGCGAGTTCAAGCAGCTCGAACGGTCGGCGGGTGGCGCGAACGCCGATGCGCAGTTGCTGCAGCTCAAGCAGCGCATGGGGATGCTGCCAGCCGGTGCACCGGCCGCAGCCCGCCAGCTCGCCGCGGGTGCGTCGGAAGCGGCGATGGCTCCAACGGTGGCCACGCCGGCCGCACTGCCGGGGGCGGCTGAAACGGCGAAGACGGCGGAAGCCGACCTGATCGCCGAGATCGAAGGACTGAGGGAGCCGAAGGGAACGTAGTAGCACGGTGGCTGTTGTGTAGTAGAGACGGGAGATGGGAGACGCAAGACGGGAGACTCTGCGCTTGAGAGTCTCCCGTCTTGCGTCTCCCGTCTCCCGTCTCATGCGCAATACCATGTGCCACGGGGCGGGATTCCGGTGATGGTATTCCGGCACCCTGATGCCATCATGCGTCGCATGGGATACACACGCAGCCACACCGCGCGACTGCTGCTCGCGGTACGCGACCTCCACGAGGAAATCCACGCCGGGTTCGGGCAATCCCTGTTCGCCGTGCGGACGCTCGATGGCGTGTCAGTGTCCGTGCGTGCCGGTGAGCTGGTCGTGCTGCGCGGTGGCGTCGCGTGCGGGGCCGCATCGCTTGTCGCGCAACTGGCGGGAACGCGACCGATTCGCACCGGTGCTCGCATTGTCGCGAAGGGTGTGCGGATCCGTCGCGGCTGCATCAGTGAAGAGGCACTGAGGGCCCTGGTGGCCGGATGGTCGGCGACACCGGCGATCACGAGGTACGCGCGCGAAGCTCCCGTGGTGCACGTCTTTTACGTGCGACCATACGTTTCGTCATCGGCGCGGCCGACGCGCGAAGCCGGAACTGGGTATGAGCAGTGGTGCGCATGGGCGATGGCGCTGCGCGCGCAGGGCGGCGGTGTACTCGTACACCTGCCGATCAGTAGTGAGACGGGAGAAGGGAGACGGGAGAAGGGAGACGTCCGGCCGGCTGGATATCTCCCGTCTCCCCTCTCTCGTCTCCCGTCTCGATTCGTCCACGAGTCCAAAGGGGCCGACAACGCCAACGGCGTCCGCGTGCTGACGCTTGCCGCCGGGCGGATCGTCAGCGCTGACAACGGACCCATCGACCCCCTACATTCCCCCTGAACCCCCAGCAGCCCGCTCGCCCATCGCCACCGCCACCATGCCCGAGTTCCGCCTGTACAACACGCTCACGCGCCGCGTCGAGCCGTTCGCGCCTGCCGATGGTCAGACGGTGCGCATGTACACGTGCGGGCCCACCGTCTACAACCCGGCGCACCTCGGCAATTTCCGCACGTTCCTGTTCGAGGATTTGCTGCGGCGCGTGCTGCGACTGGCCGGGTGGGACGTGGAGCAGGTGATGAACCTGACCGACGTCGACGACAAGATCATTCGCAAGGCGGCGGCGCAGAGGCAGACCATCACGCAGATCACGGAACCCTACACGAAGCTGTTCCACAAGGATCGGCGCTACCTGCGCATCGAGGATGCCGAACGGTATCCCGAGGCCACGACGCACATTCCGGAGATGATCGCGCTGGTCGAGCGGCTGGTGGCCAACAACGTCGCTTACATCGCCGACGACGGCTCGGTGTACTTCGCGATCGACCGGTTCCCTACGTACGGCCAGCTCTCACAGCTCGACAAGCGCGAGCTGCGCACCGGCGCGCGCGTGGCGCAGGACGAGTACGCCAAGGAGAACGCGCAGGACTTCGCCCTGTGGAAGGAGGTTGTGCCAGATGAACTCGATATTGTGAAC
>CAZPON010000151.1:0-8207 GCA_964588045.1 uncultured Gemmatimonas sp.
TCGCTCGCGCGCATCATCGGCATCCCGGTGGAGGCGGCGCAACTGCAGTTCGAACGCCGCGCCACGCGCTGGCTCGACATCGACGACGCGGTGCAGGCAGAGCAGCAGCGCACGGCGGACTTCTACACCAGGGTCCTCGGCCTGCGCCTCATCAAGACGACCGTCAACTTCGACGACCCCGGCAGCTATCACCTGTACTTCGCGGATGACACCGGCAATGCCGGCACCGTCGTGACGTTCTTCGAGTGGCCCACCGCGCCGCGCGGACGCACGGGCATTGGCGGCACACATCATGTCGCGTTGCGCGTGGCCGATCGCGATGCGCTGCTGCGCTGGAAGCGGCGGCTCACCGACTTGGGGATCGGCGTGAAGGGCCCGTACGACCGGCATTACTTCACGTCCATCTACTTCCGTGACCCCGACGGCGTGATCCTCGAGATCGCCACTGAAGGTCCCGGCATGCTCATGGACGAAGCGGGCGAAGTCGTGCAGCGCACGCCGCCGCTGGAGAAGCTGCGCGGCCACCGCGATGAAACGGCCATTGCGGCAATGACGTGGCCCGAGCCGGTGCCCGTCATCGACGAAGCCATGAGCCTCAGGCGCGGTATGCATCACCTCACGGCGATGACGGCCAACGTCGAACGCACCGATGATTTTCTGCGCGGCGTGCTTGGACTGACGCTCGTGAAGAAGACCGAGAACTTCGACGACCCCGGCACGCGTCACTGGAGCTGGGGATCGCCCGACGCGCGTCCCGGGTCGCTGGTGACGTACCTGGAGAAGGATCCGGCCAGGGAACGTCGCGCCGCGATGGGAACAGGGCAGGGGCATCACTATGCCCTCGCGGTGGCCGACGAACTGACGCAGCTTGCCTTTCGCGAGAAGCTGCTGGAAGCCCGGCTGCCGGTTTCCGAGGTCATGGACCGTGTGTACTTCAAGAGCATCTACACGCGTGATCCCGACGGGCACATCGTCGAGATTGCCACCATGGGCCCCGGATTCCTGGTCGATGAGCCGGTCGAGACCGCGGGTTCGACATTGCAGTTGCCGTGGTGGCTCGAATCGCACCGTGAGGAAATCGCGGCGCATCTCGTGCCGCTCAACGGTGCCAACAGTATCGTGAACGCATGACCGTCAACGTGACATCCACCATCGATCCGCACGCGACCCTCGCACCACTGGTGAGTGGCGTGCCGTTGCCCGAAGCCTCCTACGCGCTCGTGCTGGTGCACGGGCGCGGCGGGAGTGCCGACGGCATGCTGCCCATTGCGCGCGCCGCCGGTGCCACCGACGCCGCGCTCATCGCGCCGCGAGCGGAGGACGGCTCGTGGTATCCCAATCGCTTCCTCGCGCCGATGGCGTCGAATGAGCCGTATCTGTCCTCGGCGCTGGCGTCGGTGGGCCGCGCGGTCACATCGGTGCTCGATGCCGGCATTCCGCCGCACCGCATCATCCTTGTCGGCTTTTCGCAGGGCGCCTGTCTCGCGCTGGAGTTTGCAGCGCGCAACGCGCAGCGGTTTGGCGGCGTTGCGGCACTCGCCGGTGCATTGGTGGGCGACGACGCCGATGTGCGACAGGATGCGGGCGACTTTGCCGGCACACCGATATTGCTGGCCTGCGGCGATGCCGATGACCACATCCCCGAGGCGAAGGTCCGGAAGGCCGCCGTCATGCTGGCTGCACAGGGCGCGTCGGTCGACTTGCGCATCTATCCCGGCATCGCGCACACGATCGTCGGTGACCAGATCGACGCGCTGCGCGCGATGGTGGACGCCGTGCGTGGCGTCGGGTGACCGCATCGGCCAGGCCAGGTGATCGGGCGCTTCACCTCATCCTGGGGTGGAGCGCCTTCGCCTTGATTGCGGCCGAGTTCCTCGCGATTCCCATGCGCACGCGGGTGTTCTTCCCCGAGTGGCCCGGCACCATCCGGCCGTTCGTATGGTGGGCCGTGCTGCTGCTCGTGCTCTGGGTGGTTGTGCCCGCCATGCTGATGCGACGCGATGGACCGCTGCCGTTCTCCATCGCCTTGCCGCGCACGCCACGCGGCTTGGCGCTCTACGGTGGACTGGTCGTGCTGATGATCCCGGCCCTGTGGCTGGCCAGCCTGCGACCCGACTTCCTGCGCACGTATCCGCTGCTGCATCCCGCGCTGCCGCTCACCTGGAGCGGCTCGCTATTGCTGTGGTACTGGGTGTGCTACGCGGCAATCCTCTTCAGCACCGAGTTCCTGTTTCGTGGCGTGCTGCTCTTCTCGCTTGAGTCGCGTCTGGGCCTGGCGGCCATCGGCGTCAGTGTGCTGCCGTATTGCCTCATTCACGCGCACAAGCCGCTGCCGGAGGCGTTCGGCTCCATCGTTGCCGGCTTTGTCCTGGGCTACCTGGCGCTGCGCACCCGCAGCATTGGCGGCGGCGTGCTGGTGCACTGCGTCGTGGCGTTCAGCATGGACACACTCGCCCTCGTGCGAAACGGCCTCTTTCCTGCTTGATCGGTCGCGCGTTGTACCACATTGTTCTCCGGATGCGCGACGCGGCCTTTGCACAGCTCGGCTTCGATTTCTTCAGCGACACGACCGTGGTCGCTGAAGTCGCGTCGACGCCAATGACGGCACCAGCGCCGATGTCGTCGTTGCTCACAACGGCGAACCCGCCGTCGCACGTCGAACCGGCGCGTGACCGCCCCGCGCGCGGACGTGCGGCCACACGCGCCCGCACTGCCGTGCTCTTCTCGCGACTCCAGGACCTCGGCCTGCGCGGCGTCGAGTCGCTGGTGCTCATGCGCACGCGTACCACGATGGTGTCGGTCATAGGGCGCACCTTGCGCGTGAACGAAGGCTATGCCGACGCCCCCGAAGCGGTGCTGCGCGCCGTCGTCAGCTTTGCGAGCGCGCACACACGCGCCGAACGCGTTGCTGCACGCGATGAGATCCTCACATACGAGGTGGATCGTCCACCGGTTGCGCGACGGGTCGAGTCCCCGCGCCCCGGCGACCTGGCGCTCATCGCACAGCTCACCGACGCGCACCGGCAACTCAATGCGCAGCACTTCGGCGGCACGCTCTCGTCGGTGCCCATCCTGCTGTCGGGACGCATGGCCACACGACTCGGCCACTATGATCCGGGCTCCAGGCACTCGTCCGCCGAGATCGTCATGTCGCGCAAGCACGTCGTGCGGCACGGCTGGCGCGAAGCCATGCACACCCTGCTGCACGAAATGGTGCATCAATGGCAGCACGAGACGGGCGTGCCGGTCGACCACGGCGCCGGCTTTCGCAGGAAAGCGCGCGAGGTGGGGATCACGCCCGCCGCGCGGCGGGATGTCGTGCCGATGGAGCTTCGGCGAAGAGCGAGTTCGGAATAGGGAGTTCCCCGCAGTCCAGCGGATTCCGTGCAATCGGCGTATTCTCCTCCGGGCCCCCTGATCCAACCCACCGAGGAACGCCATGTCCCCGTCCCGCCGAGATTTTCTCAAGACGGGTGCCGCCGCTGCCGCGGTACTCGCCGGACCACGCATCCTCTCAGCCGCCGAACCGAACGGCGTGCTGACGGCGTTGTCCGAACCGCTCATCACTGCGCCCACCGCCGAGCCCTACGTTCTCGAGCTCGCTGCCGAGGCACTGGGTGCTGCCAAGGATGCCGGTGCCAGCTACGCCGACGTGCGCATCGGACGCTATCGCCGCCAGTCGGTGAACACGCGTGAACGCCAGATCACCGGTGTGTCCGACACCGAGTCGTACGGATTGGGCGTCCGCGCACTCGTCAACGGCTCGTGGGGCTTCGCGGCCACGAGCGCCATGACGACCGAAGGCGTGGTGAAGGCCGCCCGCGAGGCGGCGCGCATTGCCAAGGCCGCCAAGGCCGCACAGAAGCGGCCCGTCGAGCTGGCGCCCACGCCGGTCGTCAAGGGCACGTGGATGACACCCGTCACCCGCGATCCGGTCGAGGTGCCCATCGAGGAGAAGGTTGCGCTGCTCTTCGCCGCCAACGAAGCCGCCCTCAAGGAAAGGGGTGTGCGCTTCGTGACGTCGGGGTTGCAGTTGCTGCGCGAAATCAAGACGTACGTGAACTCCGAAGGCACCGAAACGACGCAGACATTCATTCGCGTCGGACCGTCGTTCCAGGCCACGGCCACCGGACCCGACGGATTCCAGTCGTACAGCGAAGAACTCGCGCCGCGCGCGTCGGGCTGGGAATACGTGCAGTCGCTGGACATGCCCGGCAACGCTGCCAGGTGGGCCAACCTGGCCGTCGAGAAACTCGGTGCGAAGACCGTCGAGCCGGGTCGCTACGATCTCATCCTCGATCCCACCAATCTCTGGCTCACCATTCACGAATCGATCGGCCATCCCACCGAACTCGATCGCGCCATGGGTTACGAGGCCAACTACGCCGGTACGAGCTTCGTGGCACCGCCGGAGAAGCACATCGGAAAGCTCAAGTATGGCACCGAGCTGATGAACGTCCAGGCCGATCGCACGCAGCCCAATTCGCTTGCCCTCGTGGCGTGGGATGACGAGGGCGTCGCCGCCGACAAGTGGCTCATCATCGAGAAGGGCATGTTCAAGGACTACCAGACCACGCGTGAACAGGCGGCCTGGATTTCCAATCTCACGGGCGTGAAGAAGTCGCACGGCTGCTCGTTCGCCGACTCGTGGGACAGCGTGCAGTTCCAGCGCATGCCCAACATCTCGCTGATGCCCGGCACGCGCGACATCGGTCTCGACGAGATCGTCGCCGCCACCGACCGCGGTATCGTCATCAAGAATCGCGGATCGTGGTCCATCGATCACCAGCGCTACAACTTCCAGTTCTCCGGCCAGGTGTTCTACGAAGTGAAGGGCGGCAAGATTACCGGCATGCTCAAGGACGTCGCGTATCAGGCCAACACGCCGGTGTTCTGGAACGCCATGGACATGATTGGTGGACAGAAGTCCTACTGGCTTGGCGGATCGTTTGGTGATGGCAAGGGACAGCCGAGCCAGTCCAACTCCGTGAGCCATGGCTGTGTGCCAGCGCGCTTCAAGAACGTCAACATCGTCAACACCGGGAGAGGCGAATGACGCCCCGCTCACTCTTCACCACCGCAGCGGCCGACGCCGAGTTCCTCTCGCGCGAGGCGGCGAAGGCGCTCGCCGATCATGTGCTGTCGTTCGCCAAGGCCGACGAAACCCGCGTCAACATCCAGAGTGGCTGGGCCGGCAACACGCGATTCGCCGGCAACGAAATCACCACGAGTGGCGGCACCACCGACACGGTGGTGACGGTGACCTCGACCATCGGCAAGCGTCGCGCGTCCGCGTCCACCAACGTGCTCGATGATGCGTCGCTCAAGCGCACGGTCGAACTGGCCGAGCGACTGGCCAGGTTGAGCCCGGAAGATCCGGAGGCCATGCCGGGCCTGCCGCCGCAAACGTACACGCCGGTGAACGGCTACTTCGAACGCACCGCCGGCCTCACGCCGGAAGCGCGTGCCACCGCTACGCAGCGCGTCATCAGCGTGGCCGAACAGGAAGGCAAGGCGGCCGGCAACCTGTTCGTCGCGGGATTCCTGCAGGCCAACGCCGGTGCGGCCGCTGTGGCCAACAGCAAGGGACTGTTCGCGTATCATCGCAGTACGTCGGCCGATCTGTCGGTGACGGCGCGCACGCCCGATGGCACGGGCTCCGGTTGGTCCAGCGGTGGCGCGCGCGACTGGGGCCTGCTCGACGCCGCGTCACTTGGTCGTGTGGCGGCGCAGAAAGCGGTGGCCAGTCGCAACGCCAAGGCCGTCGAACCCGGCATGTGGACCGTCGTGCTGGAGCCGCAGGCTGTGGCCGACATCATGCCGCAACTCGTCGGCACGTTCAATGCGCGTGCCAATGACGAAGGACGCGGCACGTTCAGCAAGACCGGTGGTGGCACGAGGCTCGGCGAAAAGATCGCCGACGAGCGCGTGACGATGTACAGCGATCCGCACGATCCCGACCTGCTGGCGTCGCCGTTCGATGGCGAAGGCCTGCCGCTCAGGCCCATCGTGTACATCGAAAAGGGCATCCTCAAGAACTTTTCGTACGATCGCTTCTGGGCCAACAAGCAGGGCAAGGTGCCCACCAACAGCGGCGGTGGACGTGGTGGCGGCGGCGGTGGTGGCGGTTTCGGTGGTGGCGGTGGCGGACTCAAGTTCGTCGGCGGCTCGAAGAGCACTGAGGAACTCATCGCCGGATGCGAGCGCGGTATTCTCGTCACGCACTTCTTCTACATCCGCTCGCTCGACCAGCGCACCGTGATGCTCACCGGCCTCACGCGCGATGGCACGTTCCTGATCGAGAAGGGCAAGATCACGGCCGCGGTGAAGAACTTCCGCTGGAACGAAAGCCCGCTGTTCATGCTCAGCAAGATCGAGGAGATCGGGAAGGCCGAGCGGACAGCGACAGGGCAGGTGATGCCCTCACTTCGCGTGAAGGACTTCAACTTCTCGAGCTTGTCCGACGCAGTGTAGGAAAGACGGGAGAGGGAAGAATGCAGAAGGGAGACTCGCCAGTTGGCGAGTCTCCCTTCTGCATTCTTCCCTCTCCCGTCTTCCCGCTACGGCATCTGCACCTGCGTCCTCGACGCCGTCTTCATCGATGTCCCTTCGCCGATCACCGCGCCATCGCCGAAGACGAAGGAGGTGAAGGTGGTCGAGATCGTGACTGGCGAGCCGGGGACGAGGCCCCATACGGTCTGGAAGCCAGCGACCGCCGAGAAGTCGGGGATCTCGAACTCGTAATTCGCCGCGCTTGCTCCAAAGAAGCCACGCGAACCCGTCACGGTCCACGACTTGCCGGACGTTTGCGTCATGGTCGAGGCGCCGGCGTCGGGATACTCGGCTTGCCACGCGCCCGCCACCCTGAGTCGTGCATACGGCACCGTGGCCGTGGTCGTAACGGTCGGAAGGTTCAGGGCACCGCCCAGGGTGTAGGTGCGGCTGGCCAGCTCACGGTTGAACTGGATGAACTGGCGGATCGAAGTGGCATCGCCGTTCGACGCGATCGCGATGAACGAGTGCAGGTCGCCCGCCTGGGTCCGCGCACTGGGAACGCCATACGTCGTGACCGTCGAACCGCCCAGCGACAGGGCGAGCGACGCCCTGAGTCCATTGCTGGTCTGGAACCCCTGTTCCACGATCATCTGGTCGGAGCCGGCGTTGGCCACTGTTGCGGTGGCCGTCGCAAGTGCGAACGACTCTGCGGCCCCAGCAAGGTCGATCACGGGAATCGCCGAGTTGGCAGCGTAGTTCACGTTGCGCCGCAACACGGCGCGGTCGGGCGACGGCAGGAACGTTGGCGGGCTGCTGGCGCTGCGCACCGCCATCAGATCGACCACGCGGTCGGGCACGTTGGTGAGCGAGAAGCTCATGATCGGGAAGAACGTGCTCGCCGCGGCACCGCCCACCGTCACGCTGGCGGAGTTCTGCGATGCCGTGAGGCCCGCAAAGGTACCGGTGAGCGACTTGGTGGGGGTGCCCGGATTGTTCGTGCACTCCGACGTCGCCATACCCTGCAGCTCCGCTGTGGTGTTCAGGTAGATGGTGCCCTCGGTGACGCCACCCGTGCGCGGGATGACATACGTCACCGATCCCACCGCACCCGAGAGCGTGAACGAGAACGTGTTGTTCGCACCTGGCAACACCTGCGTCCAGGCTCCGGTCGCGCCATTCCGGAACGCAAACCAGAGCGGCACGCGCGTTGGATCACAGAACTGCCAGGCGATGTTGCCACCACCACCGCCCGACGCGGTCACCGTGATGGTCAGCGTCGTCGATTGATCGGCGGCGTTCGGGCCCGTGCCGCTCACTGTGATCGTGTACGTGCCGACTACGGCGCCGACGGCCGCCACGAGAGTGAGCGTGCTCGTTCCGCCGGCCGAGGGATTCGGGCTGAAGGACGCGTTGATATTCGGCGGTACGTTCGTGGCGTTGAGCTGTACGGCGCCTGGGTATCCGCCGGTGCGCGTAATGGTGACAGTGCTCGCGACCGTGTTCCCCTGCGCCACCGTGACGTTGGTGGCCGACAGCGTGAAGCCCGACGCGACGGTTACGGTCACGGAAAGCGTCGCGGTGCCGACAATGCCGCCCGCGCCGGTACCGGTGACGGTGATGCTGGACGTGCCTGCCGCAACCGCCGCACCCACGGTGACCGTGATCGTGGACGATGTGGCTGCGCCCACAACGGTGGCGGGTGCGAATGCCAC
>CAZPON010000152.1:0-2554 GCA_964588045.1 uncultured Gemmatimonas sp.
GCCGATCTTCACCTCCGGTGGCGCCGTCACGGCGGGTGGCGGTGGCGGTCGCGGCGGGGCATCGACCGGCAATGATGCCGACACGTGGGCGAGAATCCGGGCCCCGGAGCTGCGTGATCCGCGCGGGTTCATCGTGCCGTCCAACCAGCGCGACTTCCCCACCGCCGTGAAGTTCATCAACGCGCTGCTGGAGACCGGTATCACGGTGCAGCGCGCCACCCGCGAATTCACCGTGAGCGGGAAGACGTACCCGGCCGGTTCGTTCGTGGTGCCCGCTGCGCAGGCGTTCCGTCCGCACGTGATCGACATGTTCGAGCCGCAGCGTCACCCGGATGTGTTTCCGTATCCGGGATCGGCGCCGACACCGCCTTACGACAACGCGGGCTGGACGCTGGCCTTCCAGATGGGCGTGCAGTTCGATCGGATTCTCGAAGCGTACTCCGGTCCGTTCGAACCGGTGAACGACTGGAACGTGAAGCCGCCGGCCGGCACGGTCGTGGCCGCGTCAGGCGCCTCGGGATTCGTGACGTCCAACCAGCTCAACGACGCCTATATCGCCACCAACCGGTTGATCGCCGCTGGCGAAGCGGTATCGCGCCTCACGGCGCCGCTCACCGTCAACGGCCGTGAGTACCCGGCGGGTTCGGTGTACGTGCGCGCACGCGGCACGACGCCCGCGACCCTGGCGAGCATTGCAACATCGCTGGGCGTGAGCTTCGAGGGTGTGAAAGGCAGCGCACCGGCCAACGCCCGCAAGCTCGGCGCGGTACGCGTTGGTCTCTGGGACGTGTACGGCGGCTCGATGACGTCGGGCTGGACCCGCTGGATTCTCGAGCAGTTCGAGTTCCCGTTCGCGCGCGTGTTCGCACCGGCGCTCGATGCCGGCGCGCTCAACGCCCGCTACGATGTGCTGGTGTTCCCGGCTGGAGCGATACCCGGTGAGCGCGGTGGACGCGGCGGTGGCGCCGGCGGGCTGGCCGAAGCAATGCCGGCCAATCTCCCGGCCGAGTATGCGGGACAACCTGGCCGCGTCACACCCGACAAGACGATCCCGAAGCTGCGCGAGTTCGTGGAGAATGGCGGGACGATCATCGCCATCGGCAGTTCCGCCGCCAACCTGGCGGCAGCATTCAAGCTGCCGATCGAAAACAAGCTGGTGGAGAACGGCACGCCGTTGCCGCGCACCAAGTTCTACGTGCCCGGCTCACTGCTCACGGCGCGCGTGGATGTGTCGAATCCCTTCGCCCAGGGCGTCACCGAGCGCGTCGACATGTTCTTCGATGACAGCCCGACGTTTGCGCTGGGCGCTGGTGCCGCGGAAGCCGGTATCACGCGCATCGCCTGGTTCGACAGCAAGACGCCGCTGCACAGCGGCTGGGCGTGGGGTCAGGCGTATCTCGAGGACGGTGCCGCCGCGCTCGAGGCGAAGGTCGGCAAGGGCCGGGTGCTGTTGTTCGGGCCCGAGATCCTGCAGCGTGCGCAGCCGCATGGGACGTTCAAGTTCCTGTTCAACGGAATTCAGCTCAGCGGCAAGTGAAGCAGGACTGAACCGTTCGACGCCAGCCCCGGAGCTACTTCCGCAGCCACACGATGTGCACACACGGCTTGAAGGCCACCTGCCCCCGAGGCGGCGGCGTGTAGTACGTCTCCATCAGTTCAATGTCCTCGGCCGGAATCGTCCACAGCGGCGCTTCCGCCGGTCCACCGTCGATCTTCGCGCATTCGTCGTCCTGCAAGCGCCGCCCAGTGAAGCGCTCGGCGGCCTGGTGCGCATCCTTGATGCCGAGCTTCGTGAAGTCCTCGTGCGTGTACAGTCGGGACTTCACGGGCGTCATGCGCATCAGCCGCTGTTCGAGCTCGAACATGTTCTTGCCGACGATCGGATTCTCCTTGCCCTGCATCGGCGCGAGCCACGCGGCGATCCGGCGGCCCGAATCTGCCGGCACGGTCACACTGACGAGTTGTCGTCGATACCCCGGGCGCTCGAGCCTGATCATGTAGCGGCCTGGCTTGATCGGTATGAAGAACTCGCCCATCGAGTCGGTCTTGACCGCGCCGCTACCGCTTCCGAGTGCCCGGACGGTCACCCCGGACATGGCCTGGTAGCTCGTGTCGCCGATCACGCCGCTCAGGCCGCCGCGCCGTGCCGATGTGGTCATCGTTGGCAGCTCAGTCGGGACACGCGTCATCTCGATGATCATGGCGATGCCGGCGGGGCCCATCGTGACACGACCGATGCCCGTACTGATGAATCCGATCGCGCGTGCGCCGATCGAGTAGGTCCCTTCCGCCAGGCTGTCGAAGCGAAACGTGCCGTTGGCGCGCGACCGCGCGGTACGCCGTGGATCGACGATGTACACCGTCGCTTCGGGTACCGGGCGACCCAGCGAATCAACGACGACGCCGGAGAGCGTGCCCGGACCTTGCGATCGCGGCATCGCAACCTGCGCCGATATCGAGCGACTGATACCTGTGCACAGCAGCGCTGCCAGCGCCAGGCGCAGCGGCCACGACGTTGATCGTCTGGCTACGCCATTGATCATGCCGCCGTGGC
>CAZPON010000152.1:2564-8161 GCA_964588045.1 uncultured Gemmatimonas sp.
GCATGATCAATGGCGTAGCCAGACGATCAACGTCGTGCCGCACACCGACGGGGGAAGCATATTCGTGCTGGCTCGAACCGTGACATCGCCTGCCCGCGGATCATTGGCCTTCGGGACCGGCGCGCGATGCGTGTAGGTCTCGACGAACTCGACCTCGCTGGTGGTGATCTCCCACAGCTCGCGGATCGACGGGCCGCCGTCGATGATCACCGGGCAATTGGGATTCAGCAGGCGCCCGGCCGCGACGCTCCCGACCTGCCGCAAGTCGGTCCAGCCCGCCTTCTCGATGTCTTCCCGCGTGAAGTACTGCGCGGTGACCGGCCCCACGCGTCGCAACCGTACGGTCATGTCGAAGAGATTCGCACCAATCTTCGGATTGGCGCGCCCAACCTGCGGCACCATCCATGCCGCAATCTTGCGTCCGGCATCTGGCGGCACCGTGACGCTGATCAACTGGCGCGTGTAGCCATCGCGCAGGATTTCGACGAGATAGTGACCGGGCGACACGGGCGCGAAGAATGCTCCCGACGAGTCCGACTCGACCGTGTGCGGTGTGCCCAGCACCCTGACCTTCACGCCCGCCATCGCGCGAAAGCCGGTGTCCGCAATCACACCACTCAATCCGCCGCGTTCGGCAGTCGTGATCACGGACGGCAGCGAAAAGGCCGCGCGCTTGAGCGGGATGGGGAGGTTCAGTCCGCCATCACCCACCGTCACCTTCCGCGAGTCGGCGAGGTAGCCGATGCGGCGGGTCGTCACCGTGTATTTCCCGGGCTTGATGTTGTCGAACACGAACTTGCCGTCGGCGCCGGTGCGAAACCGGCGCTGCAACTGCTGCACCGACACGTCGGCATCTTCGATGGGCCGGCCAAGGCTGTCGATCACCGTGCCGGACAGTACCACGAGTCCGGATCGCGGCGGAACGGGATCCTGGGCGGCCGCCGACGTCGCGCCAAACCACAGAGACGCAAGGCACAGCAGGCACGCGTACACCGGGATTCGCATGGGGCGGGGCATATCACAGCATCTGCCACCGCCCCATCCGTGTCAAGCCGCGTGCCCGCCCTAACGGTCGCGAACCGGTCGCACGGCGACGCCGCGGGAGATCTCCTGCCAGCGTTCCACCAGGCCCATGAACTCGGCGCGATAGCCGCCTTCATCTTCGCCCTTCGCACCACGCGCCAGCGCCAGCACGGAGGGACCCGTGGCAGTGCCCTTGTACTCGGAGTTGCGCAACAGCATGCCGAACGAGGCCACCGCTGAGGCGAAGCGCAGGTCATCCGAACCGCGTTCGCGCATGTCGCCCGAACGAACAACGGAGGTGACCAGTCTGCTGTTCGACTCACCCGGGCGCTTGTAGCGAAGGCTGACATGCAGCAGCTCATCAGCGCCGGCGGCCGAACCACGCGCGTCGCCAGGCGCGGCCGTGTAGCGCAAGGGCTCGCTTTCGCGAAGCGTCACGGTGCCGCGCACGCCAACCGGAACGATCTCGTACAGCGCGGTCACCGAGTGTCCGGCGCCCATGTCGCCCGCGTCCTTCTTGTCGTCCGCAAAGTCCTCGTCGCGCAGCAGGCGGTCTTCGTAACCGATAAGCCGATAACCGGCGACCCGCGCGGGGTTGAACTCGATCTGCAACTTCACGTCGTTGGCCACGGTGACCAGCGTCGCACCCATCTCGTGCACCAGCACCTTGCGCGCCTCCGCCAGGTCGTCGACGTACGCGTAGTTGCCGTTCCCCACCTTCGCCATCTTCTCCATCTTCGCATCCTGATAGTTGCCGGTGCCGAAGCCCAGCACCGTCAGGTACGTGCCTTCGGCGCGCTTGCTTTCGACGAGGCGTTCCATGGCCGCGTCACTGCTGGTGCCGACGTTGAAGTCCCCATCCGTGGCCAGGATGACGCGGTTGTTACCGCCGCGCTCGAAGTGCTCACGTGCCGTGCGATATGCCAGCTCGAGACCCGCACCGCCGGCGGTCGATCCGCCCGCTTCGAGCCGGTCGATGGCTTCCATGATCGTCGCCTTCTCCGAGCCCGGTGTGCTCTTCAGTACGAGCCCTGCGGCGCCGGCGTACACCACCAGCGCCACGCGGTCCTGCTCGCGCAGTTGCTCCACCAGCAGCCGCAGCGACTGCTTCACCAGTGGCAGCTTGTCCGGACTCATCATGGAGCCCGAGACATCGATCAGGAACACCAGGTTGCTTGGCGGGAGCTTCTCGGTATCGATGCGCCGCGCCTGGAGCGCCACGCGTACGAGCTGGTGCCGCGGTTGCCACGGTGCGGCAATCACTTCGGTCGTGATGGCCACCGGTGCGTCGCCGCGCGGCTCGGCCAGCCGGTACGGGAAGTAGTTGACCAACTCTTCGATGCGCACGGCGTCGGCCGGTGGCAACTGCCCTTGCGTGAGGAACCGGCGCACGTTGCCGTACGACGCGCGATCGACATCGACCGAGAACGTCGAGCGCGGGTTGCCGTGCACGGCGAGGAACGGATTGTCCTGGATGCGATCGTACTGTTCCCGGTTCCAGTCGACCGTCCGGCTCGAGTCGAAGATCGTGCGTTCATCGCGCGCAGCGCCACGGGCCTCGGCGCGTGCGTTGGTTCGCGCGCGATACGACGCATCGTGTGCAACGCTGCCCGCGGAGGCCGGGCTCCCGATCAGGGGGGAAATGGACATTGCGGCAACCTTCGCGAATCGATCGATCTCCTTCCCGCGTTCCACGGCGGCCTGCTGTGCCAGTGGCGTCATCTTCACATCGAAGCGCACGGTGTCGCCATTGGCCGCCGCACTTCCCTGCACGACGGCGTACCCCGCGCGGCGCACGGTGATGCGCAGAATGACACGCCGCTGTGCGACGAGCGCATTGACTCGATAGCGGCCATCGGCCGACGTGCGCCCACTGGCCGGGGCTGAGCCGTCGGACACCACCGCGACCTCGACGCCCTCGAGCGGCCGCGCGTTCACGGCGTCGCGCACCCAGCCGGTGACGACCACCGGCAGCTTGCGTGGTGCATCAGTGGGCGGCGCCGCGCCGGTACGCCACGCGGCGAGTACGCTGATGCCGGACGTCATCAGCAGGGCGAGCGCCACACGGCGCTGGCGCGAAACGAACTGCGGGATGCGGAACATGAGTCGTCTCCATTGAGGATGAGCGTGGAAGCACCGTTCCTCAGGGAGACGCCGGTCAGCTCACGGCTTGCACACCGGCATCTCGGCGCGCGTCATCGTGACGGCATGCGCGATCGGTCGTGCGGCGGCGCCGGCGGTGGGTTCGGCACCCTCGCGCACCGTGGCATGGCCCACCCACCCCGAACCGCTGCGCGTAAGTGACAACGACAGGTGCTTGCCATCGGCCTCGCCTGATGCCGACAGCATGCCTCGGTCATCCATCGTGAATGCGACACGCGTCGACCGTCCGGCCACGGGCCAGTCGATCCACATCACCGGAACCATCGCACCGACGGTGAACTCCGCCTCCGCCACGCCGTTGGGAAGGCGGACCAACGCGGCAGCGCTGTCGCTGCGCAGCACCCAGCATGACGTCGCCGTCGCCGTCGCGCGAAAGGAACGCGCGCTCTCCGCGGAACGGGACATCGTCAGCGGGGACGGTGCGCTGGCCGCAACGCGCTCATCTGCGCGCGTGCTGTCGGCGACGATCGCCATGGCGCTCGATGGCGCCGCGACGCGCATGCCGGCGACGCTCGCGGCAGGCGGCGGTGTCGGCACCGACGCGTCTGCGGCCACCTTGTCTCGCACCAGACCGGGCGACGCAACGTCCGCTCCGGCGGCGACCGCTGCACCCGGCGCGGCCGACGACGCCAGCTCGCGCGCCGGCTCGTCAGCCCGCGCCGTGCGGCGTGACACGGCGTCTGACGATGGCACCGGTGTCGGCGCCGGCAGCGCGGCGTCTGCCGGAGCATCCGACGTCGCCGAGGCTGCACGGCTCTCCGCTGTCGGCGTGAGCGCAGTGCGTGACCATACATAGCTGCCGCCGGCCACCATCACGACGATTGCGGCCGCCGCACGCATGGCGGGCTGCGTGTACCAGGCACGCCGCGCGCGTGCCGGAACGCCGGCCGTGCGCGTTGCATCGGCACCCGCTGCCGCGCCCGCTGCCGCGCCCGCTGCCCCGCCCGCTGCCCCGCCCGCTGCTGCAACGATGCGCGACGCAACACGTTCCACGTCCGCCGCCGGCACCACATCCGAGGGCGCCGCATCGAGCGCCCGCACCATGCGCGACGCACCGGCAATGAACCCGCGCGCTTCCGCCACCGACTCGCGACACTGCGCGCATTCGTTCACATGCGCGGCCACCGTCGCCGATTGCCTGTCATCGAACGCACCGTCCAGCCACGTGTGGATCGTGCCCTCGTCGAGATGCCCGTCGGGCGTCCACGTGGGTACGAGCGCGTCCGGGTCGTTGTGGTCCGGCGTCATCATCTCATCGTCACGAGCCATGGGCTCCCCCGGATTCGTTGCCGCGCTGCTCCTGCTGCAATGCTTCGTAGACCTCCACCAAACGGCGCCGCGCACGCGACAGCGTCGTGCCAACCGAACCCACCGAGAGCTGCAACGCCGCCGCGATCTCGTGGTAGTCCAGCCCTTCTTCCTTCATGAGCAGCGCCACCCGGTCCCGCTCGGCCAACGCATCGACCGCGCGCCGGGCCAGCGCCGCTTCCTGCATCCGTTCCAGCGATGTCGGCTCCGGCTCTTCGACCTGGCCCATCTGCTCGGACCGTAGCAGGTCCAGGTGCCGCCGCTGCCGTGCGTCGCGGCGTGCTTCATCGCGCACCAGGTTCGTGGCCACGGCAAACAGCCACGAACGCTCACTCGACAGCGCACCGTTCCCCTCGAGGTACCGCATGGCGCGCACGAACGTCTCCGACGCCAGCTCCTCGGCCAGGTCGCGATCGCCCAGCCGGCGCGTCAGGTAGCGCACGATGGGCGCGTGATAGGTGCGAAACAGGCGGTCTATGTCGTCCATCGCGTGATAGGAGATCGCGGCACTGACCAGCGGCCAGGAAGCTGGTACCCGTCAGGGAGACGCGCGAGCCGGCCGGACTTGCACACCGACCGGCATTACATTTCAGGAATGCACCCACCGCATCGGACTGGGAAAAGCTCCCCGACAACAGCTCGGCCGATGAGTGTCCGCCCTATTTCTTCGTGGCCAACGGGATACTGACACCGAGCGTGATCGGTGCAAGACTGGTGCTCGCGTCGTCGAAATCGGCGTTGAGATAGCGCGCCACCAGGAACCATGTCACCCGCCCGCGCGGCAGGTCGAGGCCTGCGCCGGCACCGTACGCCAGCCCGTCCTCGGATCCCTCGATCGACGGGAATTTCTCCGACGAGATCACCTGCTTGAGGTAGCCAAGGTTCCCCACCAGGAAGACACCGGGCTTCGACTTGTCACCGATGCGCCACCGCAGCGTGCCGAGCACACCGGAAATGGCCGACTTGTCCCCGTCGATTTCCGACGAATGCGGATTGTTGCCGTAGTACAGTTGCCCGCCGACGCCGAGCCCCTTGGCGCCAACGGATACCATCAGGCCGATGGTGCCGCGATCGTTGAAGACCCGTACCTCGTCGCCGTCCTT
>CAZPON010000153.1:0-7052 GCA_964588045.1 uncultured Gemmatimonas sp.
TGAGGGACGGCGTCGACTGCGTCGCCGGGATCGTGGTGGTCCCCCCAATCAGGCGATCCGCCGCGTCATACGTGAGCGCGTCGTTGATCAGCGGTCCGCTACGCGTGACCACCCGACCACCCGCATCGAACGTGCGGGACTGCGAGACGCTGCCCGGATGCTGGATGCCAAGTATCCGCTGCTGTGCATCGTGCAGGAATTTCGTCGTCAGCGTCCCGCCGCTGGTGCTCGGATGCAACAGGGTATCGAGGGTGCCCGTCTCGGCGTGATACTGATACGTCTGGACACACCGCGCCGACACGCACGGGTCGAGCTGGTCGGGATGATGCAGCTTCGTGCGACGCCCCGCGAGATCATACTCGTAGCGCAGTGCGTAGGTATGCGCATTCCAGTCGTTGATGATCACGCCTTCGGCGATCGCGTGCCGATCAGCGCCGCCGCAGGAACCCGGTGCCTCCGTTTCGTAACGCCGCACCCGCAGGGTATCGTACGTCAGTTGATGGTTCGGCGCATACGTCCGAAACACCTTCGCCCAGTTGTTTTCGGCCACGCGCAGATTGCCCGATGCATCGTACGCAAACCGCGCGGTATCCACCGCGATGCACAGGGATGGTCCTTCAAACGTCGGCATGCTGTAGAGACACGAACTGGCGACAGGGTAGTGGCAGGTAGTGCTGGAGAACGTGACCTGCGGCACGATGCGGCGGATCACGCGGTTGGCGGCATCGTACGTCGCCCGAATCGAGTCGCCGCGCGGCGTGATCGTGGTGACGGCATTGCCCGCCGGGTCCAGCGTCAGGGCGGTCCAATCGCTGCCGGCGTCGCGCTGCCGGATCACGCGTCCCAGCGAATCGTATTCCCACTCCGAGGGCGCCGTCGAATACAATCCGCTGGCGGTGGTATCCAGGGCGCGGGTGTAGAGCCGCGTCACCGACGTGCGTCGATGCTCCTTGTCGAACACGGTCCGCACCCGAATGGTATCCGATCGCACCACGCGGCTCGTGACGGGCAATGTGACCGTCGGCCCGACGGTTTGCGCCAACGTATCACGACTCATGACGTCGAACCACACGCGCTGCCGCACGCCGGCGGTCAGCAGGGAGGCCGAATCGGTCGCACCCGTGCCGGTGCCTCGCGGCGAAATCTGCAGGGTGTCCCGACCCGCCACGTCTTCGAAGACGAGGGACAGATAGCCGAGTGGCGTGACCTCCTTGCGGAGATTGCCAAGGGTGCTGTAGGCAAAGGTTGTGGTCTGCGACCCGGGCAGCACCAGCGTCGCGGGCAGCCGGTTGGCGGTATAGGTATACGACACGCGCGCACTGTCGGGGCCACGCTGCGTCCACGCCAACGTGCTGTCGCTGTTGTAATGCAGCGAATCCTGCAGGTAGACGCCGCTGGCCGTGTAGGTGCGAATGCGTGTGGGTTGATTGATCGCCCCATGCCACCGATACTCGGTCACCGCGTCGCTGCCACTGCCGTAGGGCTGCACCACGCGCAGGGTCTCGGGAAGCGCGCGGGTGTTGAACTTGACGGTCGAGACCAGCCGGTTGGGACCGATCGTGCTGTCGACCAGCCCTGGCCACGTGCTGTTGTAGCGGGCGAACGCGGCTTCGCCGACGGCACTGCGCGTCACGACGGGCGCACCGTGTCCGTTGACCCACACCCGCGTGATATCCGCAACGTCGGACCGCGGTCCGTCGATCTGCGCAAACGCCGAATCGCGATCAATCGCGGTCGTGAGCCCGCGCGTTTCGGCGGCGGCCAGGGTGAGCGTGCTGCCGTGCGGACGCTGGGCCTGCGTGATCCGCGTGGCACTGTCGTACACAAACGTGGTCGTGTGACCAAGGCGGTTGCGTCGGCTGGTCACGACATACTGATTGCCACCCGATCCATAGCCAAACGAGACGCTATCGCCGTTGGCATCCCGAATGGCGTTGACGCGCGCGCCACTCCGTGAGAGACGCACGGTGCGTCCTCCCACTACGCGCACGGAGTCCAGCACCCCGCTGCTGTAGAACAACGAATCTTCCAGCGCGCCACTGACGGTCGGAAAGGCGATGCGCGTGAGCAGGTTGCTGCTGTAGTGAAACTTCGTCGCATGGCCGACCCGATTGACCGTGGAGTCGTGCACGCCGGTACTGCTGAAGTACACGCGCGCCTGTTCGGGCGTGATGCGCACGTACCCGCTCCCGGCGGTCGCAATGGAATCCAGACTGGCAAAGTTTGGCGCGAACCACAGGCTCCCGCTCTGCACATAGCGACGCACGCTGCCGTCGCCACCCGTCCACAGGAGCACCGTCGATGAGACCACGTCCAGGCGCTCCAATCCCGCCATCCACCAGCCCGCCCCAAACATCGACGCGCGACGGTCCACCACGAACGCCCGGCCGGCCGCGGTGTATGGCCCCTGATTGCCGTTGCTGGCCGTGACCTCCACGGTGTATTCCACCGCCCCACTCGTCCAGGTGCCGGTGTCACCGAGTACGGCGATGCGCCGGGTAAACCCGGCGGAATCCCACGAGGATCCGCTGTACGTGGTGCATCCGCGATTGACCGACGCCACTTTCAGGCACGCGGTGACACTCGGTGGCAGCGCGACCCCGGCCGACAGACGCACGTCGGCCAGCACCAACGGCCGCGGCCGCGCATGCTGCGAGTTGTACAGCAAGGTCGGTGCGCGTTGTGTGCCCATCGTGCGCACCGCCGGCAGACCATGCACGAGACGCAAGTCTCCGCATTCGCTCGCCGCCGCATCGGTCAGCGCGATAGTCAGGCAACCATCTCGCATGGCGTTGTCGTCGAGGCCGGGCGCCGTGCCGACGATGGAAACGCCGACCGACGGCGCCGACGCGATCGTCACGTCGGCCCACGCCGAGTCACGGGCGGTGGTGGCATTGTTCACAGCTCTCAGGCGAATGAGGCCGCGGGTGGCGGGCGTGCTGCCAGCGGAGTACGACACCACAACGGCGGTGCTGGCGCCGGCACTCAGAATGGCAGACGACGGGGAGGCGGAACACGACGAGACACCACTGCCCGAGCACTCCGAGGCGCTGAGAGCGAACGTATCGGTCGCGGTACCGGTGTTCGTCACGGTGAAGCGCGCGCTGCGGGCGCCTTGCAGCGGCGTGACCACAGGCATCTCCGTCACGACGGACACGCTCGGCCGCGGGGCGGGTGGGTAGTACGTCTCATTCGCCTGCCAGTGGTAGCTCAGGGAGTTCGAGACGTCGGCGAAGACCAGCACCGAACCGGTCGTGGCGTCAACCGTCACTTCGCCGGTCGACGTGTAGAGCACCTCGTCGGCGACGGGGTCCGTGAACCCACACGCCGCCGGATTCGCCTGCAGATCGAAGTTGCCGGTCACATCGACACCGTTCGCCGTGATCACGCGGCTGCTGATGTCCATGTAGGTCTGCGGAGACGTGGGATAGCCACACCAGGTGACGGTCACGGTTACCGGCGTGCTGCCGACCACCAACGAGGCCGGACTAATGCTCACCGAGTTCGTCTGAACCTCGTGCGCGGGTCCGGCGATCACGCCCGCTGCGCGGACAGATGCAGTGCGCGGACTCGTCGCCGGCGGCGCGGTGCGATTCCCCATCCACATCGCCGCCGCAAGACCAAGCGGAGCTACCCACAGTTTGGCGATACGCATGATGCCTGCCCTCCCGTGCGGAGCCGCGCTGTATCCCGCATCCGCGAGAGACCGTGCGAGCTCGTTACTGAGAGAGTTGCCACCCCAGGACATTCCGGGACGAACGCCTCCCGCGCGTGACCGTTTGGATCGCCCGAGTTGCTCTCAGAGCAACTATCCCGCACTCCGGCGCGGCGTTCCGGTCCCCCAGTACTTAGATTTCTCCCATGCACAAACCCAAGAAGCGCCTCCTCGTCGTCGGCGACCGGGTCCTCGTGAAAGTCGAGGATGGCGAGCAGCGCACCAAGGTCGGCCTCTACCTGCCGCCGTCAGCGATCGATAGTCAGGCGGTGCAGGGTGGCGAGATCGTCTCGACCGGCCCAGGGCTGGCGATGCCCGACCTGACCGATCAGGGCGACGAACCATGGCGCATCGGCGGTTCCAACCGCGAAGCGCGCTACGTCCCAATGCAGGCGCGGGCCGGTGACTTTGCGCTGTTCTTCCGCAAGGCCGCCGTCGAGATCACCTTCGAGAACGAGCAGTACCTGGTGGTGCCGCAAGCCGCGATCCTCGCGCTCGTGCGCGACACCACCCGCGAAGACATCCCCGAATACTGAGGAAGCTCCATCATGATGTATCCCGAACAACTGCTCATCCCGATGCGCCAGGAGCTCACGCGGCTCGGCATCGAAGAGCTGCAGACGGCCGCCGACGTCGATGCGAAGCTCGGCGAACTCAAGGGCACGGCGATGGTCGTCGTGAACTCGGTGTGCGGCTGCGCCGCGCGCAACGCACGTCCCGCGGTCGCGATGGCGATGTCGCACGCCGTGAAGCCCGATCACGCCACCACGGTGTTTGCCGGCCAGGACCTGGAGGCGACGGAGCGTGCGCGGGACTACTTCGTGGGCTATCCGCCGAGCTCGCCGAGCATCGCGTTGCTCAAGGATGGCGACGTGGTGTTCATGCTGCCCCGCCACCGCATCGAGGGCCGGAGCGCGGGGGAGATTGCGGCCGACCTGACGGCCGCGTTCGACCAGTACTGCGCTTCCGCGCCCGAAACGGCGACGGCCTGACACTTTCCGTCGCGGTTGCCGTAGTCCCACTACGGTCCTAACATAGGGCTACCACCAGTTCGCGTCCCGCTCCGGATGGAGTGGGACGCGTTCTCGCGACCAGCCGCGGTGCGACCCATCGCGGCATCTCCGGAGACGGTCATGGCGCTTGGCGACTTTCTGCGTAAGCAGTTCATCGATGTCATTCAGTGGACGGAGTCGGGACCTGGTGTGCTCATGTACCGCTATCCAATGCGGGACATGGAAATCCAGAGCGGCGGCAAGCTCACCGTGCGTGAGTCGCAAATGGCGCTGTTCGTCAACGAGGGCAAGGCCGCTGATCTCTTCGGCCCGGGCCTGCACACCCTCATCACGAGCAACCTGCCGCTGCTGACGAACCTCCAGAACTGGGACAAGGCCTTCGAGTCCCCGTTCAAGAGCGACGTCTACTTCTTCTCGACGCGCGTCCAGACCGGGCAGCGGTGGGGCACGCAGCAGCCCATCACCATCCGCGACAAGGAATTCGGTGCGGTGCGCCTGCGCGCGTTCGGCGTGTACAGCTTCCGCGTCGCCAATCCGGCGGTGTTCCAGTCGAGCATCGGCGCCACCGACGCCGAGTACACGGTCGACCAGATCGAGCCGCAACTGCGCAACGCGGTGATCACCGGCTTCACCACGGCGTTCGCCAATGCGCAGGTGCCGTTTCTCGACATGGCGGCGAACCAGAGCGAGCTGGCCAAGCACATCGCCGCGATCGTGGCTCCGGTGTTTGCGCAGCTGGGCCTCGAGCTCGTGACGTTCACCGTCGAGAACCTGTCACTGCCCGACGAACTGCAGAAGCGTCTCGACGAGCGCATCTCGATGAACATTGTCGGGGACATGCGCACGTACACGCAGTTCCAGGCGGCGCAGAGTATCCCGATTGCCGCGGCGAATCCCGGCGGCATGGCCGGCATGGGCGTCGGACTGGGCGCCGGCATGGGCATGGGCAGCGCGATGGCCGACGCCATGAAGGGTGCGATGGGTGGTGGCGCGAGCGCGTCGCAGGGCGCGGCGCCGGCGGCCGCGCCCGACGGCACGACCAAGTTCTGCATGCACTGCGGCAAGTCGATTCCCGCGGGCGCCAAGTTCTGCCCCGAGTGTGGCGGGGCACAGGCGTAGTCGCGACGGCGACCGCACACGCGACGTCGACAGGCTTCGTCGATGAACGGCAGTGAGTGGGTTGTCGAGGCGTACGGGTGCGATCCCGTGCGCCTCGGCGACGCGCGCGCGATGCGCGCGCTGTTCGACGCGATTACGCGCGAACTCTCGCTCAACCCGGTGGGCGAGCCGCTCTGGCATCGCTTCCCGTTTCCGGGCGGCGTAACCGGTATGCAAATGCTCGCCGAATCGCACCTCACGATGCACACCTTCCCCGAGCACGAGTCGTTGTGTCTCAACCTGTTCTGCTGCACCCCGCGTCCGGAGTGGAACTGGCAATCGCGGTTGCGTGACCTGGTCGGCGCGCAGGAAGTTCGTGTTCGCACGCTGCAGCGATCCTACGGCCCGGAAGTCTCCCGTCTCCCGTCTCCCGTCTCCAGTCTTAAATGACTGCACCCAGTCGCACGACATCATGCCCCAACTGCGGCGCCAGTGTCCGATTCCTCTGGTCGCAGGCGGTGCAGACCACGTGCGTGTACTGCAAGGCGGTGCTGGTGCGGCGCGATCTCGATCTCGAGACCGTGGGGCTGCAGGCCAACTTTCCCGAGACCGGATCGCCGATCCAGGTCGGCACCGAAGGCAAGTGGCGCGACCGCTCGTTCGTGGTCGTCGGCCGGCTGGCGTATCGGTGGGACCGCGGCCGCTGGAACGAGTGGCACTGCCGCATGGCCGACGGACGCAGCGCGTGGTTGTCCGACGCGCAACTGGAGTACGCGATGTCGGAGGCCGTCCAGCCGGACGCGAACCCGCCCACGGCGCGCGACATGCATGTCGGCGACCGCTACATGTGGTTCGGTCGCACGTACGAAGTGGCCACGATGACGGAGGCCACGTACCTCGGCACCGAGGGGGAATTGCTGTTCACCTCGACGTCGCGCGACTCGGCGCTGTTCGTGGACCTGCAGACGGGCGATGGCGGGTTCGCCACACTCGACTTCGGTGACACACCGCCAACGCTGTACCTCGGCGAGTACTGCGACTTCGAGTCGCTGCAGCTCGGGAATCTCCGTGCGTTCGAGGGGTGGTGACGTGAGCACGCACCCGTGACGACCACACCGCTCGATCCCGCTCCCGCGCGCCCGCGCGCCGAATCCCTGTCGTGCCCGTCTTGCGGCGCGGGGATTGAGTTGCACGCACAGGGGTGGGCGGTCAGCGTCGTGTGCGCA
>CAZPON010000153.1:7062-8158 GCA_964588045.1 uncultured Gemmatimonas sp.
TGTGCGCATCGTGCGGATCGGTGCTCGATGCCACCGACGCCAACCTGCGCGTGCTACAGCGCCACGACGAAGCCGTTCGTGTCTCGCCGCGGCTCGCGCTGGGCACGCGGGGCACGTGGCACGGTGCACAGTGGGAGCTGATCGGCTTCCAGGTGGTGACGATCACCGTCGATGACACCGACTACTCGTGGACCGAGTATGTCGCGTTCAACCCGTATCGCGGGTTTCTCTACCTGTCCGAGTACCAAGGACATTGGAACGTCATCGAGAAACTCCGGCGTCGACCAAGTGAGGAGAGCTCAGGCGACCGACCCGTCGCCGTGCTCGACGGGCGGGCCTACAAGCACTTCCAGACCGCGCAAGCACGCACGACCGTCGCGCTGGGCGAGTTCCCGTGGGAACTGCATGTGGGCGATTCGGTGATCGCGCAGGACTTCATCGCGCCGCCGTACATCCTGAGCGCCGAGTCGTCCGACGGCGAGACGACGTGGTCGTTGGGCACCTACACGCCGCCCCAGGTCATTGCGAAGGCGTTCCAGTCGCGCGGGCTGATCGATCCCATCGGAGTGTTTGCCAACCAACCCAATCCGCACGAGGGAACGGCCGGCCGGGTGTTTCGCCTGTTCTGCGTCTTCGTGCTGTTGCTGGTGGCCATGCTCGTGGCGAATATCCTGACGTCGCGCGGTGACGTTGCATTCTCGAACGCCTACACGTTCACGCACGGCAGCGACGACTCGGCGGCGTTCGTGACGCCCACGTTCGAGCTGAAAGGACGGCCATCGAGCGTCACCGTCGCCGTCGAGGCGAACGTCGACAACGACTGGGTGTTCTTCGATTTCGCCCTTATCGACGAAGCCACGGGTGTGTCGCGCGACTTCTCGAAACAGGTGAGTTACTACTACGGCCGCGACAGCGACGGTAACTGGACGGAAGGCTCTCGACGGGGAAGCGTGCGACTCGCCTCGGTGCCGGCGGGGCGCTATTTCCTGCGCGTGGCGCCCGAGGGTGGCGAGATCGGCAAGCCGGATGTCTCGTATACGCTGCGAGTCCGGCGCGACGAACCGAGTTTCGTGTTCTACCTGTTCGCGTTCGTCGG
>CAZPON010000154.1:0-8078 GCA_964588045.1 uncultured Gemmatimonas sp.
CGGTCTCGCGAGCTTGTTTAAGAGCGTGGAGAAGATCGGGGAGAAATAGAAATGGGGTCCGGGAATTCCGGGAAACGACGCGCGGATTGCGAGGAAGCAGCCGGCGATTTCGCGGTCAGCGACCCTCGTTGACGGAGGAGGCCGCCGGCGGGACATGACCGATGCGCCGCAGCAGGTCGGCCCGGGCGCCTTCCTGCTGCGTGGCGGGGATGGGTTCGGTGATGTACAGGCCGACCGGATACGCCACCAGGGTCGCGAGGAATACCGCGAGGGCGACGCGCCGGGCGTCCGGACGCACGAGGGTGCGCCATGCGGCACCAACGGCGATGACCATGACGACCGCGTACACCGCGAAGACGAGTATCGGCGCAACTCCCAACAGGTCGCTCGGGAGATTTTGCATGGCGACCCCTTCGGCAAGTGACCGGAGCGCCACCTGCGCCAGCGGATCCGAAAACAGCTCCGGAAAATATGGCGTGACGGCAACACTGAGCAGGGTCGCTGCGAGCGAAACGGCGACGAGCGCGCTTGCGATCACCGTTGACCAGACACGTGAGAACAGCGCCTCGATTCCGAGTGCGAACGGAACGAACAGGAGGGGAAGCACAGGTACGAGGTGACGCGCTGCCGCCGACCAGCCGCCTTCCCAATCCACGAACCCTGCGGCAAATGCAACGTACGAAACCGCCGCGCACGACAGGAGAACCGCGTCGAAGCGGCTACGCCGCCACAGCTGCGTCAACCCCAGTGCTACGGCGAACAGCATCGGGCAATAGAAGAAGAGACCGCGACGGGCGCTGAACAGCACGCCCCACAGGCCGTCCCATGACGGGAGCGCGACACCGGAGATTCCCCGCGCATGAATCGCGGCATGCTCCGCCGTTGCCTTGAACTGGTATCCGGTCGCCACGTACGAATCCCAGGCGGCCTTGTTGTACGCGAGGAGCACGCCAAGTCCGAGGAGCGCTCCGACCGTGAACATCGGAATCGAGCGCCATTTTTTTCGATCGGCCACTACCCCGGCGGCGACGATGCCCGCAAGCAGGATCGTTGGATACTCCGTGAGGACGGCGAGCGAAGCGAGGAGCCCGGCACCCAATGCGCGGACATGGCTGATACTGGCCGCTGGCTCCGGGAACCCGCGCACCAGATGATACGCGACGGCGATCATCACTCCAGCGGTGACGTGTGAAAACAGCAGTGACCCGTATGTCACCAGTGGCGTCGCGAGCACCAGCAAGAGCGCAACCGCCGTGCGCTCGGTGCGAGCGGTGAGGAGTGCAGCCAGCTGCCCGCGGTCGGACGCCAGGAGCAGCACCAGCAACGCCGTGGGCAAGGCAACGAGCAGCCAGACGAGCGTGTGCCGAAGTGGCCAGTAGTCCGGCACAGTCCGATCCTGGAAACGAGGCAACGCGATTGATAGCGGTACCGCGAACGCCGCCCCGATCAGCGAGAGCCCGGGTGCCTTGTCGGAGTACGCGTGCTCGCCGCGCACGGACATGTCCTGCGGAACGACCCCATACTCTTCGATGACCGGATCAAGCTGAACCGTCTGGAATTCAGACAGGGAGACGGACAGCATCAAGTGGGACAACTCGTTCGGGTTCCACATGTTGTTGCCGAGGGGCACGGCGTACAGCGCTGCGACGAGCAGTGCAGGCGCGAACCGGCGCAGTGGCCCGGTCGTGCGCGGCAGGCCGCGTTCGACACCGCGCGATCGTGGAGTGTTCGCCCGCTGTTTGCTGGCCATCAAAGTGAACGGTGAAGGTTCAGGAGCAGAGTAACCCGTACCGTTCCGAGCGGCCGACGCGGCCGCGACCGACGCGTGGTGTGAAGAGGGACGGCCAGCCCTGCCGGGATCAAACGGCTCACGCGACCACAGAAATTCCAGTCTCCTGGTTCGGAATTTCTATGGATATTGCTCGTCGTCATCGACGAAGTCCAGCAGGTTCCCGAGCTCTTTCCGCTTCTGCGCGCGCTCGCCGATGATCCGTGATCGGGCCGTTTCACGCGTACCGAGTGGAGCTCTTGTCTCGATACGCCAACCCGCCCCTGACCCGGATTCCTGCCATGCGATGTTCACTCGGACTTGCCGTCCTCCTCAGTGTCGCCCTCGCTGCGCCCGCCCAGACGCAGCCGACCACGTGGGTCTACTTCGACGACATCGTCCTTCCCCCGGGCACTCAGGCCCCGATTACGAACCCCTACCACGGACTTGTCTGGGACAACTTCTTCATCCTGAACCCAGTCGAAACCCCGCCCAACGGGGGCGTGTTCTGTCTGGTGGGTACCTGCACCAATGCCGCGGTCAATGGCGGCGGCGAACCGGCCAGCATCCGTGCCGTGGGAGACATTCCGTTCTATTTTCTTGGTGCGAGCTTTCACAGCGGGCTCTACTTCACCACCGTGTCGGTCGGTTTCGAGGGGTTTCTTGGCGGTCAGGAAGTGCACTCGTAAAGCTTGGACCTCGCGCCCGCCCATACCGTGGTCCTGTTCCTGGGCTGGCTCGTGGATGAGGTACGATTCACGGTTGTCAATCTTGAAGGACCGGCAGATACCCCCCCGCCGCGGTTCGCCATGGACGATCTGGCCTACGCCTCCTACGCCCACGTTGTACCCGAGCCTGGCGTGCTCGCGCTGATGCTGGCGGGGTTGGCTGGATTGGTCGTCATCATGCGTGTGCGGGGCCGGCAGGTGCGGTCGTAACTCGTGTCCATCCTGAAACGGCAATCAAGCCGTTTCAGGATGGACACCGGCCTAGCCGGACACGTACTCCCGGCCTTTCCACTCCACCTGCCGGCCGCGCATGATCGCCCGCGCACAAATCACCAGCAGTACGGCCGCGCCAATGGGCGCGAGCAACGCGTGGTGCATGGGATCGCGATTGAGGCGGTTGGCGATGGCGAACGTCGCGAGCACGCCGGCACTGCTGCACACGCTCCAGAGCAACCAGGGCAGCGACAGGTGTCCGGCGAGTCCGGCCACCGCCGCCACCGCCAGCGCAACGAACGGCACCAGCAGCGCCAGCGGAAACAAGGGCAGCAGGACGGGATACAGCGCCCGGCCCACGGCACCGCCGCGCATGGCGAAACGCCCGCCCGCGTACACGTTCTTGCGCCAGCCGCGCATGAGCGACGACAGTCCGTCGTACATGCGCGTGCGAAGCTGGCCAGTGCCGAGGACCAACGATACGCGACCGCCGGTGCGCCACACGGCCTGCGCCATCATCACATCTTCGGCCACGAACTGACGCACCGATTCGTGACGACCCACCGCATCGTAGCCGCGTCGCGAAAGCATGAAGCACTGGCCGTTGGCGATCACGTCGCTCGCCCGTGTGGCGCGTTCGAGCGCGCTGGTGCCGCCATACCGGAGCAGGATCAGGGAGAACACGGATGGCTGCACGGCGCGCTCCCACATCGTCAGCATATCCTGGCGTCCGGCCACCGACATGAGTTCGGCGCCGCGCTGAGCGCGCGCGGCCACCATCCGCGTGATCAGGTCGGGTGCATGACGCGTGTCGGCATCGGTGAAGAGGAGCAGCGACCCGCTGGCATGTTCGGCGCCCACCTGGCACGCCCACTGCTTGCCGAACCATCCGTCGGGCAGGTCGGGAGCGGCAATCACCTGCACGCGAAGGTCACCCTCGGCGGCAGCGCGCGCGAGGTCGCCGGTACCGTCGGTGGAGTGATCGTCAACGACGATCAGTTCGAGATTGGTCCAGGTGGACTGGCGAATCGCGCGCACACACGCGTCGATGTGCACGGCCTCGTCGCGGGCCGGCAGGATGATCGATACGCGCGGGGCGGAGTCGGCCGGCGGCGTGTGGTCGCTGACCGAATCGAGCGACGAACTGGCCGCCAGGCGCTGCGTGAGGATCGCGGGCGCCAGCCACCACGGCGCGGCGGCGCAGGCGGCAAGCAGTGAGGGGTCTGGCACGGCCGGAAAGATGCGACGGCACGGCCAGCGAGGGCAGCCCGTGACATGGTCGTTGCACGGTCGTACCGTACCCGTGGCGAGGCCCGGACGGGCGGAATACGTTCCGATATGCCCGTTGCCGCACCGTCTCCACTGATCGCGCCGCCCACGCTGGGCGTGGGCTCCCGGGTGGCGCTGGTGTCGCCATCAGGTCCGCTGCGTGATGTCACCGAGCTGGTGCGCGCCGAGGGACATGCGCGCATGCTCGGCTGGGAGGCGCTCGTCGGTCCGCATGCCATGGCGCGTGATGGATACTTCGCCGGCTCCGACGACGAGCGCGGCGCGGACCTCGCGGCGGCGATCGCCGATCCGTCCATCGACGGCATCTGGTGCCTGCGCGGCGGCTACGGCGCCAGCCGGTTGTTGCCGACGGTCGACCTGGCGGCCATTGCTGAACGACCGAAGGCCCTCATCGGGTACTCCGACATCACCGCACTCCACGCAGCGTGGGCGCGCGCGGGCGTTGCGAGCTACCATGGCCCAACCGCGCGCGGCACGTTGACGCCCTTCACGATGCAGTCGTTCATGCGTGCGGTCGTTCGCGGTGAGGACAGCGCGGGCGATGCGATCGGCAGCATCACGCTTCGTGACGGCATGGCGACCGGACGACTGGCCGGTGGCAACCTGGCGTTGGCAGCGTCATTGTGCGGCACGCCGTGGGCGCTCGATTTCCGCGACGCCATCGTGGTGCTCGAGGACGTGAACGAAGCGACATATCGGGTGGACCGGATGCTGACGCAACTGCGTCAGGCCGGCACGTTCGACGGTTGCGCGGGCTTGGCCTTCGGTCACTGCACCCACTGCGATGAGCATGCCGACGACGGTGCCCGTACGCTGGAGGCGGTGGTCGCGGAATGCGCCGAGGCGTTGGGCGTTCCGGCGCTGATGCGCATTCCCATGGGCCATATCGACGACCAGTGGACACTGCCGCTGGGCGCGCTGGCGACGCTCGATGCGACGCGTCGCACGTTGCGTATCCATCGAGGCTCGCACGCGTGACCCGTATTCTCTTGCGTTTCATTTCCAACATCACAGGTACCTCATGAAGACTGCACAGCAGCTGTATGCCGAAGCCAGGGAGCGCGTTGCCGAGGTGACGGCGCGCGAAACGCAGGATCGCATCGCACACGGTGAGCCGATCGTGCTGATCGATATACGCGAACAGAACGAATGGAACCTTGGCCACGCCGAGGGCGCGATGTACATCGGCCGGGGCGTCCTGGAGCGGGAAATCGAATCGCGCGTGCCGCGTGATGCCGCGGTCGTGCTGTACTGTGCGAGCGGCAATCGGTCGTTGCTGGCTGGCGCGACCCTGGCCGAGATGGGCTATACCAACGTGGCGTCGATGTCCGGTGGCTTCCGTGATTGGGTGGCCTCGGGCGGAGCGGTAGAAGACTGATCGGCGCGACACACGCCGGGATCGTGCGTTGCGCGACGCGCCTGTCGGTGCGCGCGCACATCGACGCGTCGCCGTGGCCGGAGGCGCGCCTCGCCGCCGTTGCGGCCGTGCTGCGCGTTGTCGATGAACCCGAGCTGTTGTTCATCAAGCGCGCCGATGTCCCGCATGACCCCTGGAGCGGGCACATTGCGTTTCCCGGTGGCCGGCAGGAAGCGGGCGACGCGTCACTCGAGGCAACGGCCATCCGTGAGACACGCGAAGAACTTTCGCTCGACCTGACGGCGGGCCAGATCCTCGGACGCCTCGACGACCTGGCTCCGCGTTCGAAGGCGCTGCCGCCGATCATCATTCGTCCGTATGTCGCGCTGGTTGCGCCGGACGTGGCATTGCAGCCAAGCCGCGAGGTGGCGTCGACGTTCTGGGTGCCGCTGTCGCAGATCCGGGATCCGCAGGCGAACGCCGAGCATGAAATTCTCGAGATGGGCCAGAGCCTGCGGTTTCCTGCCTACTCGTTGCACGGACACATCGTGTGGGGCCTGACAGAACGCATCGTACGACAGTTGGTGCCGTTGTTCGACGAGTGAGGCCGGCTGGTAAGGTCGGGTTCAGTGCTCCTCAAGCGCGTGGTTGCAGTTTCACCGGTGGTTACAAGCCAGGAGTGTGCGTGGTGATGCGTCGATCCGCAGTGCTGTTCACGTCGGTGATCGTGCTGGGCGCATGCGCCCGCCCATCGCCTGCGCCGATGGCCGTTTCTCCCGCTGCAGGAAAGCGCGTGGAGGGTGATCGCGGCATGGTGGCCGCCTCACATCCCGACGCCGTAGCGGCCGGCGTCGAGGCGCTGCGACTTGGCGGCAATGCTGTCGATGCCGCCGTCGCGGCCGGGTTTGCGCTGTCGGTGACCGACGTGTCGCAGACAGGACTGGGTGGCGGTGGTGCGCTCACGTTCTACAACGCCAAGACCCGGCGCGCCGAGCACCTGCTGTTCTATCCGCGCTCGGGCGAGGACGCGGCCTGGGGGCAAGCGGATACGCTGCGTGGCGCACCACGACCAGGTCGTGCGGCAGCCATCCCCGGCATGGTGGCCGGCTTGCTGGAAATGCAGGAGCGATTCGGCAAGCTCACGCGTGCCCAGGTGATGGCGCCGGCCATTCGTCTCGCGCGCGACGGATTCATTGTCTCGCCATTACTGTCGCGCACGATCACGTCGTCGAGGGCCAAGCTGTCGCTCGACAGCCTGGCCATGAAGCGATTCATGCCATCGGGCGAGGCGTTGCGGCCGGGTGAACGGCTGGTGCAGCCGGAACTGGCGGCGACACTCGATCGCATTGCCGCCAACGGCGCGCCCGGCTTCTACACAGGCGGCATCGCTGAGCGTCTGTCGGCCAAGGTCATGGGGCAAGGTGGGCTGATCAGCGTGCGCGACATGAACAACTACAAGACGGCGGCCGAGCGGCCGCTGTGCGCGGAGTGGCGTGGCTACACGGTGCTGAGTGCACCGCCGCCAATGGGCGGTGTGGGCGTGCTGGAGATGCTGCAGATGGCCCAGGAGACTGGCATCGCTGACGCCGGCGGCTTCACGCAGCATCCTGAAGCGGTGACGAAACTGGCCGACGTACTGCGCATTGGTGGGGCCGACGCCGGCCGTTGGCGCGGCGATCCGTACGCACAGGCGGTTCCGGCGCGCGGTACGACCAGCGCGGCCTACGCGAGGTCGCGCGCGAGCCTCGTGAGCGGCGCGCTCATGGACACGGCACGGGCCGGCGACCCGTGGCCCTTCGACAGCGCGGCGGCGCCGGCATCGTGTGCAACGCTCGATCCGTACCCGGCGGCGACGCGCGCCGCCGGCTCGGACGACGCGGGCGCCGATGCCGGGGTGAACGAAAGCCTGACGTCGCACATGGCAATCGTGGACGCCGACGGCAACGCAGTCTCGGCCACCACAACAGTAGGCGTGCTGTTCGGATCGGGCGTGTACACCGACGGCTTCTTCCTCAACTCGTCGGCCAGCAACTTCGACGCGCGCACGCGCGGCACGAATCGGTTTGCCAACACCACCATGGCGCCCACGATCGTGCTCGACAAAGGCGCCGTGCGCCTCGTGGTGGGTGCGGCGGGTTCGCAGTACATCCAGCCGTCAATCGTGCAGGTCACGCTGCGTATGCTGGCGTTTGGCGAGGACCCCGGCATTGCGCTCGCAGCCCCGCGCATTCACGCCAGCGCGTCAGTCAAGGACGTGGAAGTGGAGCCGGGCTTTGCCCCCGGCGTGTATCAGGCACTGGTGACGCGCGGATATCACCCGCTCAGTCGCGTGGCGGACATTGCGTTCGGCGGTGTGCACGCGGTGTTCGTGCGGAAGGACGGCAAGCGCATCGGGGTGGCGGATCCGAGGCGGGATGGAACCGCGGGCGGGAATTGAGGGATGAGGATTGAGCAACAGCCAGGGTTGAGCCAACTGAAGGGGTGAGGGGTGAGGAGCGAGCCGACGAGGGTTGACTGTACGCCCGCAAGTGCACGCGCGGAAACGCAGTCAACCCTCGTCGGCTCGCTCCTCACCCCTCACCCCTTCGGTTGGCTCAACCCTGGCTGTTGCTCAACCCTCCATCCCTCTTGCGGCAAAGTTTAGTCCACACTAAACTGGCAATGTGCCGACACTGAAACCCGACGCCCAGCCCCGCCCCGAACCGCTCCCCGACCCCGGCTG
>CAZPON010000155.1:0-8013 GCA_964588045.1 uncultured Gemmatimonas sp.
CGAGAACCAGGGCGCCGGCTATCTGGCGCAGGTCGACGAGCGCTATGTCTCCGACGCCTACAACTCCCTGTCCATCGAAGGCTATCGCGTCACCGACGCGCTCATCGAACGCGTCGCCTCTGGTGCATGGAACCCCGAGCACCACGCCAGGGACGCCGACGCCCGGAACGCCATGGCAGCCCACGGCTACTGGCGCGCCTTCGAATCCGTCCAGCAGTCGCTCCGCCGGATCCTCGCTGCGGAGAACCCCGGCGACGTCGCGCGCGCCGAGCACGGCACCTGGTATCGCGAGCTCGTCGGCCCCAGCGTCACCGCTGGTATCCTCTCGGCCGCCGACCTCGCCGGCTACCGGAACGCGCCCGTCTACATCAAGAACGCCACGCATGTGCCGCCATCGCGCGAGGCCGTGCGAGAGATGATGCCTGCGCTCTTCGACCTCATCGCCGAGGAGCCGTCGGCCGCCGTCCGCGCCGTTCTGGGCCACTTCTGCTTCGTGTTCATCCACCCGTACATGGACGGCAACGGCCGCATGGGTCGGTTCCTGATGAACGCCATGTTCGCCTCCGGCGGCTACCCATGGACCATCATTCGGGTGGACTGGCGCGACCGGTACATGGCAGCCTTGGACGCGGCGAGCGCCGGCAACGACATCGGCCCGTTCGCCCAGTTTGTCGCCGAAGCGGTGAAAGCCGGTCCGCCGGGCCAGTAGATGAGGGCGTATCTGGAGTCCCTCACCAAGGAGCCGCTACGGGTCTTGACACTAGGTGTTCTAACACCTATAATTGGTCCATGACGTCCCTGAAAGAAGAACTGCGGCAAGGCAGGGGGTTCCGGAGCCTCGAGGAAGAGGCCTTCCTGAACCTGGTCCGAACCGAAGCCGTGCTGAGCGACGGTCTCGACCGCGTGGTCGGACCGCGTGGCCTCTCGCTGACCCAGTACAACGTCCTGCGGATACTCCGCGGGGCGGGGCCGAAGGGCCTCTGCCGCAACGAGATACGCGATCGGCTCATCACCCGCATGCCGGACGTCACTCGGCTCCTCGATCGGATGGAGGCAGCCGGCCTCGTGCACCGGGTGCGCAGCGCCACAGACCGTCGGCAGGTGAGCACCACGCTCACCGAACGCGGCAGCGCCCTGGTCGATGCGCTCGACGAGGATGTCGCCGCGGCCCATGCGCGACAGTTGGGCCATCTGAATGAAGCGCAGCTGCGGTCGCTTATCGAATTGGTGAGCCTCGCACGAGTCCCGGACTGATCTTTTTCTTGCTCTGTTAGGTGTTGTAACACTCAGCGTTTTCACTCCGAAACCAGCTATACCTCACTCTCTCTGGAGAACACCATGCGATCCAACTCCCTGAACGCCGTCAACCGGGCCGACCTCGGCCTCGCGCTCCTCCGCGCCACCACCGGCGCCATCTTCGTCGCCCACGGGGCGCAGAAGCTCTTCATCTACGGCGTCGCCGGTGTGACGGGAGGTTTCGCCCAGATGGGCATCCCCATGCCAGGCATCGCGGGGCCTGCCACGGGACTCGTCGAGCTGATCGGTGGTGTCGCCCTGATGCTCGGCCTCTTCACTCGCCTTGCCGGGTTTGGACTGGCGATGACGATGCTCGGCGCCATCGGTTTCGTGCACCTCGCTGGCGGATTCTTCGCCCCGAGCGGCATCGAGTTCCCGCTCGCGCTCCTTGGCGCGACCAGCGCGCTCGCCGTTTCCGGAGCAGGCCGGTACTCGCTCGACGCGCTGCGTGCGCGGGGTCGCGACACGGTTGCCGAACGTGCGCCGACAGTCCGCCCGCTTCACACGGCCGCCTGAAGCGCCTCGCTGCATCACACCACGACATCCGACAAGGAGTGGACATGACTGGATTCGAAGGCAAAGTGGCGCTCGTAACGGGCGGCGGCTCGGGACTCGGCGAAGCCATCGCGAAGCGACTCGCGAACAGCGGCGTCAAGGTGGTCGTCTCCGACATCAACCTTGCCGGTGCTGAACGTGTGGTGAGGACGTTTGCCGCCGCAGGGCGTCATACTCGCCTGTGGTGTTCGCCGCGAACACAATTTCCTCCCGGAGTCCCAGATCGGGCAGTGCGTGCTGGACCACCCAGCCGCGCACGAACGGATTGTCGAACGCGTAGCCGCTGCCGGTGGTGGTCTTGATCAGGCGCCCGTCGTCGACGAGCGCCTTGGCCGCGTTGGTCATGGTACCCGACGCCCCCATCCCGAACAGGCGCCGCACCGCGCCCGTCGTGAGGCCGTTCGCGGTCCCGGCGACGGCGCGCAGTACGTTCTGCTGTGGTGCCGAGAGCCCGAGCCACCACGCGTAGACAGCATCCGCGTCTTCGTCGACGATCTCGCGAAATGCGGCCACCACGGCGTCGCGGCCAAGCGCGTCGCCGTCCGACGCCCGGTCCGCACACTTCCGCGCGAGCCGCACCACATCCCGGGTTCGGGCGCCCGCGAACGCCACGCACAGGGCTCCGACGCCGTCGGGATGGAGGCCGGCCTCGGCCAGTCGCGTGTCGATCCACCGCGCCATGTGCAGCGGCTCGATGGGGCCGAACGTGGCAAGGTCAAACATTTGGTAGAATGCGCGCCCGCTCCCGGTCATTGCCCGTAGCATTGTGGGCTTGGATCCAGCGGCGATGTAGCTCAGGTGCTGGTGGTGCTGCATGGTGCCACGCAGGTGCCACTCATTCTGCTCGCCGCCCAGCCGATTGATCTCCTGAAACTCATCGAAGACGAGGCCGAGGGTCACCTTCCGCTCCTCGGCCAGTGTGTTGAGCGCGTTGAGCACATCGGCGAGGGTTGCCTGCTGGGCCTCGGTCGCGTCGGTGCGAGCGCCGAGTTCCACGCTGGGCACGAGGAGGCCCGTCGCGGGATCGGCCGCCACTTTCACCGACGCCCGGAGTCGTCCGATCATGTCCGGCACGAACGAGGTCCATCGCTTTCCCACAGCCTTTGTCGCCCCCAGCAGGATGCGGTTTGTCATGTCCGCGACGGTGGTCACGGTGGACAGATCCGCCATGAAGGCGTGCCCTCCCGCCTGATTCACCGCGTCAACCGCGTTCTCCAGCGTCGAGGTCTTTCCCATGCGGCGCGGGCCCGAGACCAGTGTCTTCTGAGCCGGCTCCCGCAAGCGCCGCGTGTACAAGGCCAGCTCATCGTCCCGATCCGTAAAGAACGGATGGCGGACGGTCCCGCCGATCCGAAATGGGTTGTCGTGGCGAATCGGCATTGGCCAGAGGATGAGGGGGCGATTACAGGGCTACTTTAATCATATGAAGTCCTCTAAACTAAAGCAATTGCTGTTATATTGCAAAGTGGGGCTACGGCACCCAAGTGGTGAGCTCAGCCGCCGGCGCCGCGCCAGCGGCGCTCGGCGGCTCGAGCGGAACGCCCACGTTCACGATCGCCACGATGCGCTCGTTCTCGGGAACGCCGACCACTGCACGCGCCGCCGGATCGCTCATGATGGCGCCGGTCTTGAGGTGCGTGCCCAGGCCAAGTGACACGGCGGTGAGCGACAGGTTCTCGACGCCCATCATGACCGCGGCGTAGTCTTCCTCGCGGATCTCGGCGTTGTCGTTGTGCACGACGGCCACGGCGATCATCGCCGGCAACGCGCGATGTTCATCGGCCACCTTCGCGCGAACGGCCTGTGCTGCGGTGGCGTCCTCCATCTTGCGCGCCTTGCGGTCGCCGAGTGCGAGGCCGTAGCCATGACGGGCCTCGGGGCCGAGCACGTAGAAGCGCCACGGTTGCGTGAGGTGATGATTCGGCGCGAGTACGGCCGCCTCGAGCAGGGTCTCGATTTCCTGCGGGGTGATCGGGCGCTCGGCGAATCGCTTGATCGAGCGGCGGGACTTGATGGTTTCGGAGATGTGCATGGCACGAATCTAACGCGACAGTTGGCCGGCCAGGGGATGAGGGCGCGAAGGCACCATTCAGTTTCACTTCCCCTGAGTCGGGTACTCAGGCCGGGGAGTTCTCGGAGCGTCTCGACCGCCGCCGGCCATCGAGCTGTTACATGGGGACGTACGGCCAGCGCGCATGGCATGTGCGCTGGCCGTATGCATCACCACCACGGGAGGACGTCGTAGCCGTACCCACAACTTCCGTTTTCGTCCGTCTCGGTCGTGTCCGCGGGTACTCCGGGACCGTTATCGCGGACACAAATGAATCCCGTCTTGCGTGCCTTCGGTATCTGCAGCTCGGCATTCGGGCTGGTCAGGTCGGTCGTGCGGCACGCCGCCAACGACACGACGACTGCTGTCAGTACCACCCAAACACGCCAACTGCGGGTCCCACGCGAACTCTGTTTCGGGTTTGCGTTCATCTCGGCAACTCCTGGTGAGAGATGCTCTCACCGTAACGAGCTGTTCGCGAACCAGCCCAACACCAGTCGGCACGGACGCTACACCGGCGGCTGGTGAGAGTGGGCCGATTATGTAGCGTCGTGCGGCACAGGCAGTTGCGAATTGGCCAATGTCTCGCAACACTGGAAGCGAGCAGATCGCCCGATATTCACGGATCTCATCGCAGTACCCTTACGATGCGCGTGTCCCCGACATCACCGAACGTGCTGCCCGTTCCCGTCGAGACGGTGGGAGATTGGCTCCGCACCGCACCGACTGTCTCGCAGACGACTGACGATGCGGGCGAATCGCCGCCCCTGTCCGCTGAGCGAATGGCTCTCGCTCTCTGCGTGGGCGAGCTGCTGAACGGTGACGCCATCGTCCATCCTTCTCCACATGCCATGCAGCGCTCCGCCGAGGCGCTGCGCACGCTGCCACCTCAAATGAGCGATCCGATGCGCGCGACAGCGTTTGGGTATTGGATGGGTGTTGCCGCTCTCGCCGAACTCGCACGCGATGTGCCACTGGCGCGGATGGTCCTGAACGCGCTGGAGAGTCGGATCTCGGACGACACGGAATTGCACAGGACATCGACGCGTGGGACGATGACGCCATCGACCCCCCCGGCGTGGGAAATGCGCGGGATGATCTGGGCGCGGCGCGGCCGGTTGTCACGGCTGGCGGGACATCTCGAAGACGCTGAGGAATGTTACCGCGAAGCGGCGCGCATCGGTCGCAAGCAGCGCGCTACGGAGGCGCTGGCGCAAGCGCAGATTGGACTGGCCCTGCTGGCCGCTATGCGCGGCAATCACCCGGCGGTGTTGCGGCGATGCCGAGCCTTGCTCGCCCACCACCCCGACCTCGGTAGCCTCTATCGCGTGCCCGTGCACCAGCTGATTGCGCTCTCCGCCCGAAAGAAGGGGAGATTCTCCGAGGCGTTGCGCAACGTGTGGTATGCGTTCGAATCCCTTGATCAGGCGGACTTCCGTCGCAGTGAACTCGTCCTTTCCATGGCCGAGATCGCAGAAGAAGTGGGCGACGGGGCTGCGGCCCTCCATGCATTCGAAACAGTCCTGCACGCCGCAACGCACGCACGGATCAGAACGCCGGCACTGCTCGGTGCGATTCGCCTCTACATCGCCGTGCGCAGGTCGCCATCGCCGCCGCAGTTCGATCAAGTGCTGGAGGGCTATCGCCAGGAAGCGAAGACGCTCCTCGAGTCCACCACGGACCCGTTTGATGGCGCGGCGCTCTTGATTGGCTTGGCGACGATCGCAGAACACTCTCAGGACTGGGCAGAGTGGGATCGGCGGCTGTCTGCCGCGCGGTCCGTGGCGGAGGAGTCCAAGCTTTTCGAACTGCAGTTTCGTATCGAGCGGATGCGCGCAGTGGGCGCCGGTCAGGATAGCCGCGCACTCGCCGCAACACCTGTCGGTGTCGACGGAGCCCCCCAGCGCGGCACCCGGCCAACGCCGGAGGCGCGCCGCCTGATTGCGAAGATCCATACGGCATGCCTCGACGGGCTGCACGCGAGACGATGAGCGTTCGCAACGTGGCGTCGGGCCAATCGCCCATGTGCTGATGCGATCCTTCCCCATCCAGGAAGCGTTGCCAGGCATTGTCATGTTCGTCGGTGTCGCCGACGCGGTCCGCCGCGAGTTGCTCGCGCTGTCGCCACTTCCCTCGTCGTCCACGGTGGCCGTGGAGACGTTCGCTGACGCGGAGGCCGCGTTGAGCGCGTTTCACGAGCCGTGTCTGGTGATCCCGGTGCCCGCTGGTCGGGGTGAATCTTTCGCGGAACAACTCGGTCAGCTGCGGTCGCGATTCCCTCACGCCCCTGTCTTAGCACTGTATGCGCCGCCGGTCTCGAGCCCGGATGCCCTGCTGGCGCTGGGTCGGCGTGGGGTGACCGAGGTGCTGGTGCTGAATGGTCAGTTGTCGCGCAGCTCGTTTCGGCACGCACTGAGCCAGTGTCATCGGGACACGATGGTCCGCCGAATCTGGCGCGCCAGCGACCGCGTACTTCCGGACCCGTTCACTACGCTGTTGCGGATGATGCTGTGGCATGCGCACGAGCCGCTGTCGATACCGCGCATGGCCGCGATTGCGGGCATGCACGAGCGTACCTTCCGCAAGTACTGTGAGACACATCACCTCCCGAGCCCGCAGTGGATCGCGGGGTGGGCGCGGCTCCTGGTTGCCGCCTACTACTTGGACGAGCCAGGCCGTTCGGCGGCGCAGGTGTCTGTGTTGCTGCAGTTTTCCTCGCCCTGTGCGTTGCGCAACCAGATCCAGCGATATACGAAGCTGTCGCCCAAGGTACTGCGCGCCGGTGGCGCCGTGCGTGCGGTCTTTGAGGCTATGGTCGATGCGGTGCTCGCGCAGAGCCCTCTGGCCGAGGAGCGGTCGAAGCTTCGACTCGTGCCGAACAGCGCGTTATAGACTCTTGTTCGCCGGGTATTCCCCCGGCGGCCACCCAAAATCCCCCAGTAGGTCGCGTCGTCGATCAGCCCAACTGACTGCGTAGTTGACAAGTCATTGCCGCGAATGACCTGACGTGGGGCCACTGACGCATCAAACTGTCGCGTTGTGCGTCCGCGAACGACATGGCAGCATCGCGCACACGATGCGCTGGTTTCGCCAGAACCGCCCGACCTTCGTGTGTAAGCAGCCGTAGTGCCGCCTCGATATCGTCTGCAATGAGGCCGCTTGTCGCGGTGGCTATTGTCGCAACCACACGATGATCCTAAGATTGCCGCACTCGGCCCTGGCACCCGGACGCAAACTGGTGCCAGTTCCATATGCTGTCGGATTTCCCCTCAGACTTGTCGTTGTTGGCGCGAAGCGACCTGAGGGCAGGTACAGCTCGACAAACTCGATTTCTGACGACGTCAGCGTCCACAACGGTATCTCGAATTCGCCGTTCTTGCCGACCACATCGACAAGGCAATCATCAGTAATGGTGCCCGGAGCAATTCTCCGCGCATACTCCCGCAGGTCATACGCGTTCGACTCTGCCAAGTCCGCATTGGTAACGAACCGGGCCCCAATGCCACGCTCTCGGATCAGACGCTGGTTCATGTCGAACAGGGCGCTATTGAGAAGCGGGGTCTCATTCCCATTCGAGGGTACGAGCCAGGCAGCCATCCGCCGTCCTTCCGTTTTGGGGATAGTGACGCCGATGACTTGCTGCGCAAACCCCGGTCTATTTACCCGCAGCATGTACTGTCCTGGCGCAAGCGGAAGGAAAAACTGGCCAGCGGAGTCCGTCCGCGCCTGTTTTCCCGTTCCAATGGCGTTGATTTCCACATTCTCCAACGCGCGGTAGGATGTGTCTCCGATTACCCCGCGGAGTCCACCTTCAGTTGCCGTCGTGAGTACGGGCATTAGGCGAGGTGCGATATCGCCAAGCATGAAATGCACAGCAGCACCCTCTGTCCCCACGCTCACGCGCTTCGTTTCCGCGGCCGAACCGATACGACGTGCGGTTACGTCATAGTCGCCATGTGCAACACCGTCGAACTGGAATCTTCCATCACGTGACGTGCGCGTGCGACGACGCAACTGGGCGATGAAGACGTCGACTTGATCGAGCGGAACTCCCGCCGTGTCCGTCACGACACCAACCACCCCGTTCGCGACAGGAGGCGGAAGGGTACTCG
>CAZPON010000156.1:0-2459 GCA_964588045.1 uncultured Gemmatimonas sp.
CCCGAACGGATGTCGAAGGTTTCTGCCTGCATTGATAAGGGTAATCCAAGCGCGCTGGCTTTGCCTGATCTTGGTCAAAGGGCTACTGCATGCCCCAAGTGGAAACCAAGGCCACCCGTTTGGCTGCTGCCTTCAGGGTTTCTCACCACGCAGCCGACGGGCGCCGTCACCGGTACCGCGCTCACCACACAGCCGGTCATTGCCCTTCGCGATGCCGGCGGCAACGTCACCGCGAGCAACGCGTCGGTCACCGTGGCCATCGCCAGCGGCACCGGTACGTTGGCCGGCACCACCACCGTGGCCGCGGTCAACGGTGTGGCAGCGTTCACCGATCTCTCGGTCAACGGTATCGGCGCGCACACGCTGACGTTCACGTCCACCGGACTCACACCGGCCACGTCGGCCAGCTTCACCGTTTCCAACGGTGTCGCGACGCAACTCGCGGTCACGGCACAGCCGGGCGGCGCTGTCACCGGCGTCGCGCTCACGACGCAACCGGTCATCGCCATTCGCGACGCCGGCGGCAACCTCACGGGCAGCACCGCCAACGTCACCGCAGCCATCGCCACCGGCACGGGCGTGTTGAGCGGCACCACGACGGTTGCGGCCGTCAACGGCGTCGCGACGTTCACCAATCTCGTGGTCACCGGCACCGGCGCGCACACGCTCACGTTCACATCGACCGGCCTCACGGCGGCAACGAGTGCGAGCTTCACGGTGACCGCCACGGCCCCCACGCAACTCGCCATGGCGACGCAGCCTGGTGGTGCGACATCCGGTGTGGCCTTCACCACGCAGCCGGCCGTCCAACTGCGCGACGGCGCGAACGCGGCCGTCCTGCAGAGTGGCGTCACCGTCACCGCAGCGATCGCCAGCGGCACCGGCGTCCTGTCCGGCACGCTGTCGACCGTCACCGACGCAACGGGCAAGGCCGCGTTCGCCAACCTGGCCATCACGGGCACGGGCGCGCACACGCTTGTGTTCACGTCGGGCGCGCTCACGACCACCACCAGTGCCGGCTTCAACGTGAGTGCGTCGCCGCCCACGCACCTGTCCGTCCTGACGCAACCGGGTGGTGCGGTGAGCGGCGTCGCGTTCATGACCCAACCGATCGTTGAGCTGCGTGACGGTGCCAACGCCGCGGTGCTGCAAAGCGGCGTACCGGTGACGGCAGGAATCGCCACCGGCAGTGGCGCGCTGGCTGGCACGATCACCGTGGTGACGGACGCCTCCGGCAGGGCGGCCTTCACCAACCTGTCGATCAGCGGCAGCGGCGCACACGCGTTGACGTTCACCGCTGGCGCGTTGACGGACGCCACCAGTGAGAGCTTCACCGTCTCGGTCGGTGCGCCGACTCGCCTCGCCATGGCGATGCAGCCGAGTGGTGCCCTGAGCGGCGCGGTGTTCGCGATCCAGCCGGCGGTGGAGTTGCGTGATGACGTGAATACGGTGGTGTCGCAAAGCGGCGTCATCGTGACCGCTGCGCTCGCGTTCGGAACGGGCACGTTGTCCGGCACGCTCACCGCGTCGACCGATGCGTCGGGCAGGGCGACGTTCACCAACCTCGCCATCACCGGCAGCGGACCGCACACCCTGACGTTCACGTCGGGCGCGCTCGTCGCGGTGTCCTCGTCCAGCTTCGCCGTCACGGCCAGCACGCCCACACAGTTGGCCGTGACCACGCAACCAGGCGGCGGCACGTCCGGCGTTGCGCTCACCACACAACCCGTCATTGCCATTCGCGATGCGGTCGGCAATCCCACCACCAGCACCGCATCGGTCACAGCGGCCATTGCCACGGGCAGCGGCACACTGACCGGCACGACCACCGTCGCCGCGGTGAACGGTGTGGCCACGTTCACCAATCTCGTCGTCACCGGAACCGGTGCGCACACGCTGTCGTTCACGTCGACCGGACTCACGCCCGCATCCAGCAACAGCTTCGCGGTCACGGCCGTCGCGCCTACACAACTGGTGATGGTGACGCATCCGGGTGGCACCGTGAGCGGCATCGCCTTCGCCACGCAACCGGCGGTGGAACTGCGCGATGGCGCGAATGTGGTGGTGGCGCAGAGCGGCGCCACCGTTACGGCGGCGATTGCGAGCGGCACCGGCACGCTGTCGGGAACCGTCACGGCAACCACCGACGCCGCCGGCAAGGCCACGTTCACGAACCTGGCCATCACCGGAACGGGTCCGCACACGCTGTCCTTCACGTCGGGTGCACTGTCGGCGGCCACCAGTGCCAGCTTCACCGTCACACTGAGCGGCACGCCGACACAACTGGCGGTGACCACGCAGCCGGGCGGCGCGCCAAGCGGCGCCGCGCTCACACCGCAACCCGTCATCGCCATTCGTGATGTCGGTGGCAATCCCACCAACAGCTCGGCGTCGGTCACGGCAACAATCGCCAGCGGCAGCGGCACGCTCACTGGCACGACAACCGTCGCCGCAGTGAA
>CAZPON010000156.1:2469-8006 GCA_964588045.1 uncultured Gemmatimonas sp.
TTCCGGACCGCACACACTGACCTTCACGTCGGGAGCGCTCACGGCAACCACGAGCGCGAGCTTCAATGTCACGGCCGGCTCGGCGGCGACACAACTGGTCATGGTCACGCAGCCGGATGGCGCGGCCAGCGGTGCGGCGTTCCTCACGCAGCCAGCGGTGGAACTGCGCAACGCGGCAAACGCCGTCGTGCCACAGGCCGGTGTTGTCGTGACCGTAACCAAGGCCAGCGGTCCAGGCACGCTCACCGGAACGCTCACGGCGACCACCGACGCCAGCGGCATGGCGACGTTCACGAACCTGGCGATCACCGGCGCCGGTGCGCACACGCTGACGTTCACGTCGGGCGCACTCACCGCGGCCACCAGCGCCAGCTTCACCGTGAGCTCGGGCGTCCCGACGCAACTTGTCGTGACGAAGCAACCGGGTGGTGCACTCACCGGCGTGGTCTTCGCGACGCAACCGGTCGTGGCGATTCGCGATGCGGGCGGCAATCCGACAACGAGCACGGCGAGCGTCATCGCAACGATCGCCACGGGCAGCGGCGTGTTGAGTGGCACCACCAGCGTGGCGGCCGTGAATGGCGTCGCGACGTTCACCAACCTCGTAGTCACGGGCACCGGCCCGCATACGCTGACCTTCACGTCGGGCGCGCTCACGCCGGCCACGTCGGCCAGCTTCACCGTGCCCGGCACGACGCCGACGCAGTTGGCAATGGCGACGCAGCCGGCCGGCGCGGTGAGCGGCCTGGAACTGGCCACGCAACCGGCCGTCGAGTTGCGCGACGCGTCCAACGCCGTCGTGTTCCAGAGCGGTGTCGTCGTCACGGCTGCGAAGACCAGCGGCGCCGGAACGCTGACGGGTACGGTCACGGCGCTCACCGACGCCAACGGCAAGGCCACGTTCGCCAACCTCGCCATCATCGGCGCCGGTGCGCACACGCTGAGCTTCGGCGCACCCGGTGTCACCATCGTGTCGAGCGCCAGCTTCGACGTCCTCGAGGCCGACCTGGTGGCAGGCGCGGTGTCGGTGTCGCCCCCGAACCCGCTGACCACACAGCTCATCGCGTTGGGCGCAGCCGTCAACAACATCGGCAACGGCCCGGCAACCAACGTGGCGTGGCAGCTGAGGATCGATGGGGTCGTGGTTGGCAGCGGAACCATCGCCAGCCTCGCGGCAGGCGCCGGCACGACCGTCAGCGCAAGCAACCTCGGTCCATATGCGCTGGGCGGACACGGTGCACAGCTCGTACTCGATCCGCTCAACACCATCGCCGAGGCCAACGAAGGCAACAACACCAGCAGCCGGGCATTCACCGTGAACACGGCGCAAACGGTCGACGTCGTGGCCGGTGCGTTGACGATGTCGCCGACCAATCCGCTGACATCGCAGCGGGTGACGTTCACGGCCGACGTGACCAACGCCAGCGCGGTGCCGGCGCAGAGCATCGAGTGGGAGTTGAAGGTGGATGGCGCCGTGATCGACGCCGGCGTCATTGCGACGCTTCCCGCCGGAGCGACGACCACCGTGAGCACGCTCAGCGCCAAGCCGTTCCCGCTGGGCAGTCACACGGCACAGTTGGTGCTCGATCCGGCCGACAAGATTCCGGAGAGCAACGAAGCGAACAACGTGAGCGTCAGGGCGTTCACGGCCAGCGCGACGGAAACCGCCGACCTGGTGGCCGGCGTGTTGACCGTGACACCAGGCAGCCCGCTTCCCACGCAACGCGTGGCGCTGTCGGCCATCGTCACCAACGAAGGCAATATCGCGGCCATTGATGTGGGATGGCGGCTCCTCGTCGACGGCGCCGTGGTGGCGAGCGGCACGATCGGCAACCTCGCGGTTGGCGCCAGCGCAACCGTGGGCGTGAACAACCTCGGACCGTACGGCATCGGACAGCATGTGGCCGAAGTGCTGGTCGATCCCACGAACGCCATCGTCGAATCGAGTGAAGTGAACAACAGCCGCTCACACGCCTTCACCGTGGGTGTGACGGGTGCGGTGGACCTGGTGGCGGGCACGGTGACGGTGACGCCGGCCAGTCCGCTCACCACGGTGCCGTTCACGTTGAGCGGCGACGTGCGCAATGCCGGCTCCGGAACGGCCACCAACGTGCCCTGGCAATTCCTCGTCGACAACGTGGTCGTGCGCAGCGGCACGATCGCGAGTATCAACGCAGGCGAGACCGTCGTGGTCAACGCCGCCAACGTCGGTCCGTACGCCACCGGGGAGCACACGGCGCGGCTGGTGGTCGATCCGGCCAACGTGATCGTCGAATCGAGTGAATCCAACAACACGAGCAGTCGCACGTTCACGGCCAGTCCGGCCGGAACCGCCGACCTCGTGGCCAGCACCGTCATCGTCTCGCCGGAGAGCCCGCTCACCACGCAGCCGGTGACCTTGACGGCCAACCTGCTCAACGCCGGCAATGCGACGGCGGGCATGGTGACCTGGCAGCTCCGGATCGATGGAACCACCGTCAGCAACGGGATCATCGAAAGCCTCGCCTCGGGCGAGAGTGCGACCGTCACGGCCAACAACGTCGGACCGTACACGGCGGGCAATCACTCGGCCCAGTTGGTGCTCGATCCCGCGAACGCCATCGATGAAGCCAGCGAAGAGAACAACACGAGCGGTGTCGTCTTCACGGCGGTGGCGCCGCCGCCACGCGTCATTCGCATCATCATCGAGGGATCGGCCGGAAGCGTCGTTCGCCTGACGACCGGTGCGACCCTGTGCTCACTCGCCGCCGGCACGCCGCAGGTGACCTGCACCGGTGAATTGCCGACAACGGAGAAGGTCGCCGCCGTGCCGGCAGCAACGTCCGGATTCACGGGATGGAGCGGCGCTTGCACCGGACGCGCCGGTTGCTCCATTCCGTTCGGAGAAACGCAGGACCTGCGCGCCACGTTCTCGCCGGTGCGCACCATCGATGGCACCCTTGCCGCGCGCGACCTGCTCACCGGCACTGGCTTGTCGCTCGCCGATCGCGAATTGCTCGACCGCACCGGCAACGCCGACGGCGTCTTCAACCTGGGCGATCTCCTTGCACACCTCGATCGCACGGGCCAGACGCTGTCATCGATACTGTCGGCACAACTGATGGCCGCGCCAAGCACGCTCAGTCGTCCGACTCGAGCCACCCCACGTCCTCCACAGCCTCAGTGAACCTCATCATGAATCGACCCATGTCGGCGCACCGATTCGCGTTGGCGACGATTGCCACCGCGTTGTTGCTGAGCGCGTGCAGCGGTGACGACGGGCCCACCGACGTCGCACCACCGCCCACCGGCGGTGTGACGTCGGGGACTGCCGTGCTTTCGGTCACCGCAGCACCAGCCGGCCTGGCCGCCGTGCGCCTGCGCGTGAGCGGCACCGGCATCTCCAGCCCGAGCGTGCGTGGCAATGCGCGCATCCTGTTCCAGCAAACCGTCGCCGACACGACGTTCTTCTTCCTGGCGCTCACCGAGGAGCCCGCGGCGTTCCTGCAGGTCAATCTCGCCGACAAGTCGAAGATCCCCACCGTCGTGGTACAGGAAGCCACTGCGGGCCGGCTGGATGGCTACGTTGCGTTGACCGCCGCCGCGGTGGTCGTGAACACCACGATTCCGTAGTCGCGCGACGTCCCGACAGAAACGAGGGCACCGGCCAAAGCCGATGCCCTCGTTCTGCATCCAACACCGATGCGGCTCAGGGTCGCACGCTGACTCCAATGCCGAACACCAGGTCGGTCTGTCGCTGCGCCTGCGGCACGACGCCGCGCAACGGCAGCTTCCCCTGGTCGAACGAACTGGGGAGGTAGCGCAGTTCGGTCGAAACCTCGATGGGCCCCGACGTGCCCGCACGGAAACCCAGCCCGAAGTCGCCGCTCGTGCGCCACTGCGACTCGACATCCGTCAGGTCGAACAGGTAGCCCTTGTATCCGACACCGACACGCAGCGTCGGGCGTATGACTTCGCCCAGCCACTTGGGGCTGAGTATCGCGCCGATCGTTCCGCCAAGCACCGTGACCTGATCGGACGGTCCCGTCGACGGGCGCAGCGAACTGCCACGGGTGAGTGATGTGGCGCTCGCCAGTCCGTTGCCGTACGTCGCGAACAACGGCGACCAGTTGTACTGCACGTCGAGCGCGAACGCCGATGCCGCGTCGAGGTGCGTGTCCTGTCCGCCAGCGACCGCGACCACGATCGGTGCACGCGGAGCGAACACGCCCACCGACGCACCGAGACGCCAACTGTCGGCACCGACAATGACCGATGTGGGCGCCGCCTGCGCGCCGGCCGTGAGGGCGAACAGGGCCAGGCCCAGCGTGATGAGCACCGAAACGCGCCGACCATGCCCCATCGCCTGTGAGGAGATCATCGTGTGGTTCATGGTGTCGTGACGTTGATGGAGGTGGTCGTCGCGCTGGCGAGTCCGGCGCCGGTGATGGTGAAGGTGCGACTTCCAGCGGTGCCGGTAACGCTGATGGTGAACGTCACCGCGCCCGACACACCCGTCGGCAGGGTGGGGACGCCAACCAGTGTTCCACCACCCGTTGCAATGCCGATGGTGAGCGGAACACCGGCCAGCGGCACAGCCCCCCCTCCTGCATCGCGCAATTGCACAGTGATGGGGAACGTCGTCCCGAGCGTTGTCGTGGCAGGCGGCTGCTGCGTGATGGCAATGGTTGTCGCCGACTGCGCCGTGAACGTCACCGGATTCCCCGTAATGCCCGAACCACTCACGGTTGCCGTCACCGTATTCGGCGCCGCCAGGTTGCCCAGTGTCCAGGCAGCGACCGACGCTTCACCCGCGGCATCGGTGATCTGCGTGGCACCACTCACCGTACCACCACCACTCGTGACCTCGAACACCACCGTGACGCCGGCGACCCGGTTGCCGTTGGCATCCGTGACACGCACCGCAGGACGCGCGGCAACGTTGGTGCCCTGCACCGCAGTCTGGCTCAACGCGGAGATGCCCACCACGGTGGCAGCCGCACCGGCACCACCATTGGCGACGAATGTCACGCTTGGCAGTCCTGACGCGCTCGCGACCACCGTGTTCGCACCCGCTGCCACGCCCAACGTCCACGACCCCACGGTCGCGATGCCCGCCGCGTCAGTCGTGACTGGCGAACCGGTCACCGCACCGCCGCCGCCCGTGACGGTGAACGTCACCGCCACACCGGATACCGGATTGCCCACAAGGTCGCGCACGACCACGCTCGGCCGCGCCGCCACCGCCGTTCCGGATTCACCCGTCTGCAAGACGGCGGAATTCGCCACCATCGATACCGGACTTCCCGCAGTGCCGGATGCGGCGAACGTCACGGAACTCACGCCGGCCGCCGATGCCGTCAGCGTGTTCGCGCCCGGCGTCAGTCCGAGAAACCACCCGCCCGCTTCAGCGACGCCTTCGGCATCGGTCGTTTGCCGTCCGCTGATCACGCTCCCGCCGCCCGTTGCCACCGCGAACGTGACGACGGTTCCGGCAACGGCGTTTCCGTGCGCATCGCGGACCGTGACCGATGGCGCCACTGGCAGCAATCGCCCGG
>CAZPON010000157.1:0-1927 GCA_964588045.1 uncultured Gemmatimonas sp.
ACGTGCCTCAGCACCGAGCGGAGGCGGGACTCGCCGCAGCCGTCGAAGCCGACGCCGAGCCCCTTGTCGCCAACGGATCCCATCAGGCCGATGGTGCCGATCCAACCGGTACTCGCATACTTGTCGAAGTTACCAAGCGGCACGGTGGCGCCGCCGGTCATGGTCACGGCAAGCTGGGCCTGCAGGGGCGCGGCGCTCAGCGCAACCACCACCGCCATCACCGTCAACTGACGTCGAAACATGCAACCTCCACGTGTGACAAGTGGCTCGCCGCGGGGCCGGGGATGTGACGGACACGGCTGGTCCTCGGCGAAATACGACCGTACAAACCTGCTACGGTGCACAACCACACGCCTGTGAATCAGGTCACCAACCGTATCATGTCTGCTTCGCCAACGATGCCTCGGTGTTTACCTTCAGGATATCCCTTCCTCGTTCACGCCAGACAGACATGCCAAAGATACTCACATGCCGTCGCCTCGTGGCCGGACTGACGCTGCTCCTGGGTTCCGCAGCCTGCGGTGACAACACCACGGCGCCCGAGACCTATCGCGCGCGGTGGTCGACCAACCACGCGACGAACTACACATACGTAAGTGCGCACTCGTGCGAGTGCGTGGCGGAGTTCGCGAATCCGCTGCAGGTGATCGTGAACAACAATGCGGTCACCGCCATCCGCGTCGAGGCCACGGGCCAACCCGTTCCACTCACCTTCCGTCCCACCATCGACGGGCTGTTCGACTTTGTCGAGAACGAGCGACGCACCCGGCCGAACCTGCTCGAGGTGTCGTACCACGCGACGCTCGGCTATCCGATCCGCGTCAAGTACGGTACGCCCGAGAACGATGGCGGCGGGGTGATCACCGTCACATCGCTCACCATCGCGCGTTGACCCATGCCGCGACATCTCGTCATCGGCGCGAGCGCGCACGCCGGGCTCGCCGCCTTGGTGCGTGAAGCCCGACCCGACCTCGAGGTCCGCAGCAATCACCACACGGATCTGACCGCCGACGACCTCGCATGGGGCGACAGCTACATGGGCTTTCGCCGGCCGCCGCTCGGCAGCATGGGCAACATCCGCTGGGTGCACTGCACCGGCGCCGGCGTGGATGCGTGGCTGTATCCCGACGAATTGCCGCGCGACATCCTGCTCACGCGCACGTCGGAATCGTTCGGACCGCGCATCGCCGAGTGGGCGTTGTCACGCGCGCTCGCCTTCACCCAGCAGCTGGTCGACCTCAACGACGCCCAACGCCAGCGACGGTGGGCACCGCGCGAAACGCCCATGGTGCACGGTTCGCGCGTGCTGGTGGTTGGCACGGGTGATATCGGCACCCATGTCGCGCGCCTGTTCTCGGCGCTGGGCGCACACGTCACCGGGGTCTCGCGCTCAGGTCGCGGCGACAACGCAGTGTTCCCTCAGCGCGCTGCGGTCGACGCCCTGCCCTCGCTGGTGAGCGCTGCGGAGTGGATCATCATCACGACGCCGCTCACGGCGCAGACGCGCGGCCTGTTCTCGCGCGACATCCTCGCGCGGTGCACCGGTGCCATTCTGCTCAATGCGGGACGCGGCGCCGTGGTGGAGGAGTCGGCCCTGCCCGAGGCGCTCGACAAGGGCTGGCTGCGCGGTGCGGCGCTGGACGTGTTCGAAGTCGAACCGCTGCCGGAGAGTTCACCGCTGTGGAGCGATCCGCGGGTGATGATCTCACCGCACATTTCCGGACTGACGACCAACGAGGGGGCGGTGGTGGGCTTCCTCGAGTGCCTCGCGGCCATTGAACGGGGGGAGCGGCCCGCGTACACTGTGGACCGGAGTCGGGGATACTGAAACCGCGGGACCACTGAGCGCGGGTAGCCACGGAGATACGCAGCATGAACCAGCAGGTGATGTCCCTTCGCAGACTCTGCGCCCTCTGTTTCCTCTGCG
>CAZPON010000157.1:1937-7989 GCA_964588045.1 uncultured Gemmatimonas sp.
TGCGGTTCAACGCGCACGGGCGCGATCGCGAACGCGCAGGCGGCCCAGGCAACGCCTCCACGTTGGAACGGGACCGTCGACCTGACGATAGGCGGCGAGAACGCGGCCGACGGCGCCGACTTCGGAAGGATCTCCGGCCTCGCCGTCGACAGGTCGGGTCGGATCTTCGTCGCCGACAGGCAGGACAGCCAGGTTCGCGTCTTCTCCGGCAGCGGCGCGTTGCTTGGACGGATCGGGCGCAGCGGATCGGGACCACTGGAGTTCAAGCAGCTTGCCACCATCACGATCGGGCCCGACGGACTGCTCTGGGTTCGAGACGAAGGCAACGCCCGCATGCAAGCGATCGATGTCGCGCGCCTGCCAGCGACCAGCGTGAAGAACGTGCCGCTCCGGTCGTTCACCGGCGGCAGCCCGTCACCGATTACGTTCGCGGCGACTGGGGAGCTGCTCGATGAATCCATCTTCTTTGACAAGGAGCTGCAGACCTTCAGGCCGACGCGAGTGCGCGTTGGTGCCAACGGCGATGTGCTGCGCGTGGATACCCTGCCCGTTCCGCCGGGCGCCTTCGCGGCGCTGTACAAGGTCATCCAGCAACAGAAGGACCGTGACGGCAAGGTCATCGGCATGGCTCAAATGTTCTACCCGCAACCGTTCGGTCCGGCGTGGCTGCGCGCGATGGGCCCGGGCGGCGTCCGCGCCGATGCCGTAGGGTCCCGCTACCGGGTCAGCATTTTCGGCCCGAACGGTCAGTTGCTGCGCACGCTCGAGCGAACCGTCGCGCCAGTTCCTCTTTCGGCGCGCGAACGGCAGAAGGCCGACAGCTCGATTCGGGAGATCAAGGCGGACCTGCCGTTTGGCGTGCCCAGTGCCAAACCGCCGATCGTGGCGCTGCGCTGGTCGCAGGACGGGCAGCTCTGGGTGGAGCGCTCGACGACGGACGGAAAGCCGCGAGAGGCCGACGTGTACGACGCCAACGGCAAGTGGATTGCCATCGCCGAGTGGCCCAATAGCATCGATCTTCTGACGCGGTTTCCGGTACTCAACGGGAAGTCGGTGGTCGTTGGCACCAGCGATGCGAACGATCTCGAACGCGTCGTGCGACTGAGCTTCCGTTAGGGCTGAGTAACACCTCGCCGCAACTGAGCCTCGTTCAGTTCCGCAGTTCCCCGCGCAGTCGAATCAGGCCTTCCTGCGCAACCGACGCCACCAGCTCGCCCGCCTGCGTGAATACCCGCCCCAGCACGAACCCGCGCGCGCCGGCGGCTGACGGGCTCTCCATGACGTACAGCAACCACTCGTCGGCGCGGAACGGCCGGTGCATCCACAGCGTGTGGTCGAGTGAGGCCATCTGGATGCGCGGATCGCGATACGACACCGCGTGCGGCATCAGCGACGTGGGCAGGAATCCGAAGTCGGAGGCGTACGCGAGGATGGCTTGATGCATGATCGGCACGTCGGGAAGCTTCTCCATCGTCCGAAACCATACCGCCCGTCGCGGTGACGTACTCGGCGGCAGCGCCTCCTGCGGCACTTCGCGAAAGTCGATCGGCCGGTCCTGCGTCAGCACGGTGCGCAGCTCGGACGGCAGTCGGTCCGCATTTTCGCGCACGACCTCCAGGTCCGGACGCAATGCATCCGGCGACGGCACGAGCGGCATCTCACCCTGATGCCCGAGCCCGTTCTCGGCGACATGAAACGATGCCGAGAGATGGAAGATGGCCTCGCCGTGCTGGATCGCCGTCACGCGACGACTGGTGGAGCTGCCGCCGTCGCGCGGGCGGTCAACGAAGAACACGATCGGCGCGCCCAGGTCACCGGCCCGCAGGAAGTAGCCATGCACCGAATGCGCCTCGCGCGGCTCGTCCACCGTCCGGCGCGCGGCGACAAGCGCCTGGGCAAACACTTGTCCGCCGAACACGCGACCGGTGCCGAGGTCTCGGTTTCGCCCGCGGTAGATGTTCACCTCGAGCGGCTCGAGTTCGAGGATCTCCAGGAGCTTGGTGACGGTGGACATGGGAGCTGCAGACGGGAGACTGGAGAGGGGAGACGGGAGACAAGACGGGAGACGGGAGATTGAGACGGTGCGCGACAGACTGCAAGACCTCGGCAAGTGGACGTCGCGCCCTGCCCTGCCGGTTCGCCGCGGCGCGTCGAACTTGATGGTTGTGCGCCGAACGCTTGGACCATAGCATGGTGCCATGCTGACACAGCCTCGGAATCACGCGGACGCACTCCCGTCCCCGCTTGTCTGGGTCCTGGTGCCAACCATGCCGTTGGCCGACGATCACCTGCAGTACTATGGAGACTTCGAACAAGGCCGCGATGAGTTCGCGCGGGCGTTCGCTGCACTCGGGCTGCCGTGGCATTGGCAGCCCGTCTCCATGTCCACCATCGAGTCGACTGTGCAGCAGATGGTGCGCGAAGGCGTCACCTGCGTCATCAACCTTTGCGACGGCGACGAGCTGCATGGCGTGCCGGGGCTGTCGGTCATCGATGCGCTCGATCGCGCGGGACTGGCCTACACCGGCTCCAACCGCCCCTTCTTCGACCTGACCACATCGAAGATCGACATGAAGCGGGCGTTCGAGAACGCCGGCGTGCCAACGGCACCGTGGTCGATCGTTGAACCGTCGCAGGGCGACTGGCACGCGCCGTTCCATCGTCCGGGCCGTCCGCTCATCGTCAAGCCTGCAGTCTCGGCGGGAAGCCTGGGCATCAGCGTCGAGAATGTCGTGCACACGCCGACGGAGCTCGAGACCCGCGTCAGGATGCTGTCCAACGGATACCGCGGATGGGACCTGGCGTCGGGCGGACTGATCGCCGAGGAGTTCGTGGCGGGTCGTGAGTACACCACGTTCATCGTGGGCGACCACAATGACCCGCGGCATCGGCGTGTCTATCCGCCCATCGAGCGTGTCTTCAATCGCCACCTGCCGCCCACCGAACAGTTCCTGTCGTTCGACAGGCTGTGGGAGTTCTACGACAAGGAAACGCCGTTGCCCGAGGGGCAGTACTTGTGGGAGTATGCGAAAGTGCCGGCAACGCGGCGCGCGGCCATCAAGGCCGTCAGTTGGGATGCCTACGTCGCGGTGGGCGGCGTGGGCTACGGTCGCGTTGACCTGCGCGAGGATGCGGAAACGGGTGCGCTCTACGTGCTCGAGGTGAACGCCCAGTGCGGGCTGTCCGAAGACGAGAACTTCACCTCGATCGGTGCCATCCTGCGTCTGGCGGGTGTGACGTATTCCGAACTGGTCGCACAGTTGATGCGCCTCGCCCAGCGACGGCATCGCCGCGTGCAGCGCGCCCGTCGCACGGAGCCCGGTGTGGTGCGACGAGTCGCATGACGACTGGCCTGAGGGTGTGCGTCCTGCAGCCCGACTACAGTGCGTCTGCCGTCGACTACCGCCACTACGATCCGCCACGCGACCTCGCACCGCTCCTGCCCGGCGCGACGGTCGACCACGTCTTCCTCGACAAGCGAACGGTGTTTCGCGAACTCCAGGAGCGCGCCCGCGGCGGCTACGACATCTTCGTCAACCTTTGCGAAGGCTATCTCGACTGGGACATCCCTTCCATCGACGTGATCCAGTCGCTGGAGCTGCTGGGCCTTCCCTTCACCGGGCCGTCGGCGGCGCTGTACGACCCGGCGAAGCCGATGATGAAGTACGTGGCGCACACCACCGGCGTCGCCACACCGCGTCATATCGTCGTCACCCGCACCGCCGACTTGGTCGAGCATTTCGCGTCGAGTCGCAACCCGCTGCGCTTTCCGCTGTTCGTGAAGCCGGCGCATGCCGGCGACAGCCGTGGCGTCGATCGCGATTCGCTGGCCGAAACATTCGAGGACCTGGCGCGCACCGTCGCCCGTCGCTTGCCGGAGTTTCCGTCCCTGCTGGTGGAGGAATACGTCGACGGACGCGAATACACGGTGCTCCTCGCCGCCACGGCCGACGGCGACGTGCGCTCGTTTCGCCCGGTCGAGTACGACTTTGGCGACGGCGTACACTTCAAGACCTACGCCCTCAAGACGTCGGCGCTGCATCCGAACGCCAATCGTCCCGTCACCGACGACGCGCTCGCGGCGCGCCTCACCGATGCCGCGGAACGCATCTTCCGCGGGTTTCGCGGCGTCGGCTATGCCCGGCTCGACTTCCGTCAGGACGCGCACGGCACGCTGCACTTCCTGGAGATCAACTTCACCTGCTCGGTGTTCTATCCCGAGGGGTCGGAAGGCTCGGCAGACCACATCCTGCGTTTCGATGGCATTGGCGCCGCCGGCTTTCTGGACCTGATCGTTGCCGAGGGCATCACGCGGCACCGGCTGCAGCAGCCCACCACGGAGATGCGCGGCGATTCGATTGCCGGCTACGGCAGCTTCGCGCTGGTGGACTTCGAGGCGGGTGACGTCGTGTTTCCCGGCGAGGAGCACCCGTTTCGGTTGACCACGCTGCCGCATGTGCAACGGTTTTGGACCGTCGAGCAACAGCGGGAGTTTCGCCGGTATGCGTACCCACTCAGCAGCGGTGTGTACGCGTTGTGGTCGGAGGATCCCACGCAATGGCGTCCGCAAAATCACGCCTGCGACCCGAACACCGCGTTTCGCGGACTGGACGTGATCGCGCTGCGCAGCATCAGGCGCGGCGAAGAACTCACGCTCGACTACGCGGCCGCCATGAACGAGCACAGCGAGCCGTTCACCTGCCACTGCGGCTCGCCGAAGTGCCGGCGGGAAATCGTGGGAACGCCGGGGAATTGCGTCACGACCCGGCTCACCAAGTAGGCAGGGCTACCGGGATTGGGTATCTTTCAAGGCTATGCCCCACAGCCCCGAACTCACCGAGCAACTGAGAGCCGCCGCGGACCTCCTGGAAATCTTCGCCAGGGACCGCGCCCGGCTGCTCGACGTCCCCGAGGAAGACCGGAACCGCCTGCTCCGCATGGCGGGCGAGGTGTCCCGTCCCGACGCCATCCTGCGCCGCCAGATGGTCAAGGCCACCAAGCGCCAGAAGAAGGCCGCGCGCCGCGAAGAGGTCCTGCAGGTCGAGTCGCAGCTCAACAGCACCGGCATCCGCGCGTTGCGCCGCCAGCCCGTGTTCACCACGCCCAACTTCTTCCTCCCGGGTGAAGGCAGCGACGAACAGGTCACGGTCGACGATCCCGACTTCCGCGAAGCCGTGGAGCCGCAGCACTGCTACGTGTGCAAGCAGCGCTTCGACGTCCTCCATCACTTCTACGACCAACTGTGCCCCACCTGCGCGGCGTTCAACTTCGCCAAGCGCAGCGAGCTGGCCGACCTGACCGGACGCGTGGCGCTGCTCACCGGCGGCCGGGTGAAGATCGGCTACCAGGCCGGCATCAAGCTGTTGCGCGCCGGCGCGCATCTCATCGTCACCACCCGCTTCCCGCGCGACTCGGCCGCCCGCTACGCTGCGGAACCCGACTTCGCGCAGTGGGCGCATCGCCTCGAGATCTTCGGGCTCGACCTGCGCCACACGCCCAGCGTGGAAGCGTTCTGCCACCAGCTCAACGAAACGCACAACCGACTCGACTTCATCGTCAACAACGCCTGCCAGACGGTACGCCGGCCCCCCGAGTTCTATCGCCACATGATGGAGCTCGAGACGGCGTCGATCAGCGGCATGCCCGACCATGTGCGCAAGCTGCTCGGCGCATACGAAGGTGTGCGCGCCTACAACATGCTGCCCGACAGCACGCCGGAGCCGGGCGAGGCCGGCGCACTCGCCGTGCGTCAGCTTACGGAAGTGGCCGGTCTCACACATGCCGCCGAGCTGTCGCAGGTCGCGTTGCTGCCCGACGACGCGTCACCGCAGGCGCACCTGTTCCCCCAGGGCCAGTTGGACCAGGATATGCAGCAGGTGGACCTGCGCGACCGCAACTCGTGGCGCATGCTGATGGCCGAAGTGCCGGCGGTGGAGTTGCTCGAGGTGCAGTTGGTGAACGCCGTCGCGCCCTTCCTCATCAACGCGCGGCTCAAGCACCTCATGCTACGCACCGACAACCGCGACAAGCACATCGTCAACGTGTCGGCGGT
>CAZPON010000158.1:0-1996 GCA_964588045.1 uncultured Gemmatimonas sp.
GGATACTCCATGCCGGCACTGGGCCCGTCCTGCAGCGTGAGCTGCGGGAACTGGTACGGGAACCACAGCGCCGAATAGAACTCGAGCGCATGGCGTGTCCGTTCGCCGGCATCGGCGAAAAGGTTGGCGCGACCGGGCACGTACAGCATGTGAATCGGCACCACACCCTTGCCGGGAATCGTCGCCCGCGTGACTTGCCACACGTACTTCTTCGCCGTCGCCCACGCGAAGTCGTTCACCGTGTCGGCATGGAATCGCCAGACGAGCCGTCCGTTCGCCCCACCCGCTGCCGTGGCCTGTCCCGGCCCCACTTCATCGGGGCCAACGATGGTGGTGACGCCATTGCTTGCGAGCGCCTGCGTAAGCCGCTGGCGCGCTTGCGGCGTGAGTACTTCGGCGGGGTTCTGCAGGACGCCGGTGCCGCTCACGATCCATCCGGCGGGTACGTCGATATTCACGTCGAACGTGCCGAAGTTGTTGTAGAACTCCGCCGGGCCGAGGTACAACTCCGAGTCCCACCCGCGCAGGTCGTCGTACACGGCAACGCGCGGGTACCACTGCGTGGGCTGGAAGAGCGTGTCGGCCCAGCGCTGCACCATGCGATGTCCCGAGCCCGGACCACCCGGCAGCTTGTGCGACCAGTCGATCTCGAGCACCGCTGTCGACCTGGCCGCGATGGGTGTGGGCAAGCGCACGCGCGCAACGGTCGACGTGGGATTCTGCAGCACGGGCTCGTTCGTGGCAGGCGCGTTCGCGGCGTTGGCCGCCGCCGCAGCAGCCGCTCGTGCACCCGTGCTGCCGTCGCCCGCGGCGCCACCGCCCGCGAGGTTGGCGGCCCTGCCATCGACGACGAGCCGGCTGATGACCATGCCATCGGTCACTTCGGCCGGAACCCACGGCGCCGCATGCGGCGCGTTGCCAAGGAAGTGGTTCGGATCGAGCCGCAGCCCGATCACCGACAGCGCGTCAGGGCTGTTGTTGTGGATCGTGATGCGCGCCGTGCCGGTGAGGCGCTGCGTGGCCGGATTCAGCGAGACGTTGATGCGATAGTCGGTGCGCAACTGCCAGTGGGCGCGCCCCGGGCGCCCGGTGGAATCGCGTGTGCCGGCGGCCAATGCGCGGCGGATCGCATTCGTGATCGGGATATCGCGGCGGATCGCGCGGTCGGGAATGCCCGACGCGGCCGTGGCCGTCGTGGCCGCGCCCTGCGCGTGCACGGAAAATGCGGGGAATACCGCGAGGGTCAACACGTGACACAACGTGTTACGCAGCAGCCGCCGGACGTCGTGCGCGGCGTGCGGGGTTCTGGACATGTCGGACGCTTCCTGGGGAAGAAGGTTGTCCGTGGAATATGCCCTGACTCGCGTGGTTCGGCAGACCCCAGTCGCACCGGTGCGTGCTATTCGTCGCTGCCGGCGATGGCGATCTGGTGACCCACGGCGCGAAGCTTGAGCGCCATGTCCTTCTTTTCGACCGAACGGACGTAGGCCTCCTCCGGCTCGATCGTGCGCGACTTCACGAGCGTCATGAGGGCGTCGTTGAGGGTCTCCATCCCGAGCTTCTTCTGCGTCTGGATGATGTTGGGGATCTGCACCGTCTTGCCTTCGCGGATCATCGAGCTGACGGCCTTGTTCACCAGCAGGATCTCACGCGCCGCCACGCGGCCGCCACCGATCTTCTTGCACAGCGTCTGCGAAATCACGCCCTTCAGCGACTCGGCCAGCATGATGCGAATCTGCTCCTGCCGGTCGGCCGGAAACTGGTCGACGACACGATTGATGGAGCCAGCTGCGGTCGATGTGTGCAGCGTGCCGAACACGAGATGGCCCGTCTCCGCGGTCTCGAGTGCGATGGCGATAGTCTCGAGATCGCGCAGTTCGCCGACGAGGATGATGTCGGGATCCTCGCGCAGCGCGGCCCGCAGTGCACTCTTGAACGACTGCGTGTGCACCCCGACCTGACGCTGGGTGATGAGGCACTTCTTGCTCTTGTGCAC
>CAZPON010000158.1:2006-7946 GCA_964588045.1 uncultured Gemmatimonas sp.
GTGAGGCTGCAGAGGGCCTGCACTTCGGGCGTGAGTCCCATCTGCTCGACGGTCACCGTGCCGGCGGCGATGGTGCGCACGACCGCCGCCACGCCATGCCGGTCACGCAGCACGTTCACGCGAAAGCGCGACACGCCGGCAATCTCGTAGGCGAAGTCGGTGTCCCACGACTCGTCGAACTCGCCCTTGTTCTTGTCGGGCATGATCGCCCACAGCATGCCCCCGATGTTCTCGCTTTCGAGCGCGGGCTCGTCGGTGAGCCGCACGAGGTCGCCGCCCATGCGCAGGATGGGCGGCTCGCCGGTGCGCAGATGCAGGTCGGCCGCACCACGTTCCACCTGTGCGCGCAGCAGACGTTCGAGCGCGCCACGCGCCGACGCCTCGCCGTCGAAGGATCCGTAGGGGCGATCGGAGGCGCGCCGCCGCAGGTGCCGTTCGTTCGTCGGCATCTCGGGATCGCGCGGCCCGGCCTTCTCCACCCACTTGCGAATCACGAGCTTGAGGGTGGGTGACTGGGTGTCCTGCGACACGAGATAGCGCTGTGCGTTCCACGTGTACAACAGCCGGATGCCCTGCGCCTCGGCCACACCCTCGCGTTCCTCGGGCGAGGCGACTTCCGCCACGAGGGCAAGCACCTGTTCGCGCGTCAGGTTCTGTTGCGTCACCGCCTGAAGGCCGGCCGGTGTCGCGCACCGGATCGGTTCATCGGCTTCGAGGATCACATGGCTGGCGGCGCCCGCATCGAGGCGGGTCAATACACGGTCGAGTTGCGGCACGTCAGTGAGGTGGCAAGCGAAAACCGCACCGACAGTGGTGCGCGATCGAGGCCCGGTCGCATCATGCCACCGGTGGCGCCCTCGATTCCCAGCGAGAGACGATTCGCGACGACAATCGGCACAGTCCTTGCCGCCGCCGTGACGGTCGTGCCCAGCAGGCGGTATCGCGTCGACGCGCGCATTATTCAGGCGCCCCATGTCCACCGAAAGCCCGACTCCGTCGCCGCCGTCCGGCGTGCGCGTCTTTCCCTGCCGCGGATGCGGCGCGTCCCTGCGTTTCACGCCATCGGCGGGACGGCTGGCGTGCCCGAGTTGCGGCACGGTCAACGAGCCGCCAGCGGTCGATGACGCCGCGCGCCAGGCGACGCACGAGGAGCTCGACTACGTCGCGCACCTCCGCTTGCAGGTCGGCAACGAGCCGGAGATCCGGCCGCAACTGGTGTCCTGCCCGCAATGCGGCGCGCAGACGGCATTCGACGCGCATGTGGTGGCGTCGGTGTGTGCGTTCTGCGCGACGCCGCTGGTATCGGTGGCCGCGCATGCCGAGCGGCGCATCCGTCCGCGCGCGGTGGTGCCGTTCGCCCTCGAACCGAAGGGCGCACAGGACGTGTTCCGGAAGTGGATTGCCGGACGCTGGTTTGCGCCGAACGCGCTCAAGCAGACGGTGAGGAACGTGAACGGCGTGCGCGGCGTCTACCTGCCCTGCTGGACGTTCGATGCGCGCACGACCAGCAACTATCAGGGACAGCGCGGCATCGATCGCGTGGTGCAGGAAACCCGCCGCGACGCACAGGGCAACACCGTCGTCGTGCATCGCACAGTAACCGATTGGTATCCGGTGTCGGGCACGGTGTTCCTGTCGTTCGATGATACGCTGGTGCCGGCGTCGCACAGTATCCCGGAACACCTGACCAGCGTGCTCACCGACTGGGATGTGTCGGGCATGCAGCCGTTCTCGGACGACTACGTCGCAGGCTTCACGGTGGAGGCCTACCAGGTTGCGCTCGAACCGGCGTTCGCCGAGGCGCGGGCACAGTTCGATACGGCCATCCTCGGCGCGGTGCACCGCGATATCGGCGGCAATCACCAGCGGGTGTCGAACGTGAGCACGCGCTACGACGGCGTGACGTTCAAGCACATCCTGCTGCCGGTGTGGATCTGCTCGTACCAGTTCAAGGGGCGCTCGTGGCGCGTGGTCGTGAACGGGCAGACCGGCGCGGTGAAGGGGGACCGGCCGTGGTCGGGCTGGAAGATCGGGTTCGCGGTCCTGGCCGCTGCGGCAGCGGGGTTCATTGTGTACCTGCTGCAGCAGGGGTGAGGCAACCCGCGTTGGTCTGTCCTCTTGACACATCAAGTTTATTTGATTTATCATTGCGCATGCCCGCCACGTTCACTCGCTCTTCGGTCCAGCGCCGCGCCCAGCCGGTGACGATGTTCCATGCGCTCTCCGACGAGACGCGCCTGGAGATCCTCGACTTGCTGCGGGACGGTGAGCGGTGCGTGTGCGAGTTGCAGGACGCGCTCGACGCCGCCCAGTCCCGGCTCTCGTTTCACCTGAGAGTGCTGCGAGACGCGGGCCTGGTGCGCGATCGCAAGGAGGGCCGCTGGTCGTACTATGCCTTCGTGCCGGAGGCGTTGGCTGAAGTCCACGACCTCGTTGTCGCCCTGCGGCCCGCTGCGGCCGGCCGCGCCCGCCTTCCCGTCATCGCCCGCTGCTGCGGTTGACCGTCGTCGCTCGCCCCGCGAATTCCTCACGCGCTATTCATCAACAAATCTTGATACGGAGCTGCTGATGTCCACCACCCTTCCGATCGCTGCGACACCCGGCGCATCACTGCGCATCACCGATATCGTGCAGGAACGCTACGGGGCGGCCGCCCGTCGCGTGCTCGATGGCGCAACGTCCGGCAGTGTGTGCGGGCCGACGAGTTCGTGTTGCGGCGGTGCGGCGTCGAACGGCAGCCCCGACCCGATCACGTCGAACCTCTACGTGAACGGCGAGACCGGCGAACTGCCGACAGCGGCGGTGCTGGCCTCGTTGGGCTGCGGCAACCCGACGGCGCTCCTCGACCTGCGTGAAGGGGACGTGGTGCTCGACCTGGGCTCTGGTGGCGGGATCGATGTGCTGCTCTCCGCCCGCCGCGTCGGTGTGTCCGGCAAGGCCTACGGACTGGACATGACCGACGACATGCTCACACTCGCACGGCAGAACGCCGCAGAGGCCGGTGTGACGAACGTCGAGTTCCTGAAAGGTCGCATCGAAGCGATTCCGCTGCCCGACCATTCCGTCGACGTGATCATCTCGAACTGCGTGATCAACCTGTCGGGTGACAAGCGGCAGGTGTTGCGCGAGGCGTTTCGGGTGCTGCGCCCCGGCGGCCGGTTCGCGGTGAGCGATATCGTCGTGCGCGGCTCGGTGCCCGCCGACGTGCGACGCAGCATGGAGTTGTGGGTTGGCTGTGTGGCCGGCGCGCTGGAAGAGTCGGAATTCCACGCGTTGTTGTCCGACGCCGGCTTCTCACAGGTCGACATTGAGCCGACGCGCGTTTACCAGGTCCAGGACGCGAGACACTTCCTCACCGAAGCCGGAATCAGCGCGGAAAACCTCGAGGCGGTCGAGGGCAGGATCATGGCGGCATTCGTCCGCGCCACCAAGCCGCTCGATCAGGCGCCGTCGGCCGTCGAGGACAAGGCGCCCTGATGCGCCACACTCCGTACTCCTGACCCCATACTCCATACTCCATACTCAGAGGCCCTTGCGAACCCGCTCCCCGACACGAGATTGGGGATCGTATGACTCCCGACGCCGGCATCGGGGCAGCACGACGCTGATGCCGCCCGGGAGCTCTTGTGTCACCCACGGAAATGGCGGTGTGATGGCGTACCGGTGCGGGTTCACGACAGTCGCGCGTCGAGTGTCAGGAGTCGGCGCGACGATCCTGTTGGCCAGCATGCTCACAACGGGCTGCGCCCCGAGCGTGAACAAGTATGCGGCGCGATCGGCGGCAGCCGATTCGGCGGTGCGCGAAGCCCTCGCGAACGAGCAGGCCATTCGCCCGACGGACATTCCGGCCAACACCGTCGGGGTCATGCCGTTGACCGTACGGTCGGCCGATACGGCCTATGCATCCCTCGGCTATGGCATTGGCGCGCTGCTGGCGGCGGATCTCGGGCGCAGCAAGAGCCTGATCATCGTCGAGCGCTTGCGGCTCGACGCCGTCATGCGCGAACTGGACCTGGTGACGACCGGACGGGTGGACACCTCCACCGGCCCGCGTGTCGGGCGCATTGTCGGTGCCCAACGGCTCGTCGTGGGTTCGCTCAATATCCAGCCCGATGGTGCACTGCAGATCGGCTCGCAGGTGGCCAATGCGACCAGCGGACGGATCGACGCGTCACTCGCCGGCAACGCGACCATCACGCAGATCTTCGACGCCGAGAAGGCCATGGCGTTCCGGCTGCTCGAGGCCATGGGGGTCGCCCTGACGCCCGAGGAACGTCGCATCATCGAGCAGCGATCGACGCGCAACCTGACTGCGTTCCTGGCCTTCAGCAACGGCGTACGCGCCGAACTGCATCGCGACTTTCTGGGCGCCGTCAACTACTACGATCAGGCCACGCGGCTCGACCCGACGTTTGGCGAAGCCGCTGCCCGCTCGTCGGCGATTCAGGGTGCGCCGGTCGATGGCCCAACCACGTTGAACGGCGTGAATCGCGCGGCCGCGATCTCGACCGATCTCGTCAATCGTCCCACGCCAGTACTGCTCGGCTCCGGCGTGGACGCACCAGCGACACGCCAGCAGTTGCTGACCATCACCATCACCGTGCGCACACCGTGAACACGCGCGCGAATCTCGGCGGTGGCCGGCTGGTGACGCGCCGCATCGCCCTCGCAGCGAGCGTGGCGTGCGTAACGCTGGCCCCGCAGCTTTCGGCCCAGGGGCGAACGTCGCTGGTGGTGGCGCCGACGTACCAATCGTGGCAGTTCGCCGACTCCGTTCCGCTCGACACCATCAACGTGAAGAGCGCGACGCAGATCTCGGTGCCCTTCCTGCTCGGCATTCCGCTGGGTTCGCGCTGGCGCGTGACCGCCAACGGCGCCGTGTTTTCCTCCCAGCTCACCACTGACGACGCGTCGTCGGCCACGCCGCGCGAGCTCACCGGCATCTCGGACCTGCGCATTCGCGCCACCGGTAACCTGATCGGCGACAACCTGCAGCTCACGATCGGTGTGAACGTGCCCACCGGTCCGGTGGGACTCAGTCCTGCCCAGAACGACGTACTCAGCGTCGTCGCAGCACCCGCGCTGGGCGCGCTGGTGTCGGTGCCCGGGCTTGGATTCGGCGGCACGATTGGCGCCATCGCGTCGCGCAGCGCCGGTCAGTGGTCGCTCGCATTTGGCGGCGCCTACGAACAGCGCGGCACGTACTCGCCGGTGGAAGCCGTCATCGCCGGCGTCGACAAGAGCACCGAGCTCGTGCCCGGCGGCACGATTCACCTGTCGTTCGGTGCCGACGGCCTGATCGGCGCGAACCGGCTGTCGTTCGGTGTCGTTGGCGATGTCTACTCCACCGACAAGATCCGCGCGACCAGCGGCGGTGTGTCGAGCGACCTCGACGAATACAAGCTCGGGCCCACCGGCACGGTCACCGTGGCGCTGCAGATTGCCAGCTCGAGGATTCGCGACTTCAAGCTGCAGCTCACCGATCTCTATCGCAGTCAGTTCACCGACGCGACCGGCAAGGCCGTCGAGGGCTCCAGCGGCAACTACCTGGAGATGGCCGGTTCAGGGCTGATCGGCGCACCGGGACGCGTTGCACTGATCCTTGGCCTCGACGCGCGACTGCATTCCGGATTGCCGGTCGACAACAGCTTCATCGGCGCCGAACTCACCGCCGGCGGTGCGACCATCGGGCTGTCGATTCCGAGCGGGAAGATGGAATGGCGTCCGACGGTGCGATACTCGCAGGGCACGCTCACCACGCAACTGGTGTCGACGAGCATGACCAGCATTACCGCGGGGCTGACGCTCTCCGCGAGGTAGTGCCCACGAACTGCCGGAGGGGTGAGCAACTAAAGGGTTGAGGGGAGAGGGGCCAGCCGGCGAGGGTAGACCGCGCCATCGCAAGTTCACCAAAGCTTGCGGGCGTACAGTCTACCCTCG
>CAZPON010000159.1:0-7830 GCA_964588045.1 uncultured Gemmatimonas sp.
GCTGTGGGTCGGGCGCAAGTGCGCGTGCGATCGCGACACGCTGCGCCTCTCCGCCCGAAAGTTGACGGGGATACGCCTGTGCCCGCGCCGACACGCCGAGTGCCTGCAGCAGACGATCCGCCGTCGCGGCGGCTTCGTCGCGGGACTGCCCGAGCGCGTGCACCGGCGCGAGCATCACGTTCTCCATCGCCGTGAGGTGCTCGAACAGCGCGTGCGCCTGAAACACGACGCCAACGCGTCGGCGCAGGGCACGCAGTCGCGACTCCGGCGGCAACGGACCGGGACGGAGCGGCACACCGTCGACTTCCACCCGACCCGCCGAGAACGACTGCAGCGCGGCGACAACACGCAGCACGGTCGTCTTGCCCGCCCCGGAGACGCCCATGACGGCACAGATCTCGCCGGCGGCAACATCGAGGTCGAGCGCGCGCACGATCTCGGCGCCGGCGTGTTCCACGCACAGCCCGCGCACGCGCAACGTGGGCGCGGTGCCCGACGTCGGGACGTCACTCATGGCAGTTGCCACCGTTGTTCGAGACGTCGGGCCACGCGCGACAACGGCAGCGACATGGCCAGGTAGACCGTCGCGCACAACAGGCCGGGCACCACCCAGCTTCCGACGTTCGTGGCGTAGATGGCGGTCTGCTTCGTGAGCTCCACGACCGTGATGACCGACACGAGCGACGAATCCTTGAGCAGCGCCACGAAATCGTTGGTCATCGGGGCGAGCGCCAGGCGCAACGCCTGTGGTCCGCGCACGAGCCGCAGGATCTGCAGTTCGGAAAGCCCCAGCGTACGCGCCGCCTCGAGCTGCAATTTCGGGATGGCTTCAAGCGCCGCCCGATAGATCTCCGATTCGTAGGCGGCGTAGTTGAGCCCGAGCCCGATGACGGCCGCGGCAAATGCGGGAAGCCGCACGACCTCTGACAACCCATAGTACAGCACGAACAGTTGCAGCAGCACCGGTGTGCCGCGAATGACCTCGACGTACGCGGTGAGCACGATCCGCAGCGGACGTGAGCCGTACACGCGCCCCGCCGCCACACCAATCCCGACGGAAACCGCCAGCAACATCGCCAGCACCGACAGCAGCAAGGTGATCGCCGCGGCCCGCAGCAGCGCCGGGAGATACGTCATCATCGTTGCGTTGGCCCGCGCCCCGCCGGGCGCCAGCGCAGTGGCAACCGGCTCCTGCAACACCCGCTGCTGGAACTGCGCCTGACTCGCATCCCACACGTTCCACGACCGGAACACCCGCTCCAGCGATCCGTCCTGTATGCGCGCGCGCAAGGTGACATTCACCGAGTCGCGCAACGCACTGTCACGGGCTGCCAGCACCGCCACGTAATGCCCGGTGGCCAGCGGTACCGGCTGGATCACGAACCCGCCGACGCGACGCAACGATCGCTCGGCGACGACATGGTCGAGCAGCACCGCGTCGACGCGGCCAGCCACGAGGTCAGTGTAGGGATGCACGTCATCGTCGTAAGACACGGGCAGGACGCCGTGCTCACGCTTCGCGTCAAGCAGCATCTCCCACGCCATGGTGGAGCCGAGCGTGGCGACCTTGCGGCCACGCAAGTCGGCCAGCGTGCGATAGCGCGCGCTGTCGGTGGGGCGCGTCGCCAGCACCTCGCGGAACTCGTAGTACGGCATCGAGACGGCGAATCGCTGGTGCAATGCCGGCCGATCCTCAAGCCCGGACATGCCGATGGTGAAGTCGCCGCGCGTCACCGATTGCTCGATGGATGCCCAGGCCACCTGCACGAACACGGGCTCGCGGCCAAGCCCGTCGGCAATCATGGCGGCAATCTCCACGTCGAAGCCCCGCACCCGCGACGGGTCGGCCGGATCTGCCTCGACAAACGGCGCGCCGCCTTCGGCGTCGCCGCCCCAGCGCAGTGTCGAGCGCGCGGCGGCGGCGGAGCGATCGTCCCGCGATGTGGTGCCCGGCGAGCCGGCGCAGGCCGTGGATGCAACGAGCAGCGCGACCAGCAGGCACTGCCGCGTTGCAGTTCGATTCATGAAGGGGGACTGTGAGGGAGGGACGTTCGCGCCGCCAAAGGTATCGCGCCCACGTGCCGCGCGCGAACGTCCGCCATGCTCACGGTCGAACTTTCACGCAGTTCGATCCGGGTGCTATCCCGTCTGCGATGCTGCCGTTCGGGCACTGCCAGTACTCATGAAACAGTCGCAGGCCGGCAGGTGGCCCGCCCGAGGCGGTCTCCTGCAGGATACACAGCGGCTCGGTGCCGCCGGTCCCGAAGCGACAGCTTCCCTCCCATCGCACGAACTGGGCCTGGTTGTTTGGCTTGGCCGTGAACCGTACCTCGGAGCCGATCGGATACCATCCCTGCGCAATGAGCGCGGGCGTGCCGGCAGGACCGCCACTCGATCCGGGCGGCGGCGAGAGATTCTTGACCGGCATCTGCAGCATGTCGCGCGTGGTGATCGCGATGTCGAACGCCGTGTACCCGTGGATGGTGATGCGATACTCCGGCATGCTCGTGAAATCGGCGCGCACGTTGTACGTCCTGGCCTCGGTGGCCGCCACACCGCAGTCGCCGCGTACGAGAGGACCCGATTGACTGCACTCGCCGGAAAAGTTCACGAACTCGTGGGCTTCCTTCGGGATGGCGATCGCCCCGCTCGTCACGAAGTGAGTGCCGGCGTAGCCCTCGTAAGCGTAGAGCGACACGAACTGCCCCACCGGCACCGTGATGTCGCAACTGCCCGTACTGCCCACCGTCGTGCAGTACTGCAGCAACGCCTGACGCGGAATCACCGATTCCGCCGCACGCGAGACCGGCCCGGAGGCAACCGCGAAGCGCACTTCCATCGCGCCCTCGTTGCCGGTGAGACCGCGAATCTCGAGGCGCACCGTGGCCATCTGGTTCCCCGGCGGCTTCTTCTGTTCCTCGTCCGGTCCAGTCCCCATGTCGCTTTTCGAGCCACCGGTGCAGCCGTACATCCCCACCGCGAGCACGCACGCGACCACCGCATGCACAAACGCACGCATCGCATCCTCCTGTCGAATGAGAGGTTGCAGACTCCAGTTCCGACGCAGAGAATTTTGCGCCGGCTGGTGCGGGACGCCACCGGCGAGGTCAGCCGCAGCCGAGGGAGCAACAGCGAACGGCCTCACCGCTCACCCCTTGTGTCCGTTACTTTTCGACCAGTTCAACTGAGCCATTCAATTCAAGACCGACTTCCATGCAATCGCTCCAACCCCGTGCACGCTTTCGGATGCCCGCGTTCCTGCGGACCACGGCGACCCTCCTCATGGCGACCGCGACCTTCGCCTCGAGCGCCGCCGCGCAGCGCGTTGCAGAACCGCGTTTCGTCCTGCCCCGTGCCACCAGTCTCTCCGGCACGGCCACCGGCTTGTCATCGTTCCGGCTCGCCGAGCCCCGGGTTCCGCAGCAGATCATTGGCCTGCAGGAGAACGGCTGGGGCGCCGGACTCGGCATCGAGCCGTTCGTCGGCCGACTCCAGTTCGACAAGGACATGCGACAGGCGGATCAGGATGTCGCCGGTGTGCGCGCCGGGGCGTACCTCGGCGCGTCGATGCGGGTGCGGGGCTACTGGTGGCGGGGCGCCGATACGATCGGCACCTCGGACTCGAAGATGCAGTCCTACGGCGGTGAGCTCGAAATGGGCATCCAGGACGGATGGTTCATCCATCCGTTCGTGCTCCTGGGCGGTGGTCGGTTGGACTATGCCGACGACTACCGGTCCATGGACAGCTTGTCGCGCGAAGACCAGAACGTCTGGATCCTTGGCGGCGGCCTCAAGCTGCGCGCACTCGAATGGCTGGAGTTCAACGTTGCATTTCGGGACAACCTCCTGCGGCCGCCGCGCGTGCGCGACCGGTGGGTGAACAACACCATGTGGACCGCGGGGATGTCGTTGCGCGTTGGCGGCACGCCGAGCAAGACGACGATGTACAGCACCACGTCCGGCGCGGCGGGGGCCGGCGCGGGTGGTGCGTCCGGTGCAGCCGCAGCCGGTGCCGCCGGTGCATCGGGCAACGTCGCCACCTTCCCCGTCCCGGTGGGCGGCGGCGAGATCAAGGTCGTGTATAACGGCGACACACTCCGCCTCCGGGATTCGGCCCTGGTCGCGCGCTCGCTGGTCACCGGGACGGCGACGGTCGATGCCATCCGTGACCTGGTGAGTTCCGAGCTTGCGTACCTGAACGCACTCTTCCCGGTGCCGTTCGGCACCACGCGCGGGGCGCTCACGACCGAGCAGGCGGATTCATTGACGCGACGACTTGGACTGCGCACCAACGGCGTGTACGACTATCTCGTGCGCGGACAGGCCGAATCCATGCGCGCGGCGATGCAGTCCGAATTGACGGCGCGTGGTGTGGACGCGGCATCGCGCGCCAGGATCCTGGCGCGCATGGACTCGGCGTTGAGCGAACGCGTGGCGCTCAACGATGCGCAAAGCCGCGCCATCATGATGCGCAACGATTCGGCGTATGCGCGTCGCGCGCGCGAAGAGGCCGAGGCCGACAAGCGGACCGTCACGGCGGGCATTGGCGGGTTCTCCGAGTTCTACCTCGACAGCCGGGTGAACTTCCGTTCACCGTGGCTCAAGGAACTGCGCATCGGTCCGCAAGTCGCACTGGGCTTCTTTGGTGGCGCGGTGTCGGCGCTCGTGACCGGGAACGGCCTGTACTACTGGAGCGCGGGCAAGACCAAGCCGTACGCCGGGCTCGGAATGGGCCTGTTGGTGCGCAGCGGGGAGATCGGTGGCGAGACCGGCACGAGCTTCGTGGTGAACCCGACGTTCGGCGTCGAGTTCACGAACGCGAGCGCCCGTCGCTTCGGCGAGCGCGCCCTGGGCTACTTCGCCGAGCTGCAAGGCGTGGATTTCTTCGGGAACACGAGGCTGGTGGGCGGGGTGACCTGGAAGTTTTGAGCGAGCGGTGAGGAGTGAGCAAGGACAGGGTTGAGCCAACTGAAGGGTTGAGGGGTGAGGAGCCAGCCGGCGAGGGTTGACTGCGGGCTTACAGTCTACCCTCGCCGGCTGGCTCCTCACCCCTCAACCCTTCGGTTGGCTCAACCCTGTCCTGGGACTCTCGTACTGTTGTTGATTGTTGCTCACCGCTAATTTCGCGCTCATGACCCGCAACCGCCTCGCCATCGTTCTCTCCGTCGCGTCGCTCGTGCTGCTCTGGCCCGGGCTCGTGGAACCGGTGCTCACCATTCGCGCCACGATGGAGATGTTCGGCACCGAGCGCGTCCTGTCGAACGAAACGCGCAGCGTGATCGGGGCGATCCGGAGCCTTCACGACTCCGGCAACAACTTCGTGGCCGGGCTGATCCTCGTGTTCAGCGTGCTCGTGCCGGTCATCAAGGCGTCGCTGCTCGTACCGATCGTCACCATGCGCGCGTCGGGTCGGCGCGACCGGCTCTTCCGGTTCGTCCAGTCGATCAGCAAGTGGTCGATGGCTGATGTGTTCGCCGTGGGCATGCTCATCGCGCTGCTGGCGGCAAAGGGGACAGCCAACCTCTCGGCGGTAGCCGGCGTCGGCTTCTACTGCTTCACCTCGTACTGCCTCGTGTCCAACGCCGCGTTCCAGCTGTTGCGCATTGAACCGGTGGACCGCGTCAGCGCGCCGGTGGCTTCGGGACGATCCTGAACTTTGCGATGGGCAGGTTGTCGAGGTTCACCATGCCCTCGATCGCGCCATCGGCGCTGAACTTGCCATCGTGCTCGAGCAGTCGCCCCTCGGGCGCGGTTACGCGAAACTGCACCTTCGCACCGTCGCGCACGACATTGGAGATCGGTCCGGATCCCTGCCCCGGCACCATGGCCGTGCCGGCGAGCGTGCCGGCCGTTTGCGTGAAGGTGTAGATCACCGGCACCACGATGCTGCTGTCCTTGAGCGGCACGGTCGCCGTGCCCGTCCACGTGCCGACCATATTCGGCGTGGTCGCGGCTGGCGTGGTGACGGCCGGCGCTGGCTTCCCACCGGGCTGCGCCGCGAGGGGCAGCAGGGGCAGCAGGGACGTCATGAGGGCGCAACGGAGCGCGCGAGGAATTCTGGGAAGCATAGGGCGCACGGAAGCAGGTGGCAGGCACGACGCGCGAAGCAGCCTGAAAGTTATAGTATACCCCGACAGCCTTCCACGGACCGGTGGCCCGATGACCCGACCCGACAGCACCGCGCACGACGTCACGCGCCTGCTCCACGAACTCAGTGGTGGAGACGAGTCGGCCATGGCCAGGCTCGTGCCGCTGATTTACGAGGAGCTGCGCGCCATCGCGGCCCGCGAAATGCGCCGCGAGCGCGGTGAGCACACGTTGCAGCCTACCGCGCTCGTGCACGAAGTGTTCCTTCGTCTCGTCGACAAGGCCGACCTGTCCTGGCAGAATCGCGCACATTTTCTGAGCATCGCGGCGCAATCCATGCGGCGCATCCTCGTGGAGCATGCGCGGCATCGCAAACGGCTCAAGCGCGGCGGTAGCGCAGAGCGGGTCACGCTCGACGATCAGTTCGCGGCGCCCGACCAGGATCCGCCCGACCTGATCGACATCGACTCTGCACTCGAACGCCTCACCCAATTCGATGCCCGCAAGGGACGCGTGGTCGAACTGCGATTCTTTGCCGGCCTGTCCGTCGAGGAAACGGCACGCGTGCTCGGCATCTCTGAAGCCACCGTGAAGCGCGAGTGGCAGTTCGCCAAGGCGTGGATCCAGCGCGAGCTCACCACGTGAGCGCCGCGTGAATACCGAACAGCGCTGGCAGGCCGTCAACGCCCTCTTCGACGAGCTCGTGGAGCTCGGCCACGCCGAGCGCGAGGCTCGCCTGGATGTGTACGAGGGCGACGCGTCGGTCGCGCAGGAAGTGCGCGGCCTGCTGTCGGCACTCGACCGCGACGCGGTGCAACTGGAGCCCAGTCCCGGAGCGAGCCACCTCACGCTCATGGGGCAATCGGCGAGCCTGCCCGTATCGCTCACCGGACGGCGGCTGGGCCCGTGGGCCGTGGTGCGCGAGGTCGGCCGCGGAGGCATGGGCGCCGTGTATGAAGCGTTCCGCGCCGACGACCAGTATCAGAAGCGTGTCGCGGTGAAGACGCTCACCCGCGGCACGCACGGCGAGATCGAGGCACGACGGTTCCAGCAGGAGCGACAGATCCTCGCCTCGCTGGACCATCCGAGTATCGCGACGCTGATCGATGGCGGCGTGACCGATGACGGGTTGCCGTATCTGGTGATGGAGTTCGTCGACGGCGAACCGATCGACCAATACTCCAACACGCACCACGTGTCGCTGCGTGCGCGGCTCGACCTGTTCCGGAACGTCTGTTCCGCCGTGCAATACGCGCACCGCAACCTGGTCGTGCATCGGGATCTCAAGCCGAGCAACATCCTGGTCTCCACCGACGGCAACGTGAAGCTCGTCGACTTCGGCATCGCCAAGTTGCTGGGCGAACGTCCGGCCGGCGACATCACGCTCACCGCCGCAGGCTCGCGCGCATTCACGACGGGATACGCCAGTCCCGAACAGGTGCGCGGCGAGGCCATCTCGACCTCCACCGACGTGTATTCGCTCGGCGTGACGCTGTACTGGTTGCTGACCGGACGGCTGCCCATCGACGTGACCGGCCTGACGCCGGCCGAGGCGATACAACGCATCACCGAGGCGTCACCATCGTCCATGGCGAAGGCGTGCTCCAACGACGCCGCAACGCTCATGGGTTTCGACAACGCGGCGGCGTTGGCCGGCGCGCTTGAGGGAGAACTCGACGACATCGTGATGGTGGCGCTGCGCAAGGAACCCGAGCGCCGCTATGCCACGGTCGCCGCCTTGTC
>CAZPON010000160.1:0-7823 GCA_964588045.1 uncultured Gemmatimonas sp.
GCAGTCCCTCCAACGGGCAGCCCCCGACGTGAACGATGTGGTGTTCACGGTGCCGGTGTAGTGCGTCACCCCTTCTTCTTCACCAAGGGAGAACGATGTTCATGACCTTCACGCCACGTGCTCGAGCGATTACCGGGGCCCTCCTCGGTGTTCTGCTCACCGCCTCCACCGCCAGAGCACAAGCTGCCCAGAACGCGACCATCACCGGTAAGGTGTTGTCCGAAGCGGGTCAGCCGATCGAGTTCGCCAACGTGTACATCAACGAACTGACGATCTCGGTTCCCACGAATGCGCAGGGGGTGTACTCCATTGTCATCCCGCAGGCGCGCGTGCTCGGGCAGGCCGTCAACCTGCGCGTTCGGGCCGTCGGCTATCAGCCCGGCGTCACCGCGATTCGCATCACGGCCGGGGCTCAGTCCTTCGACTTCACGCTCAAGAAGGACATCAACCGCCTGAACGAAGTCATCGTGACGGGCTCCATCGAAGGCACCGAGCGCTCGAAGGTCGCGTTCTCGGTTGGCCGCCTCACCGCCGAAGACATTCCGGTGCCGGCGCTCAACCCGGTGACGGCGCTGCAGGGCAAGGTGGCCGGCATGCGCATTTCGTCCACCAGCGGACAGCCCGGCAGCACGCCGGAAATCATGCTGCGCGGCCCCACGTCGATCAACGCCAGCGGCCGGGCCACCGGCCCGCTGCTCATCGTCGACGGCGTGATCCTGCGCAACCAGAGCCTCAACGAAATCGGCGGACTTGATGTCGAGTCGGTCGAAGTCGTCAAGGGCGCGGCCGGCGCATCGCTGTACGGCTCGGCCGCCGCCAACGGCGTGATCGTGATCAAGACGAAGGGCGGTGCGGCGCGCGACGGCGTCAAGTTCACGTTCCGGTCCGAGTACGGCCAGTCGGACCTGAACAGCACGCAATACGGCCAGCCCATCTACCATCCGTTGCAGCTCGACGAAACGGGCACCCGCTTCTGCGTGGTCGGCTCGGGCAACCAGGCGCCCTGCTCGAAGACGTACAAGTGGATGGACGAGATTCTCCGCATCAACAACGTGAATGCGGACACCAACCGTGTGCAGCAGTCGGCCCAGTGGAACTCGCCCGGTGCCGGCGGCGAATTGACGAACGTGTACCAGTCCAACCCGTGGCCCGGCCAGCGCTACAACACGTTCGCCCAGATGGCGTCGAGCAACCCGATTCTGCTGAACTCGCTCGACGCCAGCGGCCGCTTCGGGACCGTCCGCTATTTCGTGAGCGGCGCCTACACCAGCGACCAGGGGGCCATTTACGGACTCGATGGCAACCAGCAGAAGCGTGCCCGCGTGAATCTGGACTACGACGTCCGCCCCAACTTCAACATCGCCATCCGGTCGCTCTACGATAAGTCCACCCTCGACAACCGGGGAAGCTTCTTCGGCGGCCTGCTGCGCGGTGCGCCGCCGGGCACCGACTACCTGGCCCGCGACACCCTCGGCCGAGGCATCATCCGCGGTGGCGGCACGGGCTTCCGCCCGACGGCCAACGGCGCCGGCACGTTCGTGTACGCCACCGAGAACTCGAAGAGCGTTTCGGAGTCGGCGCGCTACCTGGGCAGCATCTCCAGCGTCTACACGCCCATCGAGTGGGCCACGTTCGACGCGTTGCTCAGCTACGACTATCGGTCGCGCCAGCAGATCAGCTACAACGTCAAGGGCTACCGCACCGACGCCATCTCGGCGGCCACGAACAGCGGCAACCAGCAGATCGGCGACCTCAATCGTGAGTCGATGAACGCGCAGCTCGCGGCCACGTTCCGCAAGCAGATCTCCAGCGACCTGAACGGAAAGCTCAACTTCCGCGCCCTGATGGACCGCGACCAGCAGTACAACAACAACGGCACGGGCCAGGTCTACGTCGTGAAGGACGTCTACACGCTGTCCAACACGACCACGAACTTCACCGCCTCGTCCAGCAGCTCACTGGTCAAGCAGATGGGCTTCATCGGCGGCGCGAACGTCGACTGGAAGGGCAAGTACATCCTCGACGGAACGTTCCGTCGTGACGGCAGCTCGCTCTTCGGTGAAGGCAACCGGTGGGCCAACTTCGGACGCCTGTCCGGCGTCTGGCGCGTGTCCGAGGAGTCGTGGTTCAACCTGTCGAACCTGTCCGACTTCCGCGTTCGCGCCTCCAGCGGCTCGGCCGGCAACACCCCCGGATTCACCGCGCAGTACGAGACCTACAACTGCTCCGCCTCCGGCTGCTCACTGGGACAGGCCGGCAACTCGCTGCTCAAGCCAGAGACCACCAGCGAGACCGAGCTGGGCGCCGACATGACGCTCTTCAATCGTCTCGGGGTCGAGTTCACCTACGCGAAGTCGAACACCAGGAACCAGATCCTCAACGTCCCGACGCCCGCGTCGCTGGGCTTCTCCAGCAAGTGGCAGAACGCCGGCACGCTGCAGAACCAGACGTACGAGGTTGCCCTCAACCTGCCGGTCATCAGCAAGAAGGACCTGCAGTGGAACATGCGCGGTACCTGGGATCGCAACCGGGCGTACATCACGGAGCTGTTCATGCCCGAGTATTTCACCTCGGCCGGAACGGCTCAGGGTACGGGCTCGCTCTTCCTGATGACCTCCCGTACCGACAAGGTCGATGGCCAGCAGGTCAATCGCTACGGCAACGTCTGGGGCCGCAACTTCTACAAGAAGTGCGGCGACCTGCCGAGTTCTGTGCAGGCCGACTGCGGCGATGGCAAGGCCTATCAGGTGAACGATCAGGGGTGGGTGGTCTGGACCGGTGCCGGCAACAGCTGGCGGGACGGCATCACCAAGAACCTGTGGAATACGAAGCTCTCGGCCGCCAACTCGCCGTGGAACTATCCGCTGCAGTTCGGTCACCCGATCATCGATCGTCCGCTCGGTGGCGAACGGGGCGAGGGCACCGGCATCAACCACATCATCGGCAACGCGCTCCCATCCTTCCGCTTTGCCTTCAACAACACCATCACGTACAAGAAGCTGTCCCTGTACGCGCTGCTCGACGGCACGATGGGCCACCGGATCCAGAATCAGGGTGAGGGATGGGGCCTGCTCGATCTTTCCTCGGCGTATTTCGACGCAGGTGCCAAGACGGTCGAGACGGCCAAGCCGCTGGGCTACGGCTGGCGCGTGGGCGGGTCGGAAGGCGCCGGAACGGGCGGATTCTACGACATCCTTGGCCCGAACAACTACAACACCGAAGACGGTTCCTACGCGAAGTTCCGCGAAGTCAGCCTCACGTACCAGCTCGGCACGCTGCGCGGATTCGGTGACTGGACCATCTCTGCGATCGGTCGCAACCTGTTCACCTTCACCGGCTACAGCGGCTACGACCCCGAGGTCGGTGTCGCGGGTGGCCAGGCAGGCTCGGGTCTGATCAACCAGGTCGACGCGTTCGACTTCCCGACGCTGCGCACCTACACGATCTCCATCTCCGCCCGATTCTAGGACATGGCCGACATGACGAAATCACTCATCCGTTGGGCCGCCGTGTCGGCGGCCCTCATCGGGGCAGTCGCCTGCAATTCCACGGACCTGGCCGTCGAGAATCCGAACTCCGGTAACTCGGAGCGCGTGCTCGGAACGCCCAACGATGCCGAGGCGTTGCTGGGCACGTACTACAAGCGCTGGAGCTCCGGCGTGTACGGCAGCACAGCCGACCTGCAGGGCATGGCCAGCATGATGTCCCTGATGAACTACTCCAGCCTGGCGAACAACGGCCTGAACACGAAGACGCCGTTCACCGGCGGCGCCAACGTCAACACGCCCGGCAACGTGGTGCAGGGCGAGCAGTCCCGCCTGTACTTCTACATGGGCGAGGTAAATCGCGTTGCCAACACGTTCCTGTCGCGCATCGAGGCGGGCCTCAACCTGGGCTCTCCGGCCCGTGAAGCGCGCGACAAGGCCTTCGCCGAATTTCTGCGCGGCGTGTCCATCGGCTACACAGCCATGATGTACGACTCGGTTGCGGTCGTCACCACGGGCCAGTCGGCCGAAGATGCCGGCGTGCTGGTGCCGTACACGGAGGCAGCCGATTCCGCGTACGCCGCCTTCGAGCGCGCGATCGTGCTGACCAACACCACCGCCACGGGCGACCAGGGTTTCCCGCTGCCCACCACGTGGATTCCGTCGCCGATGTCGTGGACGAAGCCGAACTTCGAACAGTTGATCCGTTCGTACCGCGCCCGCATTCGTGCCAACATGGCGCGTACGCCGGCCGAGCGCGCAGCGGTGGACTGGGCCAAGGTCATCGATGATGCGTCGAAGGGCTTCACGGCCGATCACCTGGTCACCACGCACACCACGCAGGGACCGACCAACAGTTGGCGCCAGCAGTTCCTGGCGTTCACCACGTGGCACCAGATGCCGCCGTTCTTCATCGGCATGGCCGACGTGTCCGGCTCGTATGCGGCGTGGATCGCCCAGCCGATGGGTTCGCGCAGCGGCTTCGGCATGGCGACGCCCGACACGCGGTTCCCGCAGGGCAACACGCGCCAGGAGCAGCAGGACGATTTCGCCATCACCTCGTGCACCGCGGCCAACACGGTGTGCAAGCGCTACTTCCGGAACCGGCCCACTGGCAATGACGTGAACTCGGGTTCCGGCTTCGGCTTCTCGCAATTCGATCACGTGCGCTTCTATCCGTGGAACCAGAACGGTGATGGCTCGGGTGCCCGCAACGGCCCGACGCCGTTCATGGTGAAGCCGGAGCTCGACCTGCTTCAGGCGGAGGGGCTCTTCCGTCAGGGCAACTACGCCGGCGCGGCTGCACTGGTGAACATCACGCGTGAAAAGAACGGCCTCCCCCCCATCACGGCGTTCGATGCCACGAGCCCGGTGCCGGGTGGCGCCAACTGTGTGCCGAAGGTTCCGGTGGCACCGTTCAACGTGGTCGCCTGCGGCACCCTGTGGGAAGCCCTCAAGTACGAAAAGCGCATCGAGACGGCGTATACGCACTACGCGCCGTGGTTCCTTGATGGTCGTGGCTGGGGTGACCTGCCAAAGGATACGCCACTCTTCTGGGCCGTGCCGTACCAGGACTTGCAGGCGCGCGGCACGCCGGTCGACGCGCTGTACGGCACGGGTCCGGGTGCTGGCAACGCACCGAACTCCTCGGCCGCGGTGAGTGTTTACGGTTGGTGAGGTCCGGTTTCGGAGTCCGGCGGGTCATCGTACTTGCCGTCCTGCTCGTGTCGATGGGTTGCTACACGGTGCAACCCATCGCCGGGCAGAACCTTCCGGTGGGCGCGACGCTCGTCCTCGTCATCAACGATGCGGGGCGCGTGGCACTGGGCGGATCGATGGGTCCCGCGATCGGTGAGATCGAGGGACGGCTTCTGGAAAAGGACAGTACCGGATACCTGGTGTCGGTGACGCAGATCCGAATGCTCGGAGGTGGCGAGCAGGTCTGGTCGGGCGAGCGCATTCAGGTCCGGACGGAGTTCGTGAACTCAGTGAGCGAGAGGAAGTTTTCTCGCAGCAAGACCGCACTGATCGCTGCAGGGGCAGTCGGTATCGTTGCCATCGTGTTTTCGAAGGGCCTGGTTGGCAGCTTGTCTGGTGATGATGGGCAGGTGCCTCCAGACACCGGTGCTGCTGTCCGGTATCCCCGATTCAAACGTTAGCGGTGTCAGTCTCCACCTCCACGGAGTGTTTCATGCGACGTATCACTCTCTCGGTGCTGTGCCTCGCGGCAGGTGCCACCATGAGTGCCTGTGCTCCCGAAAAAGTCATCGAGACGCCGAGCGTCCCGACGTTCGGCGTGCGGTTCCTCAACGCGTTGCCGGACAGTGCCGGTGCCTTCGGCCTCGACTTCCGGTTCGTCGACCTGGTGGAGAACAGCACACAGTTCCGCCAGCAGTTCCGCAACACGCCCACGACGACGGCCGGTGTCACGGCATCGATCGTCCAGTACAAGGCGGCCCAGGCGGGCAACCGGCACTTCGTGATCTTCCTCGACGATACGATCCAGGCGATCGCATCGACCAAGCTCAAGGACTCCACGTACAACTTCGAGGCCGGGAAGAATTACACGGTCATCGTGTGGGGACCGGCGCGCGCGGGGCAGATGAAGGTCCAGATCCTCGACGAGACCATCGCCGATCCAGGCGCTGGCAAGGTGGCGCTTCGCGTCATCAACACCAGTGGTACGCCGTACGATGTGCGCGCGTATCTGGGCAGCACCGTTCCGGCGTCTCCCACGTGGGCGAATGTCGCGCCGTACTCGGCGTCCGCGTTCGTGTCGATGGACACGGCCGCGGTCATCACCTATAACGTGCAGCCGGTGGGCGGCGGCGCGGTCGTGTTCGCCAACCTGCCGGCGTTGCCTGGCGCACCGGCTTTCTCGACGGCCGGTCCGGCGGGCAAGCTCGACATCGAGCCGGTTCCGGGAACGCGCGTTGCGGGTTCCGCGGTCTCGATGATCATCTGGCCGCGCTCGACGGCGGGTTCGCGCGCGCCGCAGGGCGCTGCGTTCGCCGTCCCGGCCGGCACCTTCGTGTGGGACAAGCGTCCGCCGCGAGGGTTCTGACCGCGGTGACGGGCAGGAAGCACTCCGTACGACACGAGGGGCCGCCGGCAACACCGGCGGCCCTTCGCTCTTCCGCATCGATCATCTCGCCCGTCGTGGACTTCCTGTGCGTGGGCGGGCTGTCGCTGCTGGTGATGATACCCCTGCTGTTGAGCGGCCGCACCGACCTCGTGCTGATCGGCGCCGGTGCCCAGGCATGGATTGCCACGGCCATCAACATGCCGCACTTCATGGCCTCGTACCGGCTCGTGTACGGCAGCCGGGCCATGGTGCTGAAGCACAAGTGGGCCTCGATGTACATCCCGGCCATCCTGCTGCTGTACGTGGCACTCGCCATCTGGCAGGCGCAGTCGTCCCAGGCACTGGTGTACGGCCTCATCACCGTGGCCAGTGTCTACCTCGCCTGGCACTACACGGGCCAGGTGTGGGGCATGATGGCGTCATTCAGCTTCCTGGCCGGCACGTTCTTCGACAAGTCCGAACGGACGCTGGTGCGCACCAGCCTGCGCATTTTGCTGGCCTGGCACCTCGCGTGGTTCCTGCACACGCAACTGCGCAACCCCGGGCGGATCGAGTGGATCTATGTGGCGGCCAGCGCGGCGACCGTCGTGGCCTTCCTGCTCGGTGCCGCCGGCCTGCTGCGCATGCGGGCCCGGACCGGAAAAATGCCGCCGCCTCTCGCGCTGGTGGCGTGGATCAGCATTTTTGTCTGGTACGCGGTGATGGCCCGTGATCCCAAGGCGCTGTTCTGGGTGCAGATCGCGCACGCGATCCACTACCTGGCGTTTCCCGTGCGCATGGAACTCAATCACACCGCCGCGGAGTCGCACGCCTCACCATCGCGCACGGTGGTGCACATGGTGATGTATGCCGTGGGCTTGCTGGCGGTGAGCGTGCTGGTTGGCCAGGTCGTGCCCATCTCGCTCATGGGCGTGATCGGCGATGCGTTTGGCGAGGAGCCGGGCCGGGCGGCGCCGATCCTGATCCTCATGTTCATCAATATCCACCATTTCTTCACTGATGGCGTGCTGTGGAAGATCAGTAATCCGGAAGTTCGCAAGCAGTTGTTCGCGCACGTGCCGTCCACCTGAACCCGGCCCACTCGTTTCACTCCACTGTTCCGCATGAGGGATCCCGCCATGCTTCGCGTACGATTCGCTGTTGCCGTGCTGATGCTTGTCCCGACCGTCGCCACCGCGCAAAGGAAGGGCTCCATGGGAGGTGAGAAGGAAGCCAACTGGAACGAAGTCGCCTCCAAGAAAGCGCCTCCCGGG
>CAZPON010000161.1:0-7729 GCA_964588045.1 uncultured Gemmatimonas sp.
CAGGTGCTGAGCAACATCCAGGGGCTCGCGTCCAAGGCGTGGGCCGCGCGCGCCGGGTTCTCCGAGGCGACGGGCGAGATCGACGAATCGCGCCTGAATGTCCTGGGTGGTTCGATCTCCATCGGACACCCGTTTGGTGCGACAGGTGGTCGCATCGTGACCACACTGTGCAACGAGCTGGCGCGGCGCGACGGCCAGTTCGGCCTGCTCACGGTGTGTGCGGCCGGCGGCATGGGTCACGCCATGATCGTGGAGCGCACGTGACGGCCGCCGTGCTGCTTGCCGACGCGGCCAGCGGGATCACGCTGTCGCTCGACGACGGCGTCGGTGTGTTGCTGTTCGACGCACCCGATGCGCCGGTGAACACGCTTAACACACGGCTCATACCGGTCCTCGAACGGTGCGTCGCCGAGATCGCCTCGAACACCGCCATCTCGGCGGTGGTGCTCTTCAGTGCGAAAGCGGATTCCTGGATTGCCGGCGCGGATCTCGAGGAGCTTGGAAACATTCGCACTGCGGCAGACGGTGAAGCACTGTCGCGCGGCGGCCAGTTGCTGCTGGATCGGTTCGCGACACTGCGGGTGCCAACGATCGCGGCCATTCACGGCGCGGCGCTGGGCGGTGGGCTGGAGGTGGCGCTGGCGTGCACGCACCGCATCGTCACCGATCATCCCAAGTCGATCCTCGCGTTGCCTGAAGTGCAACTGGGGCTGTTGCCGGGCGGCGCCGGCACCCAGCGCCTGCCGCGGCTGATTGGATTGCAGGCGGCACTCGAGATGATCCTCACCGGCAAGAACATTCGCGCGAAGAAGGCGCTGCAAATGGGACTGGTGCACGAACTCGTGCATCCGTCGATCCTGCGCGACGTGGCGATGCGTCGCGCGCGCGAACTGGGGCGCGGCGTGAAGCCGCCATTGCGACCGCGCGCGACTGACCCCAGGCGCTTCCTGCTCGAGGGCAATGCGCTGGGTCGCCGACTGGTGTTCCGGCAGGCACGCGCAGGCGTGCTCCAGAAGACCAGGGGCAGGTATCCCGCGCCATTGGCGGCGATCGATTGCGTGGAGCGCGGCTACACCGAGGGTTTCGAGGCCGGTTTGCGCGAGGAGTCGATTCGTTTCGGTGAACTGACCGTGTCTCCCGAGTGCAAGCAGCTCGTGTACCTGTTCTTCGCCACGACAGCGTTGAAGAAGGACAGTGGACAGCCTGACGGTGTGGTCGCTACTCCGCGCGAGGTCCGCAAGCTGGGCGTCCTGGGTGCCGGATTCATGGGCGCCGGCATTGCGTCGGTGGCGGTGCAGGCTGGCACACTGGTACGACTGAAGGACGCGTCACTCGAGCGCGTGGCTGCGGGCTGGCGCGCGGTGCGCGATGTGGTGCGCGAACGGTACACGCGCCGGCAGATCACGCGCCTGCAACTCGACGACCTGCTGTCGCAGGTGGGTGTGACCACCGACTACAGCGGATTCGCCAGCGCCGAACTGGTCATCGAGGCGGTGTTCGAGGATCTTGCGGTGAAGCAGCAGGTGCTGCGCGACGTCGAATCGGTTGCACCGCACGCCATCTTCGCGTCGAATACGAGCACGATTCCCATTCGCGAGATCGCGGCGGCGTCAGCGCAGCCTGGCAATGTGGTGGGCATGCACTTCTTCTCGCCCGTGCACAAGATGCCGCTGCTGGAGGTGATCGTGACGCCGCAGACCAGCGCCGGGACCATCGCCACGGTGGTGCAGTACGGCCGGAAGCTGGGGAAGACGGTGATTGTGGTGCGCGACGGACCGGGCTTCTACGTCAACCGTATCCTCGCGCCGTATCTCAACGAAGCCGGGATGCTCCTCGACGAAGGCGCGAGTATCGACGCGATCGACGGCGCGCTGACCGCATTCGGGTTCCCCGTTGGACCGATCACGCTGCTCGATGAAGTCGGGCTCGATATCGCCGGCAAGTCCGGACCGATCATGGCGGCGGCATTCGGTGCGCGCATGCAACCGTCGGCCGCCATGGCCCGCGTGATCGCTTCGGGTCGCCTCGGCCGCAAGGCGAAGCGCGGATTCTACCGCTACGACGAGCAGGGCAAGCGACTCGGGGTCGATGAAGCGGTGTACACGTTGACGACGGCCGGCGCTGCCCGCAGCCGCACCGTGCCCGCCGAACTGCAACGTCGGACGGTGCTGCGCATGCTCGTTGAAGCGGTCCGCTGCCTCGAGGACGGCATCATCCGATCGCCGCGCGACGGCGACGTGGGTGCCGTGTTCGGCATCGGGTTTCCACCGTTCCTCGGTGGACCTTTCCGGTACCTCGACAGCATCGGGGCGGCACACGTCGTTCAGCAACTCGACGACCTCGATGCACGATTCCCCGGACGCTACACTCCCGCCGATCGATTGCGGTCCATGGCGGCCGACGGCACGCGCTTTCACCCCTGACCCGCGACCACGCCATGACCACTGAGGGCCTGCACCCGCGTGTGATGGAGATTGTCGATGCACTCGAGGCGGCTCAGCGCGATTTTCTCGCGCTCATGGACGCCATTCCCGCAGCGCAGTGTGACATGCCGGCTGGCGAAGGACGATGGTCCATTGCGCAGCATGTCGAACACCTGGCGATGGTCGAGGATGGCGCGGGGCGCCTGATGAACAAGCTGATCAAGCAGGTGCGCGCCGCCGGTGCGCAGGAAACCGACGACTCGCCCATCTCACCGTCGCTCGAGCGATATCGCATCTGGACCGTCGTGCGTCCGATCGAGGCCCCCGAAATCGTCCAGCCACGAGAGGGGCTTTCGGTGAACGAAGGGCTTGCCCGACTGTCGGCGTCGCGTGCGCGGATGATCGAGGTGCTGCGGTCCGCATCGGGACTTGCCTTGTCGACCGCATCGGCACCGCATCCGTTTTTCGGCCCGCTGAGTGTGTACCAGTGGGGATTGGTTGCGGCCCAGCACCAGCGTCGCCATGCCGCACTGATTCAGGGCCTGGCCGGGACCGCTGGGAGTGCCGGATGACCCGCCGGACCCTGCCTCCCGGCCTATATTCCCATGGTCGTCCTTCCTGCCAGGCTTCCCGCCCGCGTCGCTGCCTTTCTTCCTGAGTCATGCTCCGCTCTTCGCTGCTCTATCTCTCGCGCCAACAGCGCGTGTTCAACTTCATCAAGAACGTCGGATTCGCACGCAAGATGGCGTCGCGGTTCGTTGCAGGCGAAACCATCGATACGGCGCTCGACGCCGTGGTGGCGCTCAACGCAAAGGGGATCACCGCGTCGCTGGACCTGCTGGGTGAAAGCGTGTTCAGCGAAGCCGAGGCGCGTGAGACCGGACGACAGTACCTGCAGATCCTCGACCGCATCCACGAGCGTCAGCTCGATGCCAACGTGTCGGTGAAGCTCACCGCCCTTGGCCAGGACGTTTCCGACTCACTCGGCGTCGAAGTGGTGCGTGAGGTGCTCGAACGCGCGAAGCAGTACGGCTCCTTCGTGCGCCTCGACATGGAGTCGAGTGCGTACACCGACCGCACGCTCGACACGTTCGAGGAGAAGCTCTATCCCGATTTCCGCGACAACGTGGGGATCGTGTTGCAGAGCTCATTGCGTCGCACGCTGGACGACGTGGCGCGGGCCAATCGCCTGCAATGCCGGGTGCGCATCTGCAAGGGTGCGTATCTCGAGCCACCCGACGTGGCCTTCCCGGCCAAGTCGGACGTGGACAAGAACTACGTCGAGGCGATGCACCGCCTGATGGAGCACGGTCGCTACCCGGGCATTGCGACGCACGATGAGGCGATCATCGCCGAGGCGAAGCGCTTCGCGAAGGAGAAGAGCATCCCCAACGATCGCTTCGAGTTCCAGATGCTCTACGGCGTGCGGCGCGACCTGCAGGAGCAGATCGTGAGCGAGGGGTATCGCATGCGCGTGTACGTGCCGTTCGGTACCCAGTGGTATCCGTATCTCATGCGTCGCCTGGCCGAGCGCCCGGCGAACATTGCCTTCATGACCGGCAACATCGTCAAGGAGATGTTCGGCGGTGGCGGCCGCAACGCGAAGCGCATCGACACGCGCAACGGGGCGCACTGAGCGGGCACGCCGGCCACCACATCCCCCCCGATCACAGCCTGGGGGATGAGCGCACGCTGGGTGGCTACATGGCCGTCCATGCGAGGCCGGCGGCTTTCGATGGCGTCGACGGCTTTTCGTACTCGGTCGACATCCTGGCCGACGAGACCGGCGACGCGTCGGCACCCTGGGGGGCCTACCTGTTCTTCGTGCGGTGGGGAAAGGGGGAGCCGCAGGTCACCGGACATCTCGAGACGGGGTTCCTCGTGACCGGCAGCAGCGAGGGTGTGGTGCGGCACCAGCTTGGTGCCATGCCATTGGCCTCGGTGAAGGCGACGCTCGATGGGCTCATTCGCACGGGACACCAGGCATTCGGGTCGGAAGGAAACCGGCCATGGTGGGACGTGGCGGCGAGTGAACGCGACGAGGATGCATTGCCGGACCGCGACTCGTGAACTCGCGGGAAGCGGTGGTGCTGCAGGGCACCGGTGGCGTGTGGCAGGTGCGCACCGATGCCGGCGAGACGCTCGATGTGTCGTTGCGCGGCCGGCTGAAGCGTGAACCGGGGCGCGATGCGCGCGAACGCGACCTGCAGGATCGCGGTGGTGGCCGTGAATCGATGCGCCGCAGTGCGCGCAGCGACGAGACGGTCAAGCCGCTCAAGCTGACGGTGGGCGATCGTGTCACCATTTCGAATGTGCCGACGGAAGCCGCGTGGGCGATCGATGCGATTCACCCGCGACGCAGCCAGTTGGCGCGTCGCAGTCCGGGCGGCGCGCGCGGCGAGCGCATCATGGTGGCCAATCTCGACCAGGTGATCGTGGTGTTCGCGGCCGCGCGGCCCGAGCCGCATCCGCGCATGCTCGACCGGTTCCTGGTCATCGCCGAAGCCAACGACCTTGCGGCGCGCGTCGTCATCAACAAGTGCGACCTGGTCGACGAAGCGTCCATTCGGCACGTGTTCTCCGACCAGATCGACGCGGGCTATCCGTTTCACTTCACGAGTGCGGTCACCGGTGTGGGGCTCGAGGAGCTGCGCGCAGAAATCGAGGGGAAGACGTCGGTGTTGACCGGCCCGTCGGGCGTTGGCAAGTCGTCATTGATGAATCGACTGTTCCCCGGGCTCGCCCTGCGCACGGCGGAGATCAGCGACAGTGTGAACAAGGGACGGCACACCACCGTTGGCGCCGTGCTGCACCCGCTGCCCGGCGGCGGCTTCGTGGCCGACACGCCGGGGCTGCGTGAAGTGGGGCTGTGGAACATCGCGGTCGAGGAGCTGCCGCCGTGTTTCCCCGAGTTTCGTGCGTTGCTCACGGGTTGCCGCTTTGCGGACTGCCTGCACACCGTGGAACCCGGCTGCGCAATTCGCGACGCGGTGGAGGCGGGAGAGGTGAGGCGGGGGCGGTACGAAAGCTACATCAAGCTGCGGGAGGAGTTGGTGGAGGGGGCGGACATTTGGTGACACTTGATGAGGCGGGAGACAACTGAAACAGCGCGTTTGGAGAGCCCAGCAACACAAGAGCCGAGCCATCAGACTGGACACACATAGTCTACTGATGGCTCGGCTCTTGTGTTGCTGGGCTCTCCAAACGCGCTGTCGGAGTTGTCTCCCGCCTCGTTGGCTCAATCCTCGCGCCTCACCTCTGTGGCTGTCCCTCATTCCTCTGTCGCCCCACCAGTGCCAACGGCACATTCCTCAGGCCCGGCCACCGCGCACTGTCCGCCGCCGAGCGCACCAGCATCTGCGCCGACAGCCCGCCATCCAGCATCAGCGCGCGATCCGCGCCCAGCCGACGCATGATCTCGGCCATCTCCGGCGTGGTGGGGCCGATTGGAAAGCGCGTGGCACCACCGCCCGGCACCTCGTAGCGCGTGAGCACCAGCAGCACGTCGGCATCACGCGTCAGGCCGATCGCAAGCCGCGTGTCCCGGTGTGTGAGGTCGAGTCCTCCCTTTGCATCGCACATGGCACGCGGCGGGCGCGCGCTGCCCATGAGCAACATCGGATACGACTGCACGGCTTCCAGCGCGCGGAGCGGCACGCGCCAGCCGTCCAGTTCCGCTGCCGTGAGCAACGCGGTCGCGCCGAGGCTGTCGACCACGAATGCGCCGGCCAGTGCGCCGACGCCCGGTGGTTGCAGTTCGCGCTGCTTGTGCACGACCCATCCCCACGGTCCTTCATCGGTGAACTGGCCGGTATTCACGGCCACCAGGGCGTCAGGCGGCGCTTCATCGAGCGACCATGGCAGGGCCTCGTCACCGCGACGCGCGATCTCGAGCGTGAAACGCACGCGCGCCGAGGGCATGCGCGCAACGATCACCCGGACCGGAACGGCGCGCGGACCGAGACGCACGCGCCATTCGGCCCAGCGAACGACATCGCCGCGCCACGAAAGTCGGGGCGCGGCGATGGCGACGGTCGAGTCACAGCGAATGGCGTCGATGCGGGTCGGCGCCTGCTGCGTTCGTGCGATGGCCGGGAAGGCCAGCGCGACGAGCAGCGTCGCACGGAACGTCATGTCACCATGCTTTGACGTCGCCCCAGTTCACCCATTGCATGGTGTGACTCTGGAACAGCGGGGCGAACTTCTTGAGCTCGGCCGACCGGGCCGACATCACGGACTGTTCCGCATCGGTGAACTTCTCCGCGGTCTTCGGCAAGTCACCTGACTGGATCAGGAGCCACACGGCCACGCGTTCGCGCACCCGCCCCCATTGGCCGTGCGTCATGCCCGCCCGGGCGTCCGGGCTCACCACGATTTCAGAGCTCGAGCTGGCGCCCGAAGCCGCCTGCTCCATCTGTGCGACGGCGGCGTCGATCATCGCGGCAGGCTTGTAGGGCATGGCGGGGCACGTGTTCTTGAACATCGCCGCCGCCATCGTGACTTGCAGGACGATCGCCGTGTCCTGCAGGGCGATCATCTCGCGATGACGCTTGGCGCTCGTCGCTGCCGAGAGGCGGGTCCCGATCGACGTCAGCTTGGTGCTCATGGCCTCGTACTTCTCGGTCTGCATTCCGGAAAGGTCCGGCGTCCCGGTCGTCAGCTTCGAGAAGCACTCGTTGGCGGCCTTGTACCTGGCATCGTAGCCGGCCGTGACGGCCTTTGCGTCCGCGTCGCGCTGGGCTGCAGCCAAAGCGGGCGTGAGCGCCGTGACAATAGCCGACAGGCGCTCGGCAGTGATGTCGTAGGTTACGCGGGCAGCCGTCGGATCCTCGGGCTTCTTGCCCATCGCCGCATCCTTCGCGGCATCCGCTCCGATCTTCTTGAGCTTGCCAAGCTGCGCGTGTCCGGGTGTCGACGCACCGACGGACAGCACCACCAGAATGGCGGCGCACGACGCGGATGTGAATCGAGCAGGCATGAGGAATCTCCGTACAGGGTGATTCGGAAAACGTGCCGGGAAATCCACCCTGAAAGCTTAAGGTGAAAGCCGCTGTTTGTGCCATGCCCCGGCTTCACGCCGGAAGACGATCCGATCGTGCAGCCGGCTCGGGCGACCCTGCCAGAACTCGATTTCCTCGGGCACCACGCGGTAGCCGCCCCAGTGGTCGGGCAAGGGCACCGGCCCGTCGCCGAAACGCAGCGTGTTCGCCGCCACCTCCTGCTCCAGCACCTCGCGCGATGCCAGTGTCGAGCTCTGGCGTGACGTCCAGTCGCGTCCGCTGGAGAGTCGCGTTGCCGCCTGGACG
>CAZPON010000162.1:0-244 GCA_964588045.1 uncultured Gemmatimonas sp.
ATCCACAATCCGCACGTGAATGCGAAGCTGCGCGAGATGGGCATCGTGTTCCTGTCCGCGAGCGGCAAGGGATTCGACTACTCACTGGTCGAGCCGTCGGATGTCGTGATCCTGCCGGCGTTCGGCGTGACGATCCAGGACTTCCAGACACTGCGCGAGCTGGGCTGCGTGGTGGTGGACACGACCTGCGGTTCCGTCCTGAACGTGTGGAAGCGCGTCGAGGTGTACGCGCGCGACGGCTTCA
>CAZPON010000162.1:254-5642 GCA_964588045.1 uncultured Gemmatimonas sp.
ACCTCGCTCATTCACGGCAAGTACTACCACGAAGAGACGCGCGCCACGGCGTCGCAAGTGGAGAAGTACGAGGGCGGGCAGTACCTCATTGTCCGCGACATGGCCGAAGCCGACCTGGTCATGGATTACATCGAGACGCGCGCGGGCAAGCCCACGGCACGGCCGGCGCTCAGTCGGGCCGCGTTCCTCGAAAAATTCGCCAAGGCGGCGTCGGACGAATTCGATCCGGACATCCACCTGGAACGGATCGGTGTGGCGAACCAGACGACCATGCTCGCGCGCGAATCGCTGGCCATCGGTGCGGCGGTCGGTGACGCGATGGCGCGGGCGTACGGTGACGCGCACCGCAGCGGGCACTTCCGCACGTTCGACACGATCTGCAGCGCCACACAGGACCGGCAGGACGCGGTGGTGGAGCTGCTGTCGGAGCACCTGGACATGATGGTCGTGGTTGGTGGATACAACTCCAGCAACACCATTTCGCTGGCGGCGCTGTGCGCGGAGCAGGTACCGACGTTTCACATCGCCGATCCCGACGAGATCGACGTGGCCGGCAATCGCGTGCGCTATCGTCCGATCGGGCCGCAGCATGCGGAGGCTGTGCAGGAGGCGTGGATCCCGACGGACGGGTCGCTGCGCATCGGGATCACGGCGGGGGCGAGCACACCCAACAACAAGATCGGTGAGGCCGTGGCGCGCGTGTTCGCAATCCGCGGTATCGAACCGGCATCGATCACATGACTCACGTGACGGGCTGGCGCCGCGGCATCGTGGCGACATGGGCGGTCGTCGTCGCCGGCATGCTGGCGGCGTGCGGTGACGGCAGTACGGCGCCGGCAACGGTCGATTCGCTCGACGCGCTGCCGCGTGCACTGACGGTCGCGGAGCGGGAGGGGATTGCCAGCGGCAATCGCTTCGCGTTGTCGTTGCTGCAGCAGGTGAGCGCCACGAGCAGTGGCAACGTGCTGCTGTCGCCGCTCAGCGTGTGGCTGGCGCTGGGCATGACGATGAACGGTGCGACCGGGCAGACCGAGACCGAGATGCGCACCACGCTGGGCTGGGGCGCCCGCCCGCGCGACGAGGTCAATGCCGCGTATCGCGACCTGAGTGCCTTGTTGCCGACGCTCGATCCCCGCGTCACGGTGAAGATCGGCAACGGCATCTGGGTGCGCGACGACCTGACCGTGGACCCGTCGTTCGCGCGCGACATGAAGACGTATTTTGGCGCCGATGTGCGCTCGGCAGCGACACCACAGGCGATGTTCGATGCCGTGAACGCCTGGGGCAACGTGCAGACCGAGGGGTTGGTGCCGCGCGTCCTCACGCAGCCGCCACCGCACCAGCTGGCGATGCTGCTCGCCAATGCCGTGCTGTTCAACGGCGGCTGGCGCGATGCCTTCGATCCGAAGAACACTGCCAGCGCACCGTTCCAGCTCGAGAGCGGCGCGTCGGTGTCGGTGCCGATGATGTCACGCGAGGGCAGCTTCCGCGGCTTGATGGGCGCGACGTTCACGGCGGTGGAGTTGCCGTATGGCAACAGCGCGTACTCGATGCTGATCATCGTGCCGACTGGCGGATCGCTCGAGTGGTTCGTATCCACACTCGATTCGGCGCGACTGGCCTCGATCACCGGCGGGCTTGCCGCCAGCAGTGATCGCACGAAACTGTACATGCCGCGATTCGCCATCACGGGCTCGGTCGAGCTGTCGCCGACACTGAAGCACCTCGGGATGCCGCGGGCGTTCACCGACGCGGCCGAATTCCCGCGCTTGCTCGGAAGAAGCGTCAAGCTGGACTTCGTACAGCACGGTGTGGCGCTGGAGGTGAACGAGCGAGGGACTCGCGCGGCGGCGGTGACGGTGGTCGGCGTCGTGCTCACATCGCTGCCTCCCACGTTTCACGTCGATCGTCCGTTCGTGTTCTTCATTCGTGAACGGTTTGCCGGCACGATCCTGTTCAGCGGCCTCGTGCGGGATCCCCGCGCGTGAGGGACGCACGATCGGTCCGGTATCGGCGCGCATTGGGTGGCGTCTTCGGCCTTGCATTGATGGTGACGGGCTGCGCGCCCCGCACCAACAGCGGGCCGGCGCCAGCCGCGACGCCGCGTGCGGTGCGCATGCTGCTGGTGAACGATGTGTACGTCACGGACACGTTGCGTGACGGGCGCGGTGGACTGGCCCGCGTGGCGGCGCTGCGCGACTCGATTGAACGCGCCACGGGCGACCCGGTGCTGTTCGTGCTGGCCGGGGACGTGCTCTCGCCGAGTGTGCTGAGCAAGTGGTATGGTGGCGCGCAGATGGTGGACGGGTTCAATGCCGCGCGCCTCGATTACGCGACCCTGGGCAATCACGAGTTCGATGGCTCGCGTGCGAACCTTGTGGCACGCCTGGGCGAATCACGATTCCGCTGGTTGTCCGGCAACTGCGGCGAGGCCAGCGGTGCGCCGTTTCCGGGCGTGCGCGGATGGGACACGCTGCACCTGGCCGGCGTGAAGGTCGGCGTCATTGGCACCACGGTCGTGCTCAACTATTCGTCCTACGTGCAATGCCGCGACGCCGACAGTGCGACCACGGCGCTGGTGGACACGGTCACGGCCGCCGGCGCGGAGCTGGTCGTGGCGATCACGCATCGCTTCATGCACGAGGACCTGCGCACGCTCGAAACCGAGCCGCGTATCACGGTGATTCTCGGCGGGCACGATCACGACGGGCGGGGCGCGCAGAAGGACGGCCGGCTGCTCATCAAGGCCGTGTCGAACTCACGCACCGCGGCGCTGGTGACCGCCTCCCGCAGCGGCGGGCGCTGGGTGGTGCGCGACACCGTGTTCGACATCGGTCCGGGCATGCGCGAGGACGCGCGCACCGCGGCGGTCGTTGCGCGCTGGCGCGATACGCTGACGCGACGCGTCGGTCCCGACCGCGTGCTCGGCATCGCGCCGGAGCCCATCAACGCCATCGATTCCATTTCGAAACGGGAGAGCCCGTTCGGCAACATGATTGCCGATGCGATGCGGCTGGGAACGGGCGCCGATGTGGCGATGATCAATTCGGGCGCGTTGCGGTTCGACGATATCATGCCGGCCGGGCCCATCACGAAGCTGATGGTCGAGGGCATCTTCCTGTTCGCCGACGAGACCCGCGCGGTGACTTTCCCGATCACCGGCGCACGCGTGCGCGAACTGATCGAGAACGGCATCGGCCGCGGCGGATTGGGGAGCGGTCCGTATCCCCAGGTGAGTGGCCTGCAATTCTCGTTCGACGCCCGCATGCCGAGTGGCGCGCGCGTGGTGGGCGACTTGCGGCGCGGTGACGGGCGGGTGCTTGCTCCGTCCGACACCGTGCGGCTGACCTTTGTGGCGTATCCGGCGTGCCGCAGTGGCGACGGCTACCGTGTTCCCGAGGCGGCGACCGTATGCGCCGCGACGGACGCCGTGCCCACGACCGCGCCGCGGACGGTCGACCTGGTGATCCGTCATCTCGAGTCCATGAATGGCCGCATCGTAGCGCCGCCCATTGGCCGGGTCACGCGCCTCGATCGATAGCGGCACCACGGGAAACTGCGCACCGGTAGCCGTACTGCGGGTTTGTCCTGCATGTTCCTGATGGATTTCTCACCCACACCAGGATCGCCCGTGCCGATGCATGAACCGCTGGTTCCACCAACTGCCGATGCCGTCGCCCGCCTGCGTCTCGATGGGAAGGTCGCCATCGTGACCGGAGGCACGCGTGGTATCGGCCTGGCGATTGCGACCACGCTGGCACGAGCCGGTGCGAAGGTCGCCATCTCGAGCCGCAAGCCGGATCACGTCGACGCCGCGGTGAAGGTCCTGCAGGCCGAGGGTCACGCCGTGGTGGGGATCGTGGCGAACATGGGGATCGCCGCCGACGCCCATTCGGTCGCCGCCCGCACGGTCGAACACTTCGACGGCATCGACATCATCGTCAACAACGCGGCGACCAATCCCGTGTTCGGTCCGTTGCAGCAGGCCGGCAACGACGCGTTCGACAAGATCTTCAGCGTCAACGTCAAGGGTCCGCTCGAGCTGTGCCGCACCGCGCACACCGTGATGTCGCAGCGCGGCGGATCGATCGTGAACATTGCGAGCATCGGTGGACTGTCCCCCGAGGCAGGACTTGGTCTGTACAGCATGAGCAAGGCGGCCCTCATTTCGCTCACAAAGGTGATGGCGCAGGAGTGGGGGGCCGATGGCATTCGCGCGAACGTCATCTGTCCCGGGCTCATCAAGACGAAATTCAGCCAGGCGCTGTGGCAGGATTCGCACATCTCCAACCAGGTGCTGGGACGCCAGCCGATCCGTCGCATCGGCGTGCCCGAGGATGTATCGGGACTCGCGTTGTTCCTGGCGTCCGACGCCTCGTCGTATTGCACCGGCAGTGTGTACATGGTGGACGGGGGCTACTGCTCGTGAGCCACGGCACGGCCATGGCGGCGGACGAACTCGAGCTGCTGCTGGCCACGGCGCGCACGTTCGTGCGCACGGAACTCGTGCCGCGCGAGGCCGAGCTGCAGCGGGCTGCGTGGCATGAAGCCGCGCCGCTGCTGGACGTGCTGCGCGAACGCGCGCGATCGCTCGGGTTGTGGGCACCGTTCCTGCCCGAGGCATTCGGCGGCGCCGACCTGCCGCTCGATGCGTACGCGCGCCTGTCGGAAGTGCTGGGATGGACGCCGTTCGGCCACTATGTGTGCAACTGCCAGGCGCCCGATGCGGGGAACATGGAATTGCTGCTGCAGTTCGGCAGTGATGCGCAGAAAGCGCAGTTTCTCGCGCCGCTGGCGCGGGGCGGGATTCGCAGTTGCTTCGCGATGACCGAGCCGGAGCACGCCGGATCGAACCCGGTGGTGATGTCCACGCGCGCCGTGCGTGATGGCGACGACTTCGTGATCACGGGGCACAAGTGGTTCACGTCGAGTGCCGACGGTGCGGCGTTCGCGGTGGTGATGGCCGTGACCGATCCTGAAGCCGCTGCACCACATCAGCGTGCGAGCCAGCTCATCGTGCCGCTGCCGGCCGACGGCTACACGCTTGTGCGCAACATTCCGGTGATGGGCGAGGCAGGTGGCGGCTGGGCCAGTCACGCCGAGGTCCGCTTCGACAACGTGCGCGTTCCGGCGTCGCACCTGCTGGGTCCGCAGGGCGCGGGTTTCGCGCTGGCGCAGGAGCGGCTGGGTCCCGGTCGCATTCACCACTGCATGCGCTGGATCGGCATCTGCGAGCGCGCCTTCGACATGATGTGCCGCCATGTGGCGATGCGCGAGCTGGCGCCCGGCGACGTGCTCGCCAACCGGCAGGTGGTCCAGTTCTGGATCGCCGAGTCGCGCATCGAGATTCATGCCGCGCGACTCATGGTGCTCGACGCGGCCGCGCGC
>CAZPON010000162.1:5652-7677 GCA_964588045.1 uncultured Gemmatimonas sp.
CGACGGGCAGGAGGCGGCGCGCGAGGAGATCGCGTACATCAAGGTGTTCGTGGCCAACACGCTGCAACGCGTGCTCGATCGCGCGATCCAGGCGCACGGGGCGCTCGGCATGACCGATGACACGCCGCTGGCGTGGTGGTACCGTCACGAGCGCGCGGCGCGCATTTACGACGGCGCCGACGAGGTGCACAAGACGGTCATCGCGCGCCGGGCGCTCAAGCCGTACCTGTCCGCCCAGGGGAAGTCCCGCAGCGCGCTGCACTGACTGTCCGCGATGACGGAGCCGGCGGGGAACCTCGATCGTGACACCGTGGCCGTTCGCAGCGGGGAAGACATCGACGCCGACGCGCTGCGCACCTGGCTTGCTGTCGTCGCACCGGACACGGTTCCGGTCGGAGCGCGCCTCGAGGTCCGTCAGTTCCCGGCCGGGTTTTCCAACCTCACCTATCGCGTGCGTGTCGTGTCGGAGCATGGCGAACGCGCGTACGTGCTGCGTCGGCCACCGCGCGGTGTGAAGCCGGGCATCGCACACGACATGGGGCGTGAGCACGACCTGCTGGCGGCGCTGCATCCGCTGGGTGTGCCGGTGCCGCGCGCCATCGCCCGATGCGACGATGCCAGCGTGATCGGCGCGCCGTTCTACATGATGGAGCACGTTGACGGTGTCATCCTGCGCGGCGCTGCGCCGGCGGAGCTTCGTCAACAGTCGGATGCGCCTGCGACGCTCACCGCGCTTTCGCGCACGTTCGTGGATACGCTGGTGCAGTTACATGCCGTGGACGTCACGAGCGGACCACTGTCGACACTGGGCAAGCCGGAAGGTTATGTGCAACGTCAGGTGCAAGGCTGGACGAAACGCTGGCTCGCTTCGCGCACGGACGAACTGCCCGACATCGACCGTGTTGCGGACTGGCTGGAAGCGCATCGTCCGCCCGAACGGGGTGTTGCCTTGGTTCACAACGACTTCAAGTACGACAACCTCGTGCTCGATCGTGCGACGATGCATCGCGTGGTGGCGATCCTCGACTGGGAGATGGCGACGATCGGTGATCCGCTGATGGATCTCGGCACATCGCTCGCCTACTGGGTCGAGGCTGGTGATGCGCCGGTGTTCCGGTCACTCGGCCTCGGCGTCACGGCGATGCCGGGGAGCATGACGCGGGCAGAGGTGGTGCAGGCGTACGGTGCGGCGAGCGGCCGCGATGTGAGCGACGCGGCGTTCTACTACGCGTTCGGACTGTTCAAGGTGGCGGTGATTGCGCAGCAGATCTATGCGCGGCATGTGCAGGGGCTCACGGCTGACCCGCGCTTTGGCGGGCTCGGCGCGGTGGTCGCGGCACTCGGTGGTGCGGCGGCAAACGTGACGGTCACTGGCCAGCTTTGATGCACCGGGAATCAAGCGTGCCCGAAACGCGCAGTCACGTTTAGCCGATCGCCGATGACGTTTAGCCGATCGCGTCGTTGAGACACGCCATCCGCTAAACGCTATCAGCTATCGGCTAAAGCTGAACGTCAGGACGGAAATACTTCGAAGATCCCGGCCGCGCCCATCCCGCCGCCGATGCACATCGTCACCATCCCGTAGCCACCGCCGCGACGACGCAGCTCGTGCACCAGTTGTGTCGTGAGCTTGGCGCCCGTTGCGCCCAGCGGATGCCCCAACGCAATCGCTCCGCCATTCACGTTGGTGATGGCCGGATCCATGCCGAGTTCCTTGATGACCGCCAACGCCTGCGCCGCGAAGGCTTCGTTGAACTCGATCAGCTTGATGTCGGACAGTGAGAGCCCCGCGCGAGCCAGTGCCTTCGGCACCGCCTTGATGGGGCCTACGCCCATGATATCCGGATCGACACCGCCGGTGGCGAAGCTCACGAATCGCGCGAGCGGCGTGACGCCGAGCGCCTTGGCTTTGTCAGCGCTCATCACCAGCACCGCTGCCGCGCCATCCGAGTACGGGCTTGCGTTGCCGGCGGTCACGCTGCCCGTTGGCACAAAGGCCGGGCGCAGCTTGGCCAGTCCTTCGCG
>CAZPON010000163.1:0-4875 GCA_964588045.1 uncultured Gemmatimonas sp.
GGGTGGCGTTGGTGGCGTTGGTGGCGTCGGTGGTGTTGGTGGTGTTGGTGGCGCCGGCGGTGCCAGACCCAGCACGGGCGCGGTGGGCGGCGCCGGCGGCAGCAACTGGTCGCACAATGCGTCGCATCGTGGCGGAGCGCCGTACGGTGACCGGGGCACTGCGAGCAAGTACGGCGGATCGGCCCGAGGCGACGCAGGCGGCGCGGGTGGCGGCGCGCGGCCGTCCACCGGAATGGGAGGAGGCGCAGGGGGCGGTGCGCGTCCCTCTACGGGGATGGGAGGCGGCGGTGCAGGCGTCAGCAACCGTGCCGGTGGCGGAGCAGGCGGCGCCGGTGGCGGAGCAAGTGCCGCCACGCGCGGCGGATCGTCGGGCGGATTCGGCGGTTCCGGCGGATACAGCGGATCGAGCGCGCGCAGCAGCGGTTCACGTGGTGCGTCGAGCATGGGCTCGCGCGGCAGCAGCGGAATGTCTCGAGGCGGTGGGATGTCTCGCGGCGGCGGTGGCGGCGGACGGCGGAGATGACCACCATGTTCACATCCATGATCAAGCGAAATACCTCCTTTGCGATGGCGCTCGCGCTGTGTGCGCTGGCGAGTGCGTGCAGCAAGCCCGTTCCCGAACGGCGGTTTGCCAGTGCGGAGGAAGCAGCCGCCGCCCTGGTCGCTGCCGCCGAGCAATTCGACGTCCCCGCCCTGAAGGCCATTCTCGGCTCGAATGGCGAGGAACTCGTGGCGTCGGAAGACACCGTACTCGATCGCAACAACGCCATGGCCTTCGCGGCCGAGGCGAAAGCGCAGCAGCGGCTCGAGTATGATTCGTCGAAGACGTCGGCCGTGCTCTACATCGGAGAAGGCGAGTGGCCGGTGCCGATGCCGATCATCGAGGAAAACGGCCAGTGGTTCTTCGATGTCGAGGCCGGACGTGACGAAGTCCTGCTCCGTCGCATCGGACGCAACGAACTCGGCGCGATCGAGGCCTGCCGCAACTACGTCGACGCGCAGTGGGAGTACGCGCTCACCAAGCACGATGGCGCGCTGGTGAACCAGTATGCGCAACGCGTGATCAGCACGCCCGGCAAGCAGGATGGCCTCGCCTGGATGGACGCGGACAGCACGTGGCACGGTCCGCTGGGCGAAGCAATGGCCCGCATCATCGCCGAGGGCTACAGGGACCGTTACGATCCCTTCCACGGCTACTACTTCAAGATCCTCAAGGGCCAGGGTCCGGCGGCACAGTTGGGCGAGATGGACTTCCTCGTGAAGGGCGCCATGATCGGCGGATTCGCGCTCGTGGCCGCGCCGGCGGAATACATGGTCACCGGCATCAAGACGTTCATCGTGAGCCACGATGGCGTGGTGTACGAGAAGGATCTCGGCGAGAAGTCCGTCGACCTGTTCCGCACCATGGAGCGCTTCAATCCCGACTCCACGTGGACGAAGGTGCAGGACAACTGAGTCGTGCACCCGTCGGCGGGTTCCGCGATCGCGGAACTCGCCGACGCCTCGTTGGGCTTAGTTTCAGGTAATGCCCACGGTTGCCCTTCCCCGCTCGACGCAGGTGCTGGTGGTCGGCGGAGGTCCTGCCGGAGCCGCATCCGCCTGGTACTGCGCGCAGGCCGGCCTCGACGTCCTGCTCGTCGATCGCGCGCGGTTTCCGCGACCGAAACCCTGCGCCGAGTACGTGAGCCCGGAGGGCGCGCGCATGTTGTCCGCCATGGGTGCCCTCGAGATGCTCGAGTCGCGCGCCGCGCCACTCACCGGCATGACCGTGCATGCACCGTCGGGCGGGAAGATCCATGGCGAATTCGTGGCGCAACACGGGTTTCGCGGATTTCGTGACCGTGGCCTCGGCATTCGGCGCGAACTGCTCGATGCCATCGTGCTCGACCGGGCGCGCGCGGGTGGCGTCCGTGTAGAAGAAGGCGTCAAGGTCGAGGACGTATTGCGTGATGCAACCGGCCGTGTGAGCGGTGTACGCGTGCGTACCGACGCCGGCCATCGGGACATCGCCAGCGAACTGGTGATCGGCGCCGATGGACTACGCTCGGTGGTCGCGCGCCGCGTGGGACTGGCCCACACTGCCCGCTGGCCGAAACGGATCGCACTGGTCGCGCACTATCGCGGTGTGGCCGGCATGACCTCGCTCGGCGAAATGCATGTCACGCATCGCGGATACCTGGGACTGGCGTCGGTGAACGATGGCGTCACGAACGTGGCGCTGGTCGTGAACGTGCACCACGCACGCGACATGCTTGGCGACCCGGAGGCGTTCCTGCACGCCTGGATTGCGCGTCATCCGACGCTCGCCGTGCGACTCGCATCGGCCGTGCGTGTGTCTCCGGTGCGCGCGGTCGGGCCGTTTGCCTCGCGCGCCCGGCGACCGTATACCGATGGCGTGGCCCTTGTGGGTGACGCAGCCGACTTTTTCGATCCGTTCACCGGCGAGGGCATCTACTCGGCGCTGCGCGGCGGTGAGCTGCTGGCCCCGTTTGCCGTGGACGTTGTACATGCCGCATCCCGGCGCGACCCGGCGCAGGAACGTCGCGCACTTCGCGCGTACGCGCGTGCACGTCATGATGCGTTCGCCGGCAAGTGGCGCGTGGAGCGTGCGATCGGCGTGGCGGTTGCGGCCCCCTCGCTGATGAACGGCGCAGCGCGGGTGCTGGGCCACGATCGCGACCTGTCGGACCTGATCATCGGCGTCACCGGCGATTTCGTGCCGGCATCGGCGGTGCTCGCACCGCGTGTCTTGCTGCGTGTTGCGCGCGCGGTGGTGCGCGCCATGAACCCCTTCGCCACCCAGACGCCGTCGCTGACGGCATCACCGACCGTCTCGCCGCATGTCCATCGACGCTGATCTCTTTCGCGCCGTGCTGGGGCGCTTTGCCACCGGCGTCACGATCGTCACCGTGCGCGACGGCGACGGCCGCGACCACGGCATGACCGTCAGCGCCTTCTCGTCGCTGAGCCTCGAACCGCCGCTCGTGCTCGTGTGCATCGGCAACGACGCGACGATGGCGCCGGCGATGCGATCGGCGGAATCGTTCGGCGTCAACGTTCTCAGCGCGGGCCAGGAGGCCTTGAGCCGTCGGTTTGCCGGCCCGATCGACGACCGGTTCGCCGACGTGTCGCTCACCCGCGGTTCACTCGGCAACGTCATGCTCGACGATGTGCTCGCGTCGCTGGAATGCCGTGTCGTCACGCGCCATCCCGCTGGCGATCACGTCATCGTCGTGGGCGAAGTCGACTCCGGCGCCATTCGGGATGGCCGCCCCCTGCTGTACTATCGCGGCGGTTACGCGCAACTCGAGCGCTGACGTGGCACTCACGCCGGCACGGCAGCGCGGACACGAGATCCTCGATGATCCGGCCACCGATCCGGAACTCGCCGTACGGTCGCTCGAGGATGTCGCGATCGCCAATCGCCTGTTCGGTGGCCGCCGGGCCATCCTGCGCGAGTTGCGCACGGTCTTCGATGACACCGCGGCGAAGGAGCCCTTGCGACTGCTCGATATCGGCACCGGCCTGGGCGATATCCCGGCGGCGGCCACGCAGGACGCGCGACGTCGGCAACGCACACTCGACACCATCGGCCTCGAACTCGCGCCATCCATCGCCGTCGCGGCGCAGAAGTCGTGCACCTTCGTGGTGGTCGCCGACGCCTTGCACCTGCCGTTCGCCGACGGCAGCGTGGACGTGATCACGTGCTCGCAGGTGCTGCATCACTTCGACGATGGCTTGGCCGAGCGGCTGTTGCAGGAATGCACGCGCGTTGCGCGTCGCGCCGTCGTGGTGGGCGATCTCCGCCGCAGCTGGCTGGCTGTCGCCGGTTTGTGGCTCAGTTCCTTCGGATTGGGGTTTCATCCAGTCAGTCGTCACGATGGCGTTGTATCCATCCTGCGCGGATTCACACGACGGGAACTGGCCATGCTGATCGAACGCGCTACCGGACGCCGCGCAGTCGTGCGCCATGCACTCGGCTGGCGCGTCACCGCCACCTGGTCTCCCACCTCTCCTGCGATATGAGCGACAGCACCGTGCATCCATCCTACGCACTGGGCGCGCTGCCCGCCGACCGGCTCATGTCCGTCGTCGACGAACGCCTCGTGCGCGCGCCCGTTGATCGCATCTTCACGATCGCCAGGGAGGTCGAGCACTGGCCGGCGTACCTGCCGCACTATCGCTTCGTGCGCTTTCGGCATCGCACCGCGGATGGCGGCGGCCTGGTGGAGATGTCCGCGAACCGGCCGTTCGGCCTCGCGAACTGGCCCACGTGGTGGCTGTCGGAGATGGCCGTGAACCACGACGTGCCGTGGGTTCGCTTCCGGCACGTCGGTGGCATCACCACCGGCATGGACGTCGAGTGGAGTTTCACGGCGACGCCGGAAGGCACGATGACGCGCATCGTGCACGTGTGGAACGGCCCCCAATGGCCGGTCATTGGTGCCTTCGCGGCCACCGAGGTGATCGGTCCGGTGTTCGTGCACGGCATTGCGTCGCGCACGCTGGAAGGACTCGCGCGTGTGGCCGAGCAGGCACGCGACGGTGCATCGGGGCGCGCGTGAGCGACGCACTTCTCGCGCGCGATCGAAGCGTGGGCCGCCGCGTGGCCATCACGGGCATCGGCTGCGTGACGCCACTGGGTATCGGCGTCGAGGCGCTGTGGGCCGGACTTCGCGCGGAGCAGTCGGTGGTGCGCGCCGCCACGCGATTCGATGCATCGATCTTCCGCAGTCGGTGTGCTGCCGAGGTCGACGGCTTCAACGCCGAGGACTACCTCGATGCGCGACGCGTCAAGCGCCTCGACCGCTTCGGACAATTCAGCGTCGTGAGCTCGCTGCTGGCCCTGCGCGACGCCGGGCTCGATCTCGAATC
>CAZPON010000163.1:4885-7662 GCA_964588045.1 uncultured Gemmatimonas sp.
CGATCGCGAGCGCGTGGGGGCGATGATGGGCACCGCGCTGGCGGGCGTGGCCTACGCCGAGGAGCAAGCGGCGCGCTTCATGCGCGGCGGATTGCGTGATGTCGATGCGACACTGGCGCTGGCGGTGTTCGGCGGCTCGTCCAGTTGCAACATTGCCATCGAGTTCGGCGTGTCGGGCCCGAACAGCACGAACGCCATGAGCTGCGCGTCGGGCACCATTGCCATCGGTGAAGCGTACCGGCAGGTCCGTGACGGCTATGCCGACATCATGATTGCCGGCGGCAGCGAGGCACCGCTGGCGACACTGTGCTTCGGCGCGTTTGCGCTCATTCGCGCCATGTCGTCGCACAACGACGATCCGCAACGCGCCTCGCGTCCCTTCGACCGCGAGCGCGATGGCTTCGTGATGGGCGAAGGGTCGGCAGTGCTCATCCTCGAGGAGTGGTCGCACGCCACCGCACGCGGCGCGCGCATTTATGGCGAACTGGCCGGCTTCGGCACCACCAACGACGCGCATCACATGACGGCACCGCTGCCCGGCGGCACGCAGGCCGCGCGCTGCATGCGGCAGGCACTGGCCGACGCAAATGTCGCGTCCGGTGAAGTGGACTACATCAACGCGCACGGCAGCAGCACACCGCTCAACGATCCCACGGAAACGCTCGCCATTCGCACGGTGTTCGGCGCACACGCCGACCGAGTGCCGGTGTCGAGCACCAAGGGCTACTACGGCCACGCACTCGGCGCATCGGGCGCGTTCGAAGCGGCGATCTGCGCGCTGGTGCTGCAGCGCGGATGGATTCCGCCCACGCTGAACCTCACGACGCCGGATCCGGAGTGCGACCTGGACTACGTGCCGAATACGGGGAGAGACGCGACCGTGCGGACAGTGCTGAGCAACAGCTTCGGATTTGGCGGCATCAACGCGAGCCTGGTGCTCAAGCAGGGCACCACCGGGTAGCAGCGGTTACTTGCCGTATGCCGCAGCGTATCTCCGAATGCTGTCCCGGATCACTGCCATCGCCTCTTCACTCTTCTTCCACCCCGTGATCTCCATCCGCTTCCCCTCGAGATCCTTGTAGATCAGGAAGAAGTGCTCCACTTCCTTGAGATAGTGCGGAGACAGGTCGGCAATGTCGAACACATCGTGGAAGTACGGATCATCGGCCGGCACGGCGAGGATCTTGTCGTCGGGTTCGCCCTTGTCCAGCATGCACAGCACGCCAATCGGGCGCGAGGCGATCTGGCAACCCGGGAACGTCGGCTCGTTGATCTTCACCAGGATGTCCAACGGATCGCCATCCTCGTGCAGCGTTTGCGGGATAAACCCGTAGTCGCTGGGATAGTGCACCGCCGAGTACAGGACGCGGTCGAGCTTGAAGTGTCCCGTTTCCTTGTCCAGCTCGTACTTGTTCCGCGAGCCGGCGGGAATCTCGATGATGGCGGTCACCTGATCCGGCGGGTGCTTGCCCGGGGAAATGTCGTGCCAGGGATTGTGCGGCATGCTCAGCGCACTCCCGCGCGAGCGGTCGTACCGTATTCAGTCATGCCTAAACCTAGCCACCCGTCGTGAGTGCCGCGACGATAGATGATACCGGTTGCTGCTGTCCCCTGCATTCGTGCACCTTACAGAGCGAGCTCCTTCCTGTTCCTCGACAATGATCGCCCATGAGCAACAACGACAGCGAAATCGACGTCCTCCTGCAGGAGAACCGGACCTTCCCGCCGCCGGAGGCCTTCCGGACCGCAGCCCGTGTGCGTGACACACGCCTCCAGGACGACGCGGCAACCGATCCGCTGGCCTTCTGGGCCCGTGAAGCGGGTGAGCTGGAGTGGAGCAAGCCGTGGGACTCGGTGATGGAGTGGACGCCGCCGTACGCCAAGTGGTTCCAGGGCGGTTCGCTGAACGTCAGCGTGAATTGCGTGGATCGTCACATCCACAGCCCGCGACGCAACAAGGCGGCGCTCATCTGGGAAGGCGAACCGGGTGACCGCCGCACGTTCACGTACTGGGACGTGTACCGCGAGGTGAACCTGGCGGCGAACATGCTCAAGAAACTCGGCGTCACCAAGGGCGATCGCGTGGCGATCTACCTCCCGATGATTCCCGAGGCGGTCTTTGCCATGCTCGCCTGCGCGCGTATCGGCGCGGTGCACACGGTGGTGTTCGGCGGATTCTCGCCGGAGTCGCTGCGTGACCGCATGAACGACTGCCAATGCAAGGTGCTCATCACGGCCGATGGCGGCTATCGACGCGGCCAGGTCGTGCCGCTCAAGCGCAACGCCGATGCCGCGCTAACGGAGTGCCCGACCGTCGAGCATGTGATTGTCGTGATGCGACGCCGCAGCGGCGTTGGCGATGAGATGTTCGCCGAGATGAAGGAAGGCCGCGATCACTGGTGGCACCGGCTCAAGCGTGAAGTGCCGCGGGAATGTCCGCCCGAGCCGATGGATGCCGAAGACCTGCTCTTCATCCTCTACACGTCGGGTACCACCGGCAAGCCCAAGGGCATCGTGCACACCACCGGTGGTTACCTCACCGGGGCGTACGCCACCACCAAGTACACGTTCGACCTGCGCGAGGAGGACGTGTACTGGTGCACCGCCGATATCGGCTGGATCACCGGACACACGTATCTCGTGTATGGGCCAATGGCGAACGGCGCCACCTGCATTGTGTACGAGGGCGCGCCCGACTGGCCGGAGAAGAATCGCTTCTGGCAGATCTGCGAGCGGTACGGTGTGACGATCTTCTACACGGCCCCCACAGCGATTCG
>CAZPON010000164.1:0-5741 GCA_964588045.1 uncultured Gemmatimonas sp.
CGATTTTCATCCCCGGCGGAGCGCAATTGAGCGCCGATACCGCTATCTTGTAGGGACGGATTCCGAATCGCGATCGCCGTTTCGACGACGCTACGAGTGGGCACTGGCCAGGCCACTCGACGCCGCCTCGTTGGTGAGCGAGGCGGCGGCACTGTCCGGAGAACACGAGTTTCGCGCATTTGCCGTGGCACATACGGCGCCTGTCGACGACCACCACCGGTGCGTGATTCAGCACGCCACCTGGACGGAACGTGACGGCGGCTGGGCTTTCGACATCGCGGCAAACCGGTTTCTCCATCACATGGTGCGTTTCCTCGTCGGCACGATGGTCGAAGTGGCGCAAGGACGTCGACCGCGCGGTTCCATCGCGCGGTTGCTGACCCTTGCGCACAACGCCGAGACGGCGGCGCCTGCGCCAGCACATGGGCTGTCGTTGCAACACGTGGTGTATCCCTCGACGCTCTACCTCGACTCTCCGTGAAGCTCTATCTGGCGACCGATGCACTCGACGATGTGCGATGGGCAGCGGAGCGTGCGCTGATCGACGGCGTCGTGCTTCCCGACGCGGCATTGCGCGACGCGACATCTCCCGGCGATGCGCTCGCATGGCTGGGCGAGTTTGCGCGCGCCGTCGCCATGCCCGTGTTCGTGGCCCTCGCCGCAACCAATGCCGAAGAAGCAGAAGCCGAGGCGGAAAGTCTTGGCCGCGCCGCCGACACGGTCGTGATCCAGGTGCCGTTCACGGAACCGTACATCCCGCTGCTGCATCGCCTCGCCAAGGGCGGGGTCCGCGTGGCGGCGACGTTCGTGGGCTCGGCCGCGCAGGCCATGTTGGCCGCCCGCACCGGCGCGGCCTTCGTCTTCGCCGACGTCGACCGCCTCGATGCCGCCGGTGGCGACGGCGCCAGGGTGATCCACGAAGCGCGCCAACTGTTCGACGGCATGAACGCCGAGTCCGACCTCGTGGCCGTCTTCCCGTCACCGGGCAGTCCGCTTGTCGCGTGCGCCGTGGCCGGCGCCGACGCCGCGGTGATCGGCACTTCCACATTGCGTGCGCTTCTCGCCTATCCGTTCACGGACCAATCGCTGCCGGACGGCTCACGCCGCCCGTCGCGAGGGGAACGTCTCCGTGTCACGTCGACCTGATCCACTGACTGTCGTGTCCCGCTTCTCATTGCTCCTCACTGTTGCGGTCATCGCTGCCTGCCAGGGCGCGTCACCGGATACGTCCGACGCGCAAGTGCGTACGCTGCCGCCGGCGCCGCCAGCGACGACCGGATCCGTGTCGGGGTCCATCGACGCGTCACGTCGCACGGCCATCACCACCGCCGTCGAGCGTATCGCGCCCGCCGTCGTGACCGTGCAGACGGAAACCGTCGAGCGCGTGCCGGCCGATTTCTTCGAGTTCTTCAGCGGCGGCCGGTCGAGTGAGCGACGCCGCGATGGCATCGGTTCCGGCTTCATCGTGCGCGCCGACGGTGTCATCGTGACGAACGCCCACGTCATCGGGGGCGCCACGCGCGTCAGTGTGGCCATGCGCGACGGCACGACGTACGACGCGAAGGTGCTCGGCGTCGACGAAGCCAACGATCTCGCGGTGGTAAAGATTGCCGCCACGAAGTTGCCGGTCGCCCCGCTCGGTACATCGTCCGACCTGCTCGTTGGTGAATGGTCCATCGCCATCGGCAATCCGTTCGGCTTCGTGCTGGGCAACAGCGAACCGAGCGTATCGGTGGGCGTCGTCAGCGCCGTCGGCCGCAACCTTGCCGGCCGCGGTGACGGCGGCGGGGTGTATGTCGACATGATCCAGACCGACGCCGCGATCAATCCCGGCAACTCCGGCGGTCCGTTGGTCAACGCGCTGGGTGAAGTGGTTGGCGTGAACAGTTCCATCTATTCGCCGAGCGGCGGTTCCGTGGGCCTGGGTTTCGCCATCCCGATCGATCGCACGAAGCGCATTGTCGAAGACCTCATCGAGCATGGCACTGTCCGCCAGCCGTGGGTGGGCCTGCGTCTTCAGCGCTCGCAGGCGCAAAGCGCGCGTGAAGCCGCGAGTGCCGGCGCCGTGGTGGGACGCGTCGTACCGGGATCACCGGCCGAACGGGCCGGCATTCGCGTGGGCGACCAGATCGTGCAGGCCGGTGCGCGTGCCGTGCGGAATCCCTTCGACTGGGAAGCGAAGCTGCTCGACGTGCGCGTCGGTGAATCGCTCCCGATGGTCGTGCGACGCAGCGGTCGCGACGTGACCGTCACCGTGGCCGTGGCCGATGCGCCGGAAGTGACGGCGCCCAAGGTCACGGTGCTCAAGGACCTGGAACTCATTTCGCTCACCGATGCCATTCGCCAGGAACGCGGCGTCGCGTCGACCGGCGGCGCGCTGGTCTACAAGGTTTCCGATCGTATCAGTGACGCCATCGGCCTGCAGGCCGGTGACGTGATCGTGCAGGTCGGCCGTTCGCGCGTCGGCACGGCCGAAGCGGCGTCGAGCGCCATCGAACGCGATGGCGGTCGCGGCCCCGTGGTGCTGGTGTTCGAACGCGGTCGGCAACTCCTGCAGACTTCCTTCACGCTGCGCTGAACGCGCGGTGCCATCGTCTTCGCCAACGCCGTGACCGATCACTCGACATACAGCTCGCCGCTTGCTGAACGCTACGCCTCGCGTGCGATGCTCACGCTGTGGGGGCCGTCGACCCGGTACGGGCTGTGGCGCCGGCTGTGGTTGGCGCTCGCGGAGTCGCAGCAGGCGCTGGGCATCGACATTCCCGATGCCGCGCTGGAAGGCATGCGGGCGCATCTCGACGATATCGACTTTGCGGCGGTCGCCGCCTACGAGCGTCGCTTCCGCCATGATGTCATGGCCCATGTCCATGCGTTCGGTGACGTGGCACCCGAAGCCCGCAAGTTCATCCACCTCGGCGCGACGAGTTGCTTCGTCACCGACAACGCCGAACTGATCCTCATGCGCCGCGGACTCTCGCTCCTCCGCGAGAAGCTGCTGGACGCACTGGCCGCACTCGATGCGTTTGCGCGCACGTGGAAGGACATGCCGGCGCTCGGCTACACGCACCTGCAGCCCGCACAGCTCACCACCGTCGGCAAGCGCGCCACGTTGTGGATGCAGGATATCCTGCTCGACCTCGAGGATCTCGAAACACGCATCGAGCGGTTGCCGTTCCGCGGCGTGAAGGGCACGACCGGCACGCAGGCCAGCTTCCTCACGCTGTTCAACGGCGATCATGCGCGCGTGCGCGAGCTCGATCGCCTTGTCACCACGCGGATGGGATTCGCGGCCTCGATCCCGGTGTCGGGACAGACGTACACGCGCAAGGTGGATGCGCAGGTGCTGGACGTGGTGGCAGGTATCGCGGCGACGGCGTCGAAGTTTTCCGGCGACATTCGCCTGCTGCAGGCCTTCGGCGAAATCGAGGAACCGTTCGAATCGCAGCAGATCGGATCATCGGCCATGGCGTACAAGCGGAACCCCATGCGCTCCGAGCGCATTGCGGCGCTCGCGCGTTTCGTGCTGTCGCTCGAGCCCAATGCGAACCAGACCCACGCGGTGCAGTACTTCGAGCGCACGCTGGACGATTCGGCGAACCGGCGGCTGGCCATTCCCGAGTCGTTCCTCGCCACGGACGCGATCCTCGTGTTGTTCCAGAACGTCGTGCGCGGTCTCGAGGTGCATCCGGCACGCATCCGGCGCCGCGTCGACGACGAGCTGCCGTTCATGGCAACCGAAGAGCTCATCGTGCGCTTCGTGCAGGCCGGCGGTGATCGCCAGGAAGCGCACGAGATCATTCGCGGACACAGCATCGCGGCGGCGCGGGCCGTGAAGGACGGCGCGCCGCACAACGATATGCTCGAGCGCCTCGCGGCTGACCCTGCATTCGGCATTCCGCTCGACGATCTGCGCGCTGCTGCCGACGCGCGTCGCTTTGTCGGCCGCGCTCCCGAGCAGGTCATCGAGTTCTGCGACGAAGTCGTGGCGCCCTGGCTGGCGCGTGATCGCGCCGGTGCCGAGCTGGAAGAGGTGCGCGTATGACCGCGGTCGCCACCACGCAGTTGCCGCTCCCGCTGGTACGGCGCGGCAAGGTCCGCGACGTGTATGCGGTGGACGCCGACCGCTTGCTGCTGGTGACGACCGATCGCATCAGCGCCTTCGACGTGGTGATGCACGAAGCAATCCCGTACAAAGGCGCGGTCCTCACGCAGCTCACCGCGTGGTGGCTCTCACAACTCGGCGACCGCGTGGCGCATCACCTGCTCTCCGCCGACACCGACGAGATCATTCGCGCGGTTCCCTCGCTGGCGCCGCATCGCGCCGAGATCGCCGGCCGCACCATGCTGTGCGTTGCCGCCGAGGTCGTCCCGATTGAATGCGTTGTGCGCGGATTCATCACCGGGTCGGCATGGAAGGAGTACCGCCAGCACGGCACGCTGGCGGGCGAACCGCTCGCGCCGGGACTGCGGGAAAGCGATCGGCTCGATCCGCCGATCTTCAGCCCCGCGACCAAGGCAGAGACCGGTCACGACGAGAACATCACCATCACGCAGGTGATCGCCGAGGTGGGACGCGACACGGCCGACCTGCTCGAGCGGCTGGCGCGCACGATCTACGAATTCGGACGGGCCACGGCCGAGCCGCGCGGCATCATCCTCGCCGACACCAAGTTCGAGTTCGGGTGGCGCGACGGGCGCATTTTGCTGATCGACGAAGTCCTGACGCCGGACAGTTCGCGATTCTGGCCGGCGTCCAGCTACGCACCGGGGCGCGGACAGCCAAGTTTCGACAAGCAGCCGTTGCGCGACTGGCTCGATGTCGAGCGGCACGCAGGTCGATGGAACGGCGAGGCGCCGCCACCGACGCTCCCGCCGGATGTCATTCGCACTACCAGCCTGCGCTATCGCGATGCCTTCTTCCGCCTCACCGGCGCTCCCCTCGACCTCGCCGCCCTCGGGCTGCCTGAGGACCTGCCCTGATGTTTGCGCGTGAAGGCTATCCGTTCATCATTGGTGTCGCGGCGCTGGCCGCGCTGACATTTGCGGCCGCGCTGCGCATGCGGTCGTGGCCGCTCTGGCTCGCCGCGTTCGTGCTCACCGTGGTGGCGCTGTGGGTGGCGTGGTTCTTCCGCGACCCCGAGCGCACGGGTGAACGTGGCGCCAACGTCGTCATCGCCCCGGCCGACGGCCGCGTGGTACTCATCCGCTCCGTCAACGAACCGACGTTCGTGCACGGCGCCACCACGCGCGTCTCGATTTTCATGAACGTCTTCGACGTGCACGTGAATCGCTATCCGGTGGATGGCGCCGTGCAGCATGTCGTGCACAAGGCCGGCAAGTTCCTCAACGCGATGGTGGAGGCGTCGAGCGACGACAACGAGCAGGCATCGGTCGGCATCGTGAGCGGACCGCATCGCATCCTGGTGCGCCAGATCGCCGGCCTGATTGCGCGTCGCATCATCACCGACTCGGCAACGGGAGACACCGCCGTGCAGGGATCGCGCATGGGCCTCATCCGGTTCGGGTCGCGCGTCGACGTGTTCCTGCCGCCGTCGTCGGAGCTGCAGGTTGCCGTGGGTGAGCGGACGCAGGCCGGTGTCACCGTGATCGCCCGGTTGCCACGCACGTGAGCGCCGATCGCGCGGATCGCATCGATCGCAACCGGCGACCGCGGCCACGCGTGGCCGTCGCGCTGCCCAACGGCTTCACGCTGGCCAACCTGTTCTTCGGGTTCTTCGCGA
>CAZPON010000164.1:5751-7589 GCA_964588045.1 uncultured Gemmatimonas sp.
TTCGATGCGGCCGCGCGCTATGTCGTGTTCGGTGCGATCGCCGATACGCTCGACGGCCGCATCGCACGCGCCACGAAGTCCGGATCGCGCTTCGGCGAGGAACTGGATTCGCTGGTCGACGCGATTTCGTTTGGCACGGCGCCCGCCCTGATCATGTACTTCGCCGTGTTCCAGAACGCGCGCTGGGAATGGATCTTCTGCTTCTTCTTCACGGCGTGTGCCGTGATGCGCCTGGCCCGCTTCAACGTCGAGCAGGCCGGACGCAAGAAAACCCACTTTACGGGCCTGCCGAGTCCGGCGGCCGGCATGACGCTGGCCACCTACTACTGGTTCAGCCAGACGTCGCTGTACACCGAGACCATGATCGGCGACCTGCCGTGGCACCAGATGCTGCGCTGGGTCATGCTCGGCCTCGGCATGCTGATGATCAGCAATGTGCAGTACGCGGCCGTGCCCACGGTCGGCTTCCGCACGCTGCGCGGCATTCTCGGCCTGCTGCTGGTTGTCGGCACGCTCGTTGGCGTGATCTTCCTGCCCAAGCAGTTCTTCTTCCCCGCCCTGATGGGCTATGTGCTCTTTGGCATCGGGCGCACCGCCTTCCTGGGCCTGCTGGACCGGCTGCCCGGCAGCCGCGAGGACAACGGCGCGGGCGGCGCCGGTTCGAACGACACGACAAACGGCGCGGATGTCGATGACGACGACGCCGACGATGATGCATCCGCACGCCGGCGCCGCCGGCGCAAGACTTCACGACCAAATCCCGGCCTCCCCGACGGCCGCGAGGACACCTTGGCATGACCCGATTTCGGCTGGCGATCCATATCGTTCCACGACGCGGCATTCTCGATCCGCAGGGCAAGGCGGTGACCGATGCCCTGCATTCGCTCGGATTCCCGCAGGTGGGTGACGTGCGCGTGGGTCGTTATCTCGTGGTGGATACCGACGCCGCGTCGGCCGACGAGGCGCGCGCGGCCGCGCGGGCAATGTGCGAGAAGCTCCTCGCCAACCCGGTGACGGAAGATTTCGAGATCGCGGCGGTGGAGCAGTCGTGAAAGCCGGCATCGTACGTTTCCCCGGATCGAACTGCGACGAAGACGCGTACCGCGCGGTGGCGGATGTCCTTGGCCACGAGGCCGTGTACTGCTGGCACAAGGACCACGACCTGCAGGACGTCGATCTCGTCATCCTGCCGGGTGGTTTCAGCTATGGGGACTACCTGCGCCCCGGCGCCATCGCACGCTTCAGCCCGATCATGCGCGAAGTCGTGGCGTTCGCGAAGCGCGGCGGACCGGTGCTTGCCATCTGCAACGGTTTCCAGATTGCCTGTGAAGCCGGGCTGCTTCCCGGCGCGCTGCTGCGCAACGAAAGCCTGCGCTTCGTGAGCGCACCCGTGCACTTGCGGGTGGAAACCATTGGCACGCGCTTCACATCGGCGTACCACATGGGCCAGGTGATTCGTGTGCCGATTGCGCATGGCGATGGCCGCTACACGGCCGATGCCGACACACTGGAGCGACTGGAAGGTGACGGTCACGTGGTGTTCCGTTACGTCAACGCCGACGGGATCACGAGCCAGGCCGCCAATCCCAACGGATCCGAGCGGCACATCGCCGGCATCGTGAATCATGCGGGCAATGTGCTCGGCATGATGCCGCACCCCGAACGTGCCATGGACGCGGCGCTCGGGTCCACCGACGGTGTGCCGTTGTTCACGTCGGTGTTCGAGTCGCTGCTGGCCGGGGTGGGCGCATGAGCCAGGTGCAGTCACGACCGGGCGATCCCGTCATCACGCCGGCGCTGGTCGCCGAACATGGCATCACGCCATTCGAATACGAGCG
>CAZPON010000165.1:0-2022 GCA_964588045.1 uncultured Gemmatimonas sp.
CTTCGCGCTGCGAGTCGAGCAGCGCGAAGTCACCGACAAGGGCGGCACCATGCGCCTTGGCGCGTATCCGTGCCGCCTGCGGCCCGGCTCGAAGGCGGCCGAGATCTACGGCCAACCGGAGGTCAGCGAGCGGCATCGTCATCGGTACGAAGTCTCCAACCGCTATCGCGAGGCGTTCGTGGAGCGCGGCATGGTGCTGAGCGGCTTGTCGCCTGACGGTTCGCTGGTGGAGATGATCGAGTTGCCGGCGCACCCGTGGTTCATCGGGTGCCAGTTCCATCCGGAGCTGCAATCGCGCCCGCTGCGGCCGCATCCGCTGTTCGCCGGGTTCATCGCGGCCGCGGAAACGCACCGGCGCACGCATGCGCAGGTGGCCGGGTCTGCGGAGTCCGCGCACGCCGTCGCCGGACGCACGAGCGAGGCGCTCACGTGAGCCACGGACGCGCCGCAACGCATGCAGCCAGCAGTGGCGCCGCGCGCGCTGCGGCGCGATTCCCTGCAGATCAGCTGTTTCTCATTGCCGGTCCCTGCCAGCTCGAGGATGACGCGCTCAACCTGCGTGTCGGCGAGTCGCTCGCGCGCCTGGCCGAGCATGTGCCGGGCGGCATCGTGTACAAGGCGAGCTTCGACAAGGCCAATCGCTCCAACGTCGACGGCGTGCGCGGCCTGGGACTCGAGGAGGGGCTGCGCGCGCTCGAGCGCGTGCGGGCCGCGACCGGCCTGCCCATCCTCACCGATGTGCACGATCCGGCACAGTGCGCACCCGCGGCGGCGGTGGTCGATGTGCTGCAGATCCCCGCGTTCCTGTGCCGGCAGACCGACTTGTTGCTCGCGGCCGGTGCCACGGGCAAGCCGGTGAACGTGAAGAAGGGACAGTGGATGCACCCGGAAGGCATGCGCGGTGCGATCCGAAAGGTCGAAGCCGGCGCGATCCTCGCGGGCCATGCCGTCGGTGAACTGGCCGTCACCGAACGCGGCACGTTCTTCGGCTACGGAGACCTGGTGGTCGACATGCGCGCCTTTGCGCGCTTGCGCGAAAGCTGTGACGTGCCGGCCATCTTCGACGGCACGCACAGCGTGCAGCGGCCGGGTATGGGTGCCGGCGGCGCCAGCGGTGGCGCGCGCGAGTTCATTCCGCCGCTGGTGCTCGCCGCCGTGGCGGCGGGTGCGCAGGGACTTTTCCTCGAGACACATCCCGATCCCGACCACGCGCCGAGCGATGGACCGAACATGCTGCAGCTCGATGCGCTGGCCGACCTGATGGCACGCACGGTCGACATCTGGGATCGCGTGCGCCGATGAACGCCGACTCCGCGAGTGACGCGTTGCCGCCGGTGCGCGTGAGTGCCCCGCGCATCGAGCCGGCGCTGGCCCGTCGCATTCGGGTCATCGGACTCGATGTCGATGGCGTGCTCACCGATGGGGGCGTCTACCTTGGTGCGACGTACGCATCCGATACGGGCGATGCGCACCCGTTCGAGCTCAAGCGCTACGACATCCAGGATGGACTGGGCGTGCAGCTCCTGCGTGCTGCGGGCTTGCGCATCGTGATCATCACCGGACGCGTGTCGGACAGTGTTGCCATGCGCGCGCGTGAGCTCGGTGTGGACGCGCTCATCCAGGATCCGCATGCGCGCAAGTTGCCGGCGCTGCGCCGCACGCTGGCCGACCTGGGGTGTTCGCTCGAGGAGTGTGCGTTCGTCGGGGATGACCTGCCCGACCTTGCCGTGCTGCGCGTGGTCGGGCTTCCGGTGGCGGTGGGGAACGCGGTGCCCGAAGTGCGTCGTGCGGCCACGCTGCAGTTGCACGCGCGCGGTGGATTCGGTGCCGTACGCGAGTTCGCCGAGGCGCTGCTCACGGCGCGTGACGAATGGATCGACCGCGTCGAGGAGTATGTGGTGTCGCGCAGTGTCGAGGCGCCCGAATGACCGGCGCACGTGAGCGCCAGGTCGCGGCGGCGCCGACATCGGACGCGGCCGGGATCATCGCGCGCGGCCAGCGCGTGCTGGAACTGGAAGCGGC
>CAZPON010000165.1:2032-7540 GCA_964588045.1 uncultured Gemmatimonas sp.
CGCGTTTGTCCGCGCGGTGCGATTGCTCTCGGCGTGTCGCGGGCGCGTGATCGTGGCCGGTGTCGGCAAGTCGGGGCTCGTTGGTCGCAAGATGGCGGCGACGTTCACGTCCACCGGCACGCCGGCGATGTTCCTGCATCCCGTCGAGAGCGTGCATGGTGACCTCGGCATGGTTGGTGCCGACGACGTCGCGATCCTGATCTCGAAGAGCGGTGAGAGCGAGGAGTTGCTCGCGTTGATCGACGCGCTCGCGCGGATGGAAGTGCACATGATCGCGATGACGTCGGAGCCTGCCTCGCGTCTCGCCCGCGCGGCCGAAGTGACGCTCGACCTGGGCGTGCGTGAGGAAGCGTGTCCGCACGACCTCGCGCCGACGACCAGCACCACGGTGACCCTTGCGCTGGGCGATGCGCTGGCGGTGGCGCTGCTGCAGGAGAAGGGATTCCGGAAGGAGGATTTTGCGCGCCTGCATCCGGGCGGTGCGCTCGGGCGGCGGCTGCTCACGCGCGTGCGCGACGTCATGGAAACCCATGCCGTGCCGACGCTGTCACCCGGCGCGTCGATGCGTGACGCGGTGGTGCTGCTCGCCGCGCGGCGCGGGATCGCCATTGTCGTGGAACAGTCGCGGGTCCTGGGGGTTGTCACGGCAGGCGACTTGTCGCGGTTGCTGGAGCGCGAACGCGACGTCCTCTCCGTGCCCGTGACGGAGGCGATGTCAACGACACCGAAGCTGGCGCATGACTACGAACTGGGGAGTGCAGTGGTGCATCGAATGGAAACGCACGGTATCATGGCCATGCCGGTGCTGGATGATGCGGGAACCCTCGTGGGTGTGGTGCACCTGCACGATCTCATGCGCGCGGGCGCCGCATGAGCGGTGCGTCTCGTGCAACGTGGCGCGGCCTGCGCGCAGTGGCCGCGCTGTCGGCCGTGTTCGCACTCAATGCCGCCAAGTGTCCGGGGCGGAAGGCCGCAGTGAAGCCCGTCGTCGCCAAGACCTCGGCCATCCCCGATTCCGCCAACCAGGTGCTGTTCGGTTCCAGCAGCGTGCTGACGGACCGTGGCGTGAACAAGGGCCTGCTGCTCAGCGATACGGCGTTCCTGTACGACGATGGCAGCCGGCTCGAGTTTCGCCGCGTTCACTTCACGTTCTACACCGCCATGGGTCTCAAGGACGGCGTCATGACGTCACGATCCGCGGTCTACAACTCCCGGCAGTCGCGCCTCGAAGCCATGGGTGATGTCGTCGTGACCCGCAACGACAGCACGCGACTTGCCTCGCAACAGCTCGTGTACGACCAGATGCGCAACCAGATCTACACCGACAGCGCGTTCGTGCTCAACAAGCCGGAGAAGCAGTTCTCCGGCGTCGGATTCGAGTCGGATCCCCAGTTGACCAACTGGAAGTGCCTGCGCGCCTGCAAGGGTGTGGCGCCGGTCCAGCTCCCGCGGAAGTAGGCGCGCACCCACGTGGCCACTCGTCCATCGCCGGCCCGCGTTCGACTCCTGCTCGTGGCCATCCCGACGCTGCTGGCCGGCTGCTTCGGCAGCCGTCGCCAGCCGGCACCGGCAACCGCGCCGGAGCGCGGCGATTCCGTGGTGGCAGTGCAGGCCGTCGACTCGCTGAAGGATTCGGTGAAGGCGCCGGTTGTCGAGCCACCGAAGACGGCGGCAGACAGCGCGGCACTGCAGGCCGCAGCCGATTCGGTGTCGCAAGCCAACAAGGCTCTCGCGATCGCCGCCGACAGCATCGCGCGCCGGGACAGCGCCGCCGCGCGAGCCGCCCGCCGGCCCGCGACCGCGTCCAGGCCCTGTGTGCTGGATTTCAACGATTCACCGCCCGAGACACGGATGCGGTATCAGCGGCTGCCGGACAGCACTGCGCTCACGTTCATCGGCGGCGGCTTCGTGGCGCACTGCCAGGGCGAGACAGGTCGCATTCGCGCCGACAGCGCCGAGCAGTTCGAGGCGTCGGGCATTGTCAACCTGTTCGGCAACGTGGTCTACGAAGATCCGGGCAAGATTCGGCTCGATGCGCAGCACGCAACGTACTTCACGCGTGAAGAACGGTTGTTCGCCGACGGCAACGTGGTGGCCGTGCAGCTCACGTCGGGCAGTACGTTCCGCGGTCCGAGCATCGAGTACCTGCGTCCCATGCTGCCGGGCCGCCCGTTTTCCAAGCTCATCGCGCCCAATCGGCCGACGCTCGAGATGATCGAGAACGACAGTGTCGGGAATCCGACGCCACCGGTGACGGTGACGGCCAACACGATGGTCCATGACGCCGACAGTCTCCTGCTGGCGTGGGGCGACGTCCAGATCACGCGCAACACGCTGCTGGGACAGTCCGACTCGGCGAGCTTCGACAAGGTGACGGAGCGGGCGCGGCTCATTCGCACCGCGCGCGTCGTCAATCGCGACGACAAGGAACCGTTCCGCATGAGCGGCGACACCATCGACATGTACAGCCGGGATCGCAAGCTCGAACGCGTGGTCGCCCTGCACAACGCCAACGCCACCAGCAACGATGTCTTCTTGCAGGCCGAGCACATCGACTTGCGTTTCACGGGCCAGCAGCTCGATCGGGCCTATGCGTTTGGCGGGCGGGCCAAGGCCACGACCGCTTCGCAGGGGCTCGTCGCCGATTCGATTGTCGTAAGCATGCCCGAGCAGCGTGTGCGCCACGTGATGGCGTTCGGGCATGCGGTGGCCGTGGGGACCCCCGACACCCTGAAGATCAAGTCGGAGGATCGCGACATCCTGCGCGGCGACACGGTGAAGGCCTGGTTCGATTCGAGCGCGACACCGGCGGACAGCGCCAAACGGTCGAAGCTCACCGAGATCCATGCGCTGGGCAACGCCAGTTCACTCTTCCAGATCGCCAACAAGGCGGGGCCGTCGGCGCCGGCCGCCCTCAACTACGTTCGGGGCAAGACCATCCACATACTTTTCGACAGCGGGCAAGTCCGGGATGTTTCGGTAGATTCTGCAGCATCAGGACTGTATCTCGAACCCCTTCCCGATAGTCTCTCCGACAGCACCAAGGGCCGGCCAACCCAGGTCAAGCCGAAGGTGCCACCAGCAGCGCCGGGCTCACCTCCACCGGTGGTCCGGCACGACCCGGCGCTCGCTCCCGATTCCCGTCGCCGCCAATGACTGATCAGCCGACTTCCGATTCACCGCAAGCCGACCCCACAGCCGCCCTGTTCGCGCGGCTGTCGTCGGGCGATGGGAATCCAGCGCTCGCCCTTGGCGCGCTGATCGAGGTGGCCGACGAGCACGGGGCGGCGCCGCTGCATGCGGTGACGTCGCGCTTCCGGGAGGCGCTGCTGCGTGTCCGCGAGCATGAGGGGCGCGCGCGCGATCACGAGGCCAGACGGTTGCCGCTCGAGGACGTGCGCAATCATCTCTGCAGCGCGGTGCTGCCGCGGCTGGCCGATGAAGGGGCCATCCTGCTGCCGCATGGCGTGCTCTCCGACCCCGAGGACATCCTCACCGTCGTGCCGGCGCTGTGGGCGGAGGTCCTGCCGCGCCGCGACGAGGTTGCCCAGCGCCTGCGCGAAACGGGCGAGCATCCACTGCAGCCGCGTGCTGCCACGCCCGCCGCGGGCGCGGTGATCCCCGAGAACCCCTCGGTGTTGTCGGCCGAGGGATTGGTGAAGGTGTACCGCGGGCGTCGCGTGGTGAACGATGTCGCGATCCGCGTCGCACAGGGCGAGATCGTCGGCCTGCTCGGCCCCAACGGGGCCGGGAAGACCACCACCTTCTACATGCTGGTGGGCTTGATCGCGCCGCAGGCCGGCAGCATCGAGCTCGAAGGTCGGGACATCACGGACATGCCGATGTACCAGCGCGCACGGCATGGCATCGGCTACCTCTCGCAGGAACCGTCGGTCTTCCGCAAATTGACCGTCGAGCAGAATATCCTGGCCATCCTCGAGACGCTTCCACTGTCCGCGGCCGATCGGCGTGCGCGGCTGGAGACGCTCCTCGATGAACTCGATATCAAGCACCTGCGCAACAGTCGTGCGTACCAGCTCTCCGGCGGCGAGCGTCGCCGCCTCGAGATCACGCGCGCCCTGGTGACGCAGCCGAAGTTCATGATGCTCGACGAACCGTTTGCCGGTGTCGATCCGATCGCGGTGCACGACATCCAGACGATCGTCGCGAACCTCCGCTATCGTGGCATCGGCGTCCTGATCAGCGACCACAATGTCGAACAGACCTTGGATATCGTCGACCGGGCATACATCATGTTCGAGGGACAGGTGAAGGTTTCGGGGACGGTCCGGGAGCTCGTGTTCGACGAAACCGTCGCCGAGATCTATCTTGGACCGACACTGACCGCCCGGCTGCGTTCACGGTTCGCAGAAGCGGAGGAGGGGGTGCTGAGCCGATGAGGACAGGACTGCAGCAGACGACCGGACTCCGCCAGGAGCTCAAGGTCAATCCGCGCCTGTACCAGGCGATGGATCTGCTGTACATGCCCCTCCTCGACCTGCAGCAGCATCTCAAGCAGGAACTGCTCACCAATCCGTTCCTCGAACTCGTCGAACCCGAGGACGAAGACGACGAGTCGCCCGATCCGGACGAGGCGTCCGAAGCGACGGACCTGAGCGAACCGGAGACCACGAACGAGGCGCAGGCGGAGCCCGAGAAAACCGGCGACGACGATGTCGACTGGGAAGCCGTGCTGCTGGATGGCTTCGAGACCGGCGGCCAGCGCGAAGAGCATGAGCAGCGCGAGTGGTACGAGCCCGTGACGGTCGACGCGCGTCATCTCTCGGATCACCTCACCGAGCAACTGGCGCTGCTCGACCTGTCGCCGCGCCAGGCCTTCCTGGCCGATGAATTCGTCGGCAACATTTCCGACGACGGCTATCTCGCGTGCGCGCTTGCCGAAGTGCGCGATGGTGCGAACGAAGTCCTGGTGCGTGAGGAAGAGGAGCGCGAGGACGAGGCGCACGTCGACCCGTTCACGGACGACGAGCTCGTGGCGATGCTCGAGATCATCCAGGACCTCGACCCGCCGGGTGTTGGCGCACGCGACCTGCGTGAATGCCTGTTGCTGCAACTGCGTGCCGGCGGCCAGCGCGAGTCGCTCGCGTACCGGCTCATCGACGAGGCGTTCGACGAGCTCATCGCGCATCGCTGGAGCGAATTGTCGAAGCGGTTCGGCATCAGCGCGCACGAAGTGCAGAACGCCGCCGACGACATCGCGAAGCTCGACCACAAGCCGGGGCTGCGCTTCAGCGCGGGCAGCGACAACTACATCATCCCCGACATGGTCGTCGAGAAGATCGACGGGCACTACCACATCTTCCTCAACGACGGCAACCTGCCGCGCCTCAAGCTGTCGCGTGCCTACCAGGAAATCGCGCGCGACAAGAAGCACTTCGACACCGAGAGCAAGGACTTCATCGCCAGCAAGCTCAACTCGGCCAACTGGATGATCCAGGCCATCGAGCAGCGCCGCCAGACGATGCTCAAGGTCATGCACTACATCGT
>CAZPON010000166.1:0-7538 GCA_964588045.1 uncultured Gemmatimonas sp.
GCGTGATGTGGGTGGCCGCTCCATGTACATGGCCAGTCCCGAATACATGGCGACCTATGCCAGGCACCTGATACAGGCCGGTGCGAAGATCGTGGGTGGGTGCTGCGGAACGACGCCCGAGCACATCAAGGCGATGGTGGAGGGTGTGCGTCCGCTCAATCCGCGTGCGGTACATTCGGTACGCGATGCCGCGGATGGCCTGGCCGCGCATCCCGACGCTCCGATGGGGCGAACACCGGCATCGCTGGCGCAGCGATCACGCTTTGGTGCGAAGCTGGCTACGGGGCAGTTCGTAACCTCGGTGGAAATCGTGCCACCGCGCGGCGTGGACACCGTGAAGCTCGAGCAGGATGCCGCGGCGCTGCACAAGGCCGGTGTAGACGCCATCAACGTGCCCGATGGTCCGCGTGCGCAGAGTCGCATGGGAGCGATTGCCACGAGCCTCATTATCGAGCGCCATGGCATCGAGGCGGTGACGCACTACTGCTGTCGCGACCGCAACCTGCTGGGCATGCTGAGCGACCTGCTGGGGGCGTCGGCACTGGGGCTGCGCAACATGCTGCTCATCACCGGCGACCCGCCCAAGATGGGACCGTATCCGGATGCGACGGCGGTGTTCGACATCGATGCGATCGGATTGACGAACCTGGTGTCGAAGCTCAATCGCGGGCTGGATCCGGGCGGGAATCCGATTGGCGAGCCCACGCGATTCGTGGTGGGCGTGGGCGTGAACCCGGCGGCCATTGATCCGGCGCATGAGCTCAAGCGGTTCCACTGGAAGGTGGAGGGCGGCGCCGAGTATGCCATCACGCAGCCGGTGTTCGATCCGGCGCAACTGGAAGTGTTCCTGGCGTCGATCGAGGACGTGCGGATTCCTGTCGTTGCGGGGATCTGGCCTTTGGTGTCGGCGCGCAACGCCGAGTTCCTGGCGAACGAAGTGCCGGGAGTGACGGTTCCGCGGGAGGTGCTGGATCGCATGCGGAAGGCGAACGAGCGGAGCAAGGAGCATGCACTGGCGGAAGGGATGGCGATCGCGCGGGAGATGCTGGAGCGGGTGCGGGGGAGTGTGCAGGGGGTGCAGGTGAGTGCGCCGTTCGGGAAGGTGGAGTTGGCGTTGGAGGTGTTCTGACCCTGTCTCTGTCTGGGCCGTCTTGATCCCAACGCAGGTGGTCGAGTCACAATGAGCGCGAGTACGAAGCCGGTTCGCCTCCAGGCTGGTGAGTCATCGATTCCACCAGTACAGGAGGCCGTTCACGTCTGCGAGCCCAAAGCTCGCGCTCCAACCAAGCTCAGGCGACCATCTGGTGGTAACCTGGATCCGCTCGCTGAACAGACGGCCGGACAGACTCGCAATCGGAAAGTACTCGTTCGGGCGTTCGCGCTCTTGGTTGAGAACGTTATCCCCCATGAGCACGCCGAGGTCGATTGAAGAGAATCCCTTGGGAGTCCAGACGTTGGTGCCGATAGTGAGCCCAGCGCTGACGCTCGTTCGACGATGGCCAACGCTGTCCATCGTCGCAACCCACGATAGCTCCGCCGGTACCGAGAGGTACAGTTGCTCCCAAGGACGAAAGACGAGTGGCCGCCATCCGAGGGAGGGGTTCAACCTGTTTCCGGAAGGTTCGCCCGCATCTCCCGCGAGCTTGCCGCCCCCGACCAACGACACATAGTTCGGGGCAAGTACGCCGATCAAGAAGCTGCCTAGGAAACGCGAGACACCACGGCCGTCCCATACTGCCGTTGATGGATTGATTTCCAGTCCACTGCCGTGAATACCTCTGCGATAGCGGAACGTGGCTGATCGGTACTGCGATATCGCGGCCTCGGTGAAGGCAGAATAGTCCTTCTGCCCCGACTTGCGGTCCTTGATCGCGTTCTCGACGTCATCGAGGTTGCGTAGTGCGCGCTCAGCCAGCGCATTCAGCGCGCGCCGAGGGCTCTCCAGCAGGGCGACGAATTGGTCGTCCGAGGAACACTCCCCTCTCTGCTCCGTTTTCTCATTCGATTTCTTCTCGCACCAATCGCGAAGAGCCTCGGCAGCGCTTCTGACGTTACCATCTTTCGAGAGAGAGAACAGGACATTGTCGAACCGTGTTCCACAAATCGCGCCCGCAATCGGGTCGTTTCGACGGCTGCAGTGGTGCTCGAACTCTCCTTTCCGCAGCGGGAGCATCGCGTTGTGGATAGCAGTGACGAGCACGCGGCGTGCAATCGCAGTGTCGTCGCTGCTCTTCGGAAACGTCGGCACCGCCACAGGTTTTGGCGCCAGAGCGCTGCGCTCGCCAGCGTGTTGCCAGCGTACGACGTCATATGCGAGACTATCGAGTCGTAAGGCGTTCTTGCTGACCAGCCGGTCGACCTCATTCGTCGTGCACGTTTCCAGCGCCGCGCCGGAGCTGTCCGCGCAAAGGAAGTGGTGGGCGATAAACTCGAGTCCGTCGTAGATCCCGGTGTAGAAGTCGTACTCCCGGAACGTGCGACCGAGAAACGCGCCGAAACTCGAGATCTGCTCACCGAGGATCGGAGCGCTCCGGGACGACAGCATCAGCGTCGGCTCGTCCGCGCCCTGCAGCACGGCACCATTCTTTACAAGTTCGCTGTCGCGGGCCGAGAGACGTAGCAAGCTCTGCAGTTCATACTCGCGCGCAGAAGGAATCGCGCTTCTTCCGAGTTGAACGACCGCTGCAATGCCGGTCCGATCGGTCTCTTTGCTCTCCGAGTGACGCTCGGTTTTGAGGCTGCCGCGATACAGCCAGGGGTTGGTGTATGCCACGGAGACTGGATGCCGCTGGTCGCCCTGAGCTACCTGACTCAGTTCGTGGAGGCGGAGAACCAACGCGAATGGATTATTGTCGAACAGCCCACCGTCGCTGAACATCTTGCACGTCGGCTCGGTACCGGTCGATGGCGTTGGAGCGAGACCTCCCGGTTGATAGCAGATCTTCTTTGACGCGAATGCGCCGGGAAAAGAGCTGGATGCAACGACAACGTCGAACAGCTTCCCAAGCCTGATGTCTCTGGTCGACGGCGCGCTGTCCATGAGGTCAGGCAGCAGCGCGAGCGCTCCGAGGCTGGGGCTCTTCGCGGCCACAGTGTCGGGCTGGAAGTCGATAGTGTTGTTCAACTCCCTCACCCTGAGGACCGACGCGAAACGCTGAACGCTGATAGATGCGCTCGTGTTGAACATGGGCACCCGCTCTGCCGTCTGCCGCGTCAGCGTGATACCGAGTGGCATGTCGCAAGCCACCGGCGTTGCACGGTGGAGATAGTCGAGCACGAACTTGAGCTGTTCTATTTCGAAGAACCGTCGGTCCAGCACCGCCGGCTCGCGTCCCCTTCGATTCTTTTCCGGAAGGAGCTTGCTGAATCCGGTGTTCACCCAAGCCCGCCAGTATAGTGACTCCTCGGCGCCGATCGTCTCGTGTGAGTTCCCGCCGCTCGTGCCGCGCAACGACTTCGTGCACCAAGCCAGCGCATTGAAAAGTGCATTGACGTTTCCCGCAGACGCTCCTGTCACCGCGCCGAGCTTGAGCTTGCGGACGGTCGAGTCGGCACCAAGAATCGCGTGCTGCTCAGGGATTCGTAGGCGGCGAAGGAATTCGACAATCGCCCAATCAACGCCTGCCTGATACGACCCTTTCGCAATGCCGCCCGAGGACGAGATGAGCACCGTCGGACGCTTGCTGAGAGTCCCACCCGCCCTCGCCGTGGCGCCTGGTGTCGTGAGGTTCTCACTGGCTTGCGCCCCGAGCGGTCTCGTAGGCGCCGCCAAGACGATCGACGCAACAAGGAGACTTCCACATGTTGATCGGACACTTGGAATATGTTTCGGCATCGTCCGCTCCAAAACTACGGCTGGTGACTTGAACACACGGGTGTCCGACGATATCAGGACCGAACCACTCCAGAAGAGCGACTTTGTGGAAGAGCGATGCGGTGCCAAGCTTGCGCCCGAAAGTCCACCACGGTGCACTGTTCGAGCGAGACCACCAAGTCGGTCTCGCTGAGGTCGCGCCAACATATTCGTCCTGGCACGAACGCGCAACGAGAATCTGCCCGGGTCCTGTCGGCAGATTTGCGCGCGGGAGCGCGTGGTCCTTCGTGGAAGCGCGGGTGATTCTCTACTTCCCATCCACCCGATTCAGCCGCTCGCGCGTGCCCTGCAGCCGGCTCTTCCCGGTCCGGAACGACAACGTCGACTCTGCAACCTTCCCCGACGACTTCCTGCCCAGGATGCGCGCCAACGTCGCCAGCACCGTGGCCTTGTCATCGTCGAATGCGCCATGCGCGGTTGCCCGCGACGCCCCGGCATCGCCCTCGGGCCTGTCGTTCGGCGAGGTCACCCACTCGGCTTTCCCCTCCTTCAGCAGCGCTTTCAACGCCCCATTCCGACTCGCAAACTTCTCCATGCCAAGGATCGCCTCTCCCTCCGGACGGAACAGTGGAATGCGCGCCCGCTTCTCGAACGCGTGCGACACGAGGTACAGCAGCGACTTGCGGTAGATGTGCGCGCAGTGATCGTCGCGCTCCGCATGGTCCGTGAGCGTGTAAAGCGCGAACCGCTTCACTCCGCCGGCCTTCACCACCGGTGCGTAATACTGCTCGAACACCGATGTCGTGCAGGCCGGTGCCCACAGGGTGACGCTCTCGATCGGCATGCCGCAGTCCTGGGTCAGGAATCGCACGAGCGGCGCGTGCAGGATGCTCCCTGCACTGTGTCCGACCACGTGCAGTTCCACGTTGCTGTGCTGCGTCGCCAGCAATGCCAGCTCGCTGGCAATGAAGCGCGCCCCGCCGTCGTGCGACTGCGTCGCCGCCAGCGCGTTCTCCTTCATCTCATCCCACGACGCCTTCCCCGTGAGCTTGCGGGCGATCGGCTCGAGCGCGTCATCGAGACGATCGAGCATGAAGTCCTTGGCCGCGTCGATCACCCCTTCCGGCCGGCGAAGCTTCAGCGCCTCGGACAACATGTTGGTGAGCGTCGTCCAGTAGTCCGAGTGCCAGACGAACGCGAGCGGATAACACTCGGCCGCCATCATCGTCTGCCGATACTCGGCCACGCGCTGCACCGCTCCCTCCTCCCCCACCAGGCCGCCGTGGGCATAGAGGACGATGCGACGCTTCTTCCATGATGCAGTGCTGGCGGGCAGATCCTCATGGATCATCTTGCGGAGTTGCGACTGGCCGGCGCCGATGTTCCCCGTCGTGCGCAGCCGTCCATCGTTGCCGAGGCTCACCACGTGCGGACGTACTTCCTCTATGGCGAACGTTCGCGCCTGTGACGACACACTGAACGCTGCCGATGGAGCCGCACTTCGTGTCTCGGCGCTGGTGGGCACACCCAGCCGCGCGACCCACACGTCGGTGCCGTGCTTGAGCCAGTCTTCATAGCGAATGTGGCCGAACCCGCCCTTGCCCCACGACTTGCTCCATGAGTTCTGAATCCAGAAGCCATGCGCGTCATAGGCGACAATCGCGAAGGCGTGTCCACCCAGCACCTTGACGCCGGAATGAAACGGGATGCGGCCCGACCTGGCATCGACAGTGTCCCATCCCGAATGCACCGTTGCACTGGCGTACAGGATGCCCACCTCGGAAATCGCCGCGTGCATCGCAACCAGGTCGCGGTGGTTCACGCGGAAGTACGCGCCCAGTGGACGCCGCACTGCGTCGTGCGCGCGTTCGCTGTTGAGCACGAAGTCCGGACTGGCCGGGTCGTGCACCCAGAGCGCGTCGCGACACACGCCGTGCTTGTGCCACCCCTTCATGGCGCCACGGCAACTGGAACCCTCGTACGCCTCGCCCGGCCATTCGTCGTACCGGCGCGCAAGCGCATAGAACATGCGCGGGCTCACCCTGCCCTTGTCGGGAACGCTCCTGCGCGTCCTCAGCAGGAAGTTCGCGACCGTCGCGAGGCCGAAGCCTGTGCACGCCCCCTCGGCGCCCTGGTCCAGTATGGGCACCTGATACTTCCGGTAGGCCGCGAGTGGGCGCGTCGTTCCGACCTCCACAAGCGTTGGCACATACATGAGGTCGCGGAAATCGACGGTGTCCGGACGCGCATTGAGCCGGCGGCCGGCAACAGTGAGCATTGGCTGGGCCGCAGTCTTCGGAGCCCCGGCAACTGCAACGCCCACCGCGGCCTTCACGGCACCGCTGAATGCCTCGATCGCGGCATTCGCCGCGTCCTGCGCCATCTTCTCTGCCATCACCTCGCAGGCGAGCAGAGTGGCCTCGAGTGTCTGCTTCTCGTCGGCCAGATATCGGTCGAGTATCTCGTCGTCGATCTCCCCGTCGATCCGCGCCCTCGCCAACTCCAGCAGGAACTCCCGTTCCTCGTTCAACGCACGCTGGACACACGCGCGCGCGCCGGGGAAGTCACTGGCCATCACGTCTTGCACTTCGCCGAGCATCACGGCGAGCGTCTTCTTGATGTCGAAGGTCATGGCCACCTCGGGTTGGACCCGCCCGGTGATTACTCCACTCGCACCACCGCAACGCGCAGACTTGCCGGTACCGCCGCCCCATTCTCCCCCTTCAACTCAATCAACTGGCTTCCCGCCTGATTCCCCTCAAAACTGAAATAGCTGCTGCTGAACGCCCGCAGCTTCGTCACCGGCAGCACGAAGCTGCCGAAGCTCATGGCCCGCGCATACAGCGGATTCGCCGAGAACAGCATCGGGTATGTCGCAGCCATGCCGCTGAACACGTCACTCACGTTCCAGCTCGGGAAGCTCAACTGCGGCCGGGCCGGCGTGAATCCGGGCAGGTCGTCCACGGCGTTGGCCAACGCCCAGTCGGCAAGCATTTCACCGGCCGGCCGGCCCGTGCGCTGCGCCAGGTTGCTGAGCCCCGTGAGCTGCCCGCCGCGCACCAGATCCTTGATCCACGCCGCTTCGTCACCGGCATACTGATCGGCCGCCCACCGCACCAGTGACCAGCCGCTGGCGTAGAACGTGAAATCGCCGTTCGCCGCCGCGCCAATGGGCGTGAGCGTGTCGACGCCGCGGAAATACTGGTGCAGCACCGAGAAGTGCTTCCACATGAGCAGCGGTCGGTCGTCGCACTGCACGATCTCGCAACGCACCGTCTGCTCGTAACCGGCGTTCTCCTTCCAGCCGCTGCCACCCGAGAAAGTCCGTGCATACAGCTCCTCGGCCACGCGGGCAAGGCTCTCTTCCAGCCACGATTCCTCGAACGGCGTTCCGTTGGCAAACCTTATCGCGAACGCTGCCAGGTGCTTCACTTCGTGCATCACGGTGCTGCGCATGCCGCGACGCCACTCGGCGGGCGACTCGGTGGCGTTGGCCACGCGCGCATAGAACACCTCGTCGGCATTGCTGGCGGCGAATGTGCCCTTGGGGTAGAAGTTGCACGCCGACACGTAGCCGGAAATGCCGGCCAGCGAGTCGTTCACGTACCGCGTGAACAGCATCGTCACACGGCCGTCGCCACCCATGGCAGCATTCATGGCCAGCGGGTCGCCGATCTTCGCCTGCATGAGCGAATACTGCACGCGGTCGAACTCGTCGCCAATC
>CAZPON010000167.1:0-7502 GCA_964588045.1 uncultured Gemmatimonas sp.
CTTGCACGATCACGATCCAGGGCGCGCGCTGCCTTGCGATGCTGGGCGACTCGATTCTCGCCGAACCCGGCGCCGTGATCGGGTTCGCCGGTCCGCGCGTGATCAAGCAAACGCTGGGGCAGGACCTGCCCGAGGGGTTTCAGACGGCGGAGTTCCTGGTCGACCACGGCATGGTCGACAGCGTGGTGCATCGCAAGGATCTGCGGGCCACGGTTGCCCAACTGCTGCGCCATATGACGGGACGTCCTGCTTCCGCAGGACACGCGCAGGAAGGCTGACACGAACCCCGACGTCGACGCCGCCTATCGCGCGGCGCTCGCGCGGCTGTTTGCGCGCACGGGTGGAGCCTGGCGGCTCGGACTGGAGCGGGTGTCGGCGTTGCTCGACGCGCTGGGCAATCCCCATCGTGCGTACCCGGTGTTCCATGTTGCCGGGACCAACGGCAAGGGGAGCACCATTGCCACGCTCGACGCGCTCCTGCGGAATGCGGGGTTGCGTGTCGCGCGCTATACGTCGCCGCATCTGGTGGACTTCAGTGAACGCTTCGTCATTGACGGCCGGCCAATCGAACGTCAGGCCATCACCGCGTGGCTGACGGTCAACGAACCACTGCTGAGCGAACTTGGCGCCACCTTTTTCGAGGCCACCACGGCCATGGCGTTGTCACACTTCGCCGGCGCCGAAGTCGATGTGGCGGTCATCGAAGTGGGACTCGGCGGTCGCCTCGATGCCACGAATGTGGTGCAGCCGCTTGCGGCCAGCGTGACGCAAATCGGCTTCGATCACATGGAATACCTGGGCCAGTCGCTGCCCGAGATCGCCCGGGAGAAGGCCGGCGTGTTCAAGCCGGGCGTGGCGGCCATCGTTGGCGAAACGCGCCCGGATGTGCGCGACATCCTGCTGGAGCAGGCGGAAGCAGCGGGGGCCTCGCCGATACTCGTCACCGGACGCGACTGGCAGGTCGCCGATGTCTCGCTCACCGCAACCGGCACGTCATTTTCACTCGGCGTCGGTGGTCATTGGCGCCGCCTGACCACACCGCTCATCGGTACGTTCCAGGCGCACAATGCGGCCGTGGCGCTCGCCACACTGGATGGGGCGGGCGGACGCTGGCGGGCCATCGCGCAGGACGCCGACGCTGGACTGTCGCAGGTGCGCCTGGCCGGTCGTTTCCACCAGTGGGGACGTTGGCTGTTCGACGTGGCGCACAATGCCGATGGCGCCGCAACGGTTGTGGCGAACCTGCGTGCCCTGGGGTTGCCGCACCCGGTAACGGCCGTGGTGACCGTGCTGCGCGACAAGGATTGGCGCGGCATCCTGCAGGCGGTGGCCACAGTGGCCGATCGCATCTACCTCACCGCCGCGCCAACGGCACCGGCATCGCGTGCATGGTCGCTGGATGAGGTGGAGGCATGGACGCGGTCGCAGGCGCTGCCCGCCGAACGCGTCGACGATTTCGATACGGCCCTGCGCCGCGCTGGCGAGACGGGCGAGACGGTGCTGGTGACGGGCTCGTTCCACACCGTCGGCGATGCCATGGAACGGTTGCAGGTCGATCCGTTGGCTCGGTAGCTTTCAGGGATGCCACCGAAGCCGCTGCCGGGATTCCGGGATTTCTACCCGGAGCAACTCGCCGAACGAGCCTACATTTTCGAGACTTGGCGCCGCGTCGTGCGGCGCTACGCCTTTGTGGAGTATGATGGGCCGCCGCTCGAGCCGCTCGACCTGTACACGCAGAAGAGCGGCGACGAGATCGTCACCCAGTTGTACAATTTCGTCGACAAGGGTGGACGTGACGTGGCCCTGCGGCCCGAAATGACGCCGACCTTCGCGCGCATGGTCGGTGCGCGGGCGCAGACGCTGCGCAAGCCGGTGCGCTGGTTCACGATGCCGCAGCTCTTTCGCTACGAGCGCATGCAGAAGGGCCGGTTGCGCGAGCACTTCCAGCTCAACGTCGATATCGTCGGCGAGGCCGATGTACTGGCGGACGCCGAGTTGCTGGCCGTGGCGGTGGACATCATGCGGGCATTGCAGCTCACCGCGGCCGATGTGCGGGCACGGGTGAGCGATCGTCGACTGCTGAACGCCTTGCTGCAGCATCTCGGCATCGCCGAGCCAGCCTGGCCGGCCGTGTACGCCGTGCTCGACAAGCTCGAGCGCCAGCCGCGCGATGTCTCGGCCGAAAAGCTCACCGAGGCGGGCGTGACCGGCGCGGTGCAGGAAACGATCCTCGGCTTTGCGACGCTCGATTTCGAGACGCTGCGGGCCACGTATGCGGGGTCGGAAATCGTGGCACCACACGTGGCGCGCTTTGCCGAGTATCTTGCCCATGCGACAGCGCTCGGTATCGCGGAGTGGATCCGGTTCGACCTGACGATCGTGCGCGGACTCGCGTACTACACGGGCATCGTGTTCGAGCTGTTCGATGCCGTCGGGGAGTTTCGCGCGATCTGTGGCGGTGGCCGGTACGACAACCTGCTCGCGTCGCTGGGCGATACTGACCTGCCGGCGTTGGGCTTCGGCATGGGTGATGTGGTGCTTGGCGAACTGCTGCGCGCGCGTGGTCGCATGCCGTTGCAGGCCGCCGCCGTGGATGTGTGGGTGGCGCAGTCGCCCGATTCGGCGGCGTATCCGGCTGCCTCGCTGCAGGCCGCGACGGCGCTGCGTGCGCAGGGGCTGATGGTGGAGTATGCGCTGCGCAGCCAGCGTATCGAGAAGCAGTTCGAGGCCGCGAAGAAGGCCGGCGCACGCAGCGTGATCGTCGTGGAGCCGTCCGGTGACGGCCGCGTGTCGTATCGCGTGCGCACCACGGCGCAGGGTGACATGCAGTTCGAGAGTATCGAAGCCCTCACGGGCTGGGCTTCCACGATGACCGGGATCGGGACATGAGTGACGACAAGAAGCTGCCGACGCGCGCCGAGAACTTCAGCGAGTGGTACAACGAACTGGTGCTCCGCTCCGAGCTGGCGGACTACTCGCCCGTGCGCGGCTGCATGGTGATTCGCCCGTTGGGCTATGGCATCTGGGAGCGCATGCAGCGCGCGCTCGACGACATGTTCAAGGCCACCGGCCACGTCAACGCCTACTTCCCGCTGTTCATCCCGGAGAGCTTCCTGTCGAAGGAAGCCGAGCACGTGGAAGGATTCGCACCGGAGTGTGCGGTGGTCACGCATGGCGGCGGCAAGCAGCTCGAAGAACGGCTGGTCGTGCGTCCGACGTCGGAAACGATCATCTACTCCATGTTTGCCAAGTGGGTGCAGAGCTACCGCGACCTGCCGTTGCTCTACAACCAGTGGGCCAATGTCCTGCGCACCATGGAATTCCTGTGGCAGGAGGGGCACACGGCCCACGCTACGCACGACGAGGCGGAGACCGAGACCCGCCGCATGCTGGGCGTGTATCGCGAGTTCATGGAGAACTTCATGGCCATGCCGGTGATCACCGGCCAGAAGACCGACTCGGAGCGCTTTGCCGGTGCGCTGCGCACGTACGCGTGCGAAGCGCTCATGCAGGACAACAAGGCGCTGCAGGCGGGCACGTCGCACAACCTCGGGCAGAACTTCGCCAAGGCCTTCGACCTGTCGTTCCAGAACGAGCAGGGCGAACAGGCGTTCGCCTGGAACACCAGTTGGGGCGTGTCCACGCGCATGATCGGTGGCCTGGTGATGACGCACGGTGACGATGCGGGGCTGCGGTTGCCGCCGCGCCTGACGCCGATTCAGGTGGTGATCGTGCCGATCTGGAAGACCGACGACGAACGCGACGCGACCATTGCGAAGGCGAAGCAGATCGCCGACGAGCTGGGCAGCTTCAAGCGCCCGGACCACGAGCGCATCCGCGTGCATGTCGACGATCGCGTCGGCATCAAGCCGGGCAACAAGTACTACCACTGGGAGACGCGCGGCATCCCGTTGCGCCTCGAGATCGGCCCGCGCGATCTCGCTTCGCACAGCGGCATGCTGGTGCGTCGCGACACGCGTGAGAAGCGGCCCATTGCGTTCGATGCGCTGCGTGCCGAGTTGCCGGAGATCCTCGAAGGCATCCAGGCCGACATGCTGGCCGCGGCGCGCAAGCGCCTGGAGGCCAACTCGATTCGCGAGCGCATCAGCTACGAGCAGTTCAAGGCCGTGATGGACGGTCCTGGCGCATTCGTGTACGCGGGATGGAACGGTGACCCGGCCGTCGAGGCGCGCGTGAAGGAGGAAACGAAGGCCACCATTCGCGTCATTCCCGATCCGGAGTTCCGTTCACCGGTGCCGCCGGCGACGTGCATGGTGACCGGTGAGCCGGCCAGGCATGAAGTCATCTGGGCACGGGCGTACTGACGCCGTGAGCGCGCCCACGACGGACTTCACAGGCGAAGCGTTTCCGCGGGAGGGCGGGGTGTTGTGCGCCGAACAGGTGCCGCTGCCCGTCATTGCGCAGTCGGTGGGGACGCCGTGCTATGTGTACGGCGCGAGCACCATTCGCGCGCGCTTGCAGCGACTGGCAGCGGCGTTCAGCGATGTCCCGCATCACGTGCACTTCGCGATGAAGGCCAATTCGAGCCTGGCCATCCTGCGCATGCTGCAGGAGCTCGGTGCCGGTGTGGACATCGTGTCGGGCGGTGAGCTGTTTCGCGCGCGCGAAGCGGGCTTCGCGGGTTCGGACATCGTCTTCAGCGGTGTCGGCAAGACGGTCCGCGAGATCGAGCAGGCGCTCGACGAACAGGTCCTGCTCATCAACGTCGAATCGGAAGCGGAGCTGGTCACCATCGATGCGGTGGCGGCGGCCCGTGGCGTCGTGGCGCCGATCGCCATCCGGGTGAACCCCGAAGTGACGGTCGAGACGCCGCATGCGTACATCAAGACGGGCGAGAAGGGCCAGAAGTTCGGCATTCCGCGCGACGATGTGGAGCGCATTGCCGCGCATGCGATGTCGCTCCCGAACGTGGCGCTGAAGGGACTCGGCATGCACCTCGGGTCGCAGATCGCCAATGCCGATCCGATGCGCGATGCACTGCCGCGATTGCTGGAGGTTGTCGCACGCGTGCGCGCGCAGGGGCACCAGCTCGCGTTCCTCGACGTGGGCGGCGGGCTGGCGGTGCCGTATGCGCCGGGCGAACCGGCGGCCGATGTGGAGGACTATGCCGCGCTGGTGAAGGCCGCGACCCGCGAGACGGGACTGCAGTTGCTGCTCGAACCCGGCCGCTTCATCGTGGCCGATGCCGGCGTGCTGCTCACGACCGTGCTCTATCGCAAGCATGCGGCCGGCAAGGACTTCGTGGTGACCGATGCCGGCATGAACGACCTTGTGCGGCCTGCGCTGTATCAGGCGTATCACGCCATCGACGCGGTGGTGGAGACGGCGGGCCGGGTGACCGCCGATGTCGTGGGGCCCATCTGCGAGTCGGGTGATTTCTACGCCAAGGACCGCGTGATGGCCGATGTGCAGGCGGGCGAGCTGCTGGCCGTGCGCACAACCGGCGCTTACGGCTACACGATGGCGTCGAACTACAATTCGCGACCGCGACCGGCGGAAGTGCTGGTCGATGGCTCCCGCTTCGCGGTCATCACGGAACGTGAGCGGTACGAAGACCTGGTGCGGCTCGAACGGGCGCACCTTCAATGGAGAAGCGCCTGATGCGCATCGGCCTGCTGTCGGACACCCACGATCGCCTGCCGGCGATCAACGTCCTGCTCGAACAGATGATCTCCGGCGGTGTGTCGCTGATCATGCACGCGGGTGACTATTGCTCACCGTTCTCGCTGCAACCGTTCAACGACGTGTCGATTCCGGTGCTGGGTGTCTTTGGACGCAATGATGGCGATCGTGACGCGCTGCAGGCGGCGGCCAAGGGCGGGTTCGGCGCGACGGAGCTCTTCGAGTCGCCGCACAGCTTCGACCTGGGCGGCAAGTCCGTGCTGCTCGTGCACGACATTGGCGATGTGCACCAGCGCTCGATCGATTCGCACGAAGTGATCGTGCACGGCTTCACCCATGTGTCGGAGATGAAGGCGCGTGGCAACTCGTTGCTCGTCAACCCCGGTGAAGGGTGCGGATGGTTGCATGGCGCGCCGTCGGCGGCGATCCTCGATCTCCACACGAAAGAAGTCGAATTCCTGAAGCTCTCCGGACCAGAGTGGAAGTTCTGATGGGCAGCCGCATCCTGATCCTCGATTGCGGATCGCAGTTCACGCAGCTTATTGCGCGCCGCGTGCGCGAAGCGCGCGTGTTCTCGGAGATCCACCCGCCCACGCGCTCGCTGGAGTGGATTCGCGCCTGGAAGCCGGACGGCATCATTCTCTCGGGCGGGCCGAGTTCCGTGACCGATGACGGTGCGCCGACCATCGATCGCGAACTGCTCGATATCGCGCCGGTCCTGGGCGTGTGCTACGGCATGCAGCTCATTGCGCACATCGAGGGTGGGGCCGTGGTGGGCGGCGGACGTCGTGAGTATGGACGGGCCGAAGTCACCGTCGACGAGGCGGCAGGCATGTTTGCCGGTTTCGACGCCGGCGAGAAGACCACCGTGTGGATGAGTCATGGCGATCACGTGGAGCAGGTGCCTCCCGGCTACATCGCCACCGCGCACAGCGGCACGACGTGCGCCGGCTTCCGTCATGCGACGCGCCCGATTCACGCCGTGCAGTTTCACTCCGAGGTGGCGCACACCGCGCGCGGCGCCGAGATCATCGAGAACTTCCTGTTCGGGATTTGCGGCTGTACGGCCGACTGGACGCCGGGACATTTCATTGACCTCGAAGTCGCAAGGATCCGGGAACTCGTCGGCGATCGGCAGGTCATCTGCGGCCTGTCGGGCGGCGTCGATTCGAGTGTCGCGGCGGCGTTGGTGCACAAGGCCATCGGCGACCAGCTCACGTGCATCTTCGTGGACACCGGGTTGCTGCGGTTGCACGAGCGCGAGCAGGTGGAGCGCACCATGCGCATGCACCTCGGCATTCGGCTCATCACCGTGCGCGCCGAAGACCGTTTCCTGACGGCGCTCGCCGGCGTCGGTGAACCGGAACGCAAGCGCAAGGTCATTGGCGAGCATTTCATCCGCGTGTTCGAAGAGGCGTCGGCCGAGGCAGGGAAGGATGCGGCGTTCCTGGTGCAGGGCACGCTGTATCCCGACGTGATCGAATCGGTGAGCGCCACCGGTGGCCCGTCGGCCACCATCAAGACACACCACAATGTGGGCGGATTGCCGAAGGACATGAAGTTCGCGCTCATCGAACCGCTGCGTGAACTGTTCAAGGACGAAGTGCGCAACGTGGGTCGCGAGCTGGGGCTTCCCGAGGAGATGGTGGGCCGCCATCCGTTCCCGGGACCGGGTCTCGCCATTCGCGTGCTGGGCGAAGTTACGCCGCATGCGCTCGATATCCTGCGCCGCTCCGACGCGATTTACCTCGAGGAGATCCGCTCGGCCGGACTCTATCCCGACATCTGGCAGGCGTTCGCGGTGTTCCTGCCCGTGCGCTCGGTGGGTGTCATGGGTGACTACCGCACCTACGAGCACG
>CAZPON010000168.1:0-7413 GCA_964588045.1 uncultured Gemmatimonas sp.
GGCCGGCGACACGCTGTACATGGGCGCCTACAACGCCGGCCACCCACACGTTGTGCACGCCGCCGTACTCGGGCTCGTACCACGCCACCGACTTCGGGTGCGCGAGGTCGCTCACGTCGAGCACCTGCAGGCGCCCGTACGCGCGACCGGCGGCGGCGTCCTTGGTGCCCTTCGGATACGCGGCCGGGAAGACTTCGTCGGCGATAAAGACGTAGTTCTTGTGGCGCCACGCGGTGTGCGTGCCGCGAATGAAGCCGGGGCCACCGTCCACCTCGACCTGCTTGTAGAGCGCGTTCAGGTCGTACTTGTACTGCGTGACCATGACCGGGTTGGACGGCGAGCCACCCTTCATGCCGTTGCCGACGTCGAGCACGACGAGCCCGTCGTTCCAGTAGCTGGCGTACAGCAGGCCGTCGCGCAGGTCGATGTCGTGCAGCGATCGGCCGGCGTCGGGACGCCCTTCGGTCTTCCAGCGCGCCACTTCCTTCGGCTTGTACGGGTCGTTGACGTCGATGATATGCAGTGCGCCGGTGCCGTCGTTGGTGAGGAAAATGAACGTGCCGAACTTGTCCTGCCTGTACACGAAGGTCGAGTGCACGCCACCCGTCACGCCCTCGGTGAATTCGGCGATGACCTTGGGATGCGCCGGGTCTTCGAGCGAGCAGATGACAATCCCGTTCTTGCGATCGCTGGCCCCTTCGCGCGTGAACACGAGGAACTTGCCGTCGGGGAACGTCATCACGTCGTTGACGCGACGCGTGTTGGAAATGACGGAATCGGTGACGACGGGGTTGGCGGGATTGCTGATGTCCAGCGCATACAGTACGTCGCCACCGCCGCCCGACCCGAGATACGCGTGCTTGCCATCCTGATGCAGCCACACTTCCTCGGTGGTGAAGCGCGAGCGCGGCAGGCGTCCCACCAGTGACAGCGGACGTCGCACGTCACGTTCGGTGAGCGTCACGGTGGACGTGACACTGCGCGACCCGAACGACGCGGTGACCGTGTACTCACCAACCTCGTAGCCCACGAACGCGCCGTCACCGTCGATGACGCCATGGCCCGGGGCAATGCTCCAGGTGGGCGTGAGGCCCGTGATGGCCTTGCCGGTGGCGTCTTTCGCGCTGACGTTGAAGCGCAACACGTCACCCGTGCGGGCCTCGATGTTGTCGGGCGCGAGGGCGAGCGACGCAAGTGAGCCGGCCACAACGGTCACGGCCAGCGCACTGTTCACGCCGCCGACACTCGCAGTGATGGTGGTGCTGCCCGCCCTCACTGCGGTGATGAGTCCGGCGTCGGTGACCGTGGCGACGGCCGGATTGGCGCTCTTCCACGTCACGCGATCGGCGCGCTTGTCGTCGGTGGCGGAGAAGGCGCGACCCGTTGCGCGAAGCGTCTGGCCGGCGACGAGCTTGGCCGTGGCCGGCGTCACCTCGATGCGGGCGGCGGGGCCAGGCACCGCCGTGATCTCGATGACCTCGAAGGCCGGCCGGACACCGGCGAGTGTCGCGGTCACGGTCACCGGCAGGATGCTGGTTGAACCGGCGGTGACGAGTCCCAGCGAGTCGACGCGTCCCTCGAATCGCGCCGAGCCGCCGAGCCGGTACCGGAAGGTGACGCCGGGAATGACGTTGCCTTGCGCGTCGCGCGCTTCGGCAGTGAGACGCATCGTGTCGCCGGCAATCATGCTGCGACTGGCCGGGAAGACGACAATGCGGGCGATTTCACGCGGCTGCTGCGCAGCGAGCGACGCGAACGGCAAGGCGAGCAGGGCAACGAGGCGGGTCATAGGTCAGTCGGTATTGATGAAGCGGTAGAGGACCCGGATGAGACGATACGCATCGGGCATGGCGTCGCGCGTGAACTCGACGGTGTACGGCTCGACCAGTCGCACCTCGCGAAACGCGGTGGCGACCTCGGGAATGGTGGGATTCTGGAACTGCATGCGCACGACGTACTCGGCCAGCTTTGCCGGCGCACCGCGCGTGGCGCCGGCGACGCTTTCCTTCGCGGCCACCTGGATTTCACGACGTGTGTCCGCAAGCGGACGGAGTTCCACGGCGCGCGAGTTGATGGCCCGCTTCACCACGACACCGCGAACGTTGGGTGACGTCTCCTTCTGCTGCTCCACCGCAACATCGTCGCCGGTGATCATGACCACCGGCACGCCGTACCACTGCGCGAGGATGGCGTTCATACCGCCTTCGCCAACGGACTTGCCGTTGACCTGGAGGTCTCGCACCACGCCGGAACCGGTGTGTGCGAAGAGACCACGTGGCGTTCCCGCCCTGGCGTGATAGCCCACGAAGATCACGGCATCGAACGATTCGTCGAGCCCTTCCATCATGCCGTGCCGCTTGAAACTGTGGCTGATGAGGCGCGCGCGCGGGTCGAGGTCTTCGGGGAGGAGGTTGCGCTGGCCGCCGTGCGAATCGTTGACGAGGACGTCGGTGGCTCCGCCTTCGAACGCGCCGCGGATTGCCGCATTCACATCCTCGGCCATGAGCTTGCGCGCGCGTCCGTACTCGGCGCCGGCGGCACCCGTCTGGTTGTCCGAATTGACGCCGCTGATCCCCTCGAGGTCGGCGGAGACGTACACCTTGCGCGGGCGCTGCGCCGAAAGATCGGGGGCAGCGACCGACAGCGCAGTGACCACGAGGGCCGCTGCGACGGCGAGGTGACGGGTCGAGCGCGGGGGAAACGCGAACGGTGAGACCATCGTGGCACGGGTCCTGAGAGGGAATCGTCGGGCAGGATCCCCCAAAACGTGCCGGTATGCGCTCGCTACGTCAACGCGGGGCGATCATGCGTTCCGATGCAGGCCCCGCTCGCGCGCCAGGTCGCCGAGGGCCGTCCGGTCACGCACGCCCACCTTGTCGAAGACGTTGGCGAGATGGGTGCCGACGGTACGCGACGAAATGTCGAGTTGTGTCCCGATTTCCTTGTTGCTGAGGCGCCGGGATACGAGCCGCACGATCTCGAGCTCGCGTCCGGTGAGGCCGTCGAAGCCCGGTGAGCTGCGCCGCACCGGCATGCGTGCCCCAAGTGAGCGAAGCACCGAACGACTTTCTTCCGATGAAGGAACGGCCCCCAGACGTTCGAACACCTGCAATGCGGCGCGCGCTTCGCTGGTGGCTTCGTCGATGTTGCCCTGTTCCTGCAGCAGGCGCGCCAGTCGCAGCCGGGTGCGTGCCGCGTCGAACGGAAACGGCACGCCCTCGAGTGTCGAGACCGCCTCCTGCAGGAACGACTTGGCGACATCGAGCGACCCGGCGCGGTGCGCGAGTTCACCTTCGACGACGGCGACCCATCCGCGACCCACGGCGTGCGCGAGCAGGGCCGAATCACGAGCCAGTCGTTCGCGCAGCTCGTCGAGCAGCGCGCGGTCATCGATCGCGAGCGCCGACTCGGCGATGGACGGGATCAGGCGATGCACCGCCCAGGCCACGTAGCCAGTGCGGTCGGCCACGGCGAGCGCCTCACGCCCAAGCGCGATGGCTTGCGCGTGTTCGCCGGTGGACCCCAGCCACATGACGCGCGCACTGCAGGCCGGAAGCACCCCGTGCACTTCGAACGGCCGATCCACGTCGACGCCGTCGGCGCCGGAGACTGCCCACGCTTCATCGAACAGCCGCTGCGCCTCGGCCGTTTCGCCACGGTGCAGGTACACACTGCCAACCCAGTACAGGAGACGGGCCAGCAGCGTGGTCTGCTCGATGGCGCGTGCGTGTGCAATGGCTCGCTCACCTTCCACCAGTGCGCGATCCCATTCGCCCGTTCCGGAGCAGAACTCGATGGAAATCTCGGCGGTGCGCAACTGCAGCAGCGGCGAATCGAGTTCGTCGGCAATTTTCGTGGCGCGCTCGAGGTGAAGTTGCAGCGCCTTGATGTTGGATGTGAATCCTGCCAGGACCGACGAAGTCCAGTGCGCCGACCAGGCGAGATTGCGCGCACCGCTCAGTTCGGCGAGCTCGACGGCGCTTCGCGCATGGGCCCAGGCCCGGTGCGCCGGCCCCGACCAGGTGTGCAGCTTGAGCAGCGATCGGTGCGCACGCGCGAGCAGTTCCAGCTCACCCTGCTGCTCTGCGAGATCGAGCGCGGCGGCGATTTCCCGGCGAGCCTCCTCGGGCTGGCCCAGCGCCTGGAGCGAGTCACCCTTGGCCAGCAGCAAGCGCGCCAACAGCATCGTGTCGCCCACCGCCCGTGCACGCGCGATACCGGCGTCGAAATGCTGGATGGCTTCACCACGACGCCCCAGTCCTTCATTGGCGAGTCCGAGCCGGCGTTCGGCGAGCGCGACGCCAATCTCGTCGCCCCGAAAAGCCGCCAGGTCGCGCGCCCGCAGGCAGACCGTGATCGCCTGCTGGTACTCTCCGAGTCGTCGATAGAGGCGGGCGAGTTCATCAAGCAGGAGCGGGACGATCTCGGCATCGACGAGCTCGGGATATTCATCGGCGCGATCGAGCGCGGCGCGGAAGGCGGCTGCCGCTTCCCGACGCGCCACGCGCTCCATGGCCTGACGACCGGCGAGCAGCAACCACCGCACGGCCTCGCGCGCATTGACGCGCGGATCGGCCAGCCGCCAGTGCACGGCAATCTGCTCGGCGAATCGCTCGGCCTTGTCGCCGTACCAGGCCTCGAGCGCGGCCGCAACGCGCGCATGCAAGGCCCGCTCACGGGCGAGGCCGCCCGCATCGATGAGCGCCTGACGGAGCATCGGGTGTGCCACGTCGTAGGTGACGGCGCCGTTGACGAGGTGCTCGACGATGATGCCGTTCGCGCGCAGCTCGTCGAGCGCGGCGAGCAGGACGCCCTGATGATTCGCGGCATCGCCGTCGTGCATGACGCCAGCCACCACATCGTGATCGGTGTCAATGCCCGCCACGGCGATGATATCCGCCACGTGTCGTGCGCCGGCCGACAGGCGCTCGAAACGCGCCTGCATGACATCGCGCACCGACAGCGGCAGCGCCAACCGCTCGAACTGCCAGCCGACCCAGACGCCGCCTGCCTTGCGCAGGGTGCCGCGCGCCACCAGCTCGGCGAGGGTCTGCTCGACGAAGAACGGGTTGCCGCGCGTGGCATCGTGCAGGGCGGTGATGAATGCCGGGATGGACGCGGCGTCGACATCGAAGCCCTGCGCGACCAACTGACCGACGCTGTCCGGGGAGAGCGGCTCGAGGCGCATGTCCCGCGCCGCCCCGAGCGCGCGGAGCGATCGCACCATCGTACGCAGCGCGTCGGGCAACTCCCGTTCGGTTTCGTTCCACGTGCCCACCAGCAGGATGCGATGCTGGCCGACCTGTCGCGCCAGGAAGTGAAAGAGCTCGACCGTCGACGCGTCGGCCCATTGCAGGTTCTCCAGCACCAGCAGCACCGGGTGCTTCTCGGCCAGTCGTGCGAACAACTGCATGATGCCGGAGTGCAGGCGCACATGCTGTTCGGCGGCGCTCGAGACGTCCGACCGCGAGTCCGCGTGGCTGCCGACGGCCAGCGATGGCGCGAGCGCCGTGAGCATGGCCCGATCACCGCGCGTGAGTCGCAGCAACACGTTGCCATCGAGGGCCGTCAGCACCGGTTCACACGCGTCGGCAAACGGCGCATAGGGAATGACCGTCTCGAGGGCGTACGCCCGCCCGAGCATGACATTCCACCCCCCGTCGCGTGCCGCCTGCGCCAGTTCAGTGGCCAGCCGTGTCTTGCCGACGCCACCGTCACCACTGAGCAGCAACACGGCTCCTTTCCCGCGCGCCGCGTCCACGCGCAACTGCTCGAGCAGCGACAGCTCGCGCTCGCGTCCGACGATGCGCGTCTTCGTATCACGCACGCTGGCGGTCATTGTCATCTCGGCTGCCCTCGTCCGTTGAAAGTCAGAATGCCTGGTTGAACCCGATGTACAGCCCGGACGCCCCGTCGCGTCCCAGGGCATAGTCCGCCCGTACGCCGGTGCGCTGCCGCTTGTCCAACTGCACGCGCAGGCCGGCACCGTAGGTGGGCAGCAGCGTGCGGCCGGAGAGTTCATCGAGGCCCGGCGCCGAGATTCCGGCACCGGCGAATACGACGCCGCCAACGCGGGCGCGCACGGGGGAGCGGTATTCGCCTTGCGCGGCGAGCAGCCAGCGGTCGCGATAACGGCCGCGCGCGTACCCGCGCATGATGTCGCCGCCGCCAACGAGGGCGAGCTGATCGAACGGCGCGTCACCATCGATGCCCACGACCTGCAGGTGTGTGGCGAACACGTGCTCGGTGGCCACGGCGCGATAGGCGCGCGCGTCGGCGCGCAACGTGCCGTAGCCGTAGTCGGACCACAGGCCGGTTGCGCTGCGCCCGTAACTGAACTGGATGAGGCGGCCCCCACGAGGCGCGAAGAGGTTGTCGCGCGTATCGGTCAGGAATCCTGCGCTGAACTCGGTGATCTTGCCGCCCTCGCTGCCGAGGACCGTGCCGGTCTGCAGCACACCGTTGCTGTCCGTGGCAATGGACTGGTCGAGGTGACGCACGGCGCCTGTGGCATACCAGGAACCGCCGATCCGCTGGTGGACGGAGAACATCGCCTCGACACCCTTGGGCGTGAAGATTTCCTCAGCCGACTCGGGGGCATCGTCGCCGATCCCGTAGTACGGCAGCGGAAATTGCTGCCATTGCAGCATTCCCGCGAGCCGCCGCGCATTGCCGTACGTCCAGCGCTCCCCTTCCACACGGGCCCTGAACTGGCTCTTGGTGGTGGCCAGCGCCGACGCCAGCAGCATGGCGGGTCGGGTCGCGAATCGCGGCGTGGGCTCCCATACGCCGAGCATCGTGAGGCCGAACTGCAGTCCGGTTTCGGGCGCCGATCCGATTGCGGGCAAGGGTTGGAGCCGGCGACGCCCGACCGAGTCGAGAGAGGCAGCATCCTGCGCGGCGCCAAGGCATGGTACTGAGAGCGTCACAGCCAGCATCGAGTGCAGGAAGGCGCGTCGGCGGGTCGTGCGGAATGGGGGCATGGGGAGGACTCTGCTGGAGGAGGAGTAGGTTCCGTCTCCAGCAGGATCGTCCATCCTTCCCGCGTCCGGCATACGTCGTGCGACGTAGTGCAACATTGGCGATGACGTAGGCCCTGATCTGCGGTCGCGCCGGCCATGGGAGGCGGTTTTCTTTCCCCCGACATGTCCTTCAACCCGATTGCCGCCACTGTGCGATGGATTGGCCGACGCGCCCTTCGCTGGTGCTATCGCGAGCTGCGTTTTGTGGGCCGCGACCGCATTCCCGGCACCGGTGCGACGTTGTTGTTCGGGAATCATCCGAACGACATGCCGGATGTACTGACGGGGTTCCTGACCACCGATCGACGACTCCGCTACGTCGCGACGATCTCGGGAATCACGGTGCCGTTTGCCGCCCTGGCCTTTCGCGCCCTGGGGGTTATTCCGGTCA
>CAZPON010000169.1:0-7388 GCA_964588045.1 uncultured Gemmatimonas sp.
CCGGTGGCCAACGAGGCGGTGCTGCGCGCGATGGTGCGTGGGCGTTTCTGTGAACTGGTGACGGTGCATGGTCACCCCGGTGATCCCTCCGTGCGTTTCCTCATCGGCTTGCTCTCGTGCATCGACGTGCTGATGGGCCAGCCCATGGAACAGGTGCTGGACCGGTTGCCCATCGGCGAGGAAGTGCGCGAGGCCTTGCTGGAGGACACCGGCCCGCACGCGGCGATCCTGCGGTTGTCGCGAGCCTACGAAGTCGGCGCGTGGGACGAGATCGACGCCGAGTTCACCAGTACCGAGCGCGGGCGGCCGCCGCTCGCGACCCTGTATGGGGATGCCGTGCAATGGGCGGGCGAACGCCTGCGGAGTGCCACCGTCAAGTAGGTGTGGCAGCCTGCGCCGTCAGCGCAGGTGCGCGCCGGAGCCCGGTGCAGGTCCCAGCGGATTGCTCATGCTGGAGACGATCGAATCGCGCTTGCTGGCCGCCATCTGTTCTGCCGTGGACTCGCCAGCGGTCGACTTCGTGTACGGCAACAGGATCGAGATCCGGCGATTGGCCGATGCGAGCGGATCGTCGACGACGCGCGGCCTGGTGTCGGCGTAGCCACGCACTTCCACGATGCGTCCACCGGTCACCCCGACCGTCTCCAGCACGCGTCGTGCGGCATTCGCGCGATCGGACGACAGCTCCCAGTTCCCGTAGCTGCCGTCGGCGCCGAAGCGGGCGGCATCCGTATGCCCTTCCAGCACCACGGGATGCTTCAGGCGTGCCAGCTCGGGCCCGATCAGTTGCAGCGCGAGCATGGACGCCGACTTCATGCGCGCCGAACCGAGCGGGAAGTACACATCGCCCACACCGCTTTCCACCAACTCGATGCGCAGCCCGTCGTTGGTGACCTGCACATCGACCAGCGCGTTGAGTGACTTCAACGAGTCGCTCCTGGCCAGTTTGTCCTGGATCGTCTGCTTGAGGTGCTCGAACGTGCGCTGTTCGGTGGACCGTACGATCATGCGCAACTGCGTCTTCTGCACGTTCGACGGCGTGGAGCCTGACGACAGCGGACTCGCGCCGGCGCCATATCCCTTCTTGTAGCCGACGGGATTGGCGAAGTACCCCTCGATGGCCTGCTTGGTCTTGTCGTCCATGCCAAGGATCCACATGACCATGAAGAACGCCATCATGGCCGTGACGAAGTCGGCGTACGCCACCTTCCATGAGCCGCCGTGGTGGCCGCCGCCACCTTTGACGACCTTCTTGACGACCACGACCCTCTTGCCGGCGCGGGCAGCCATCGTCAGGCCGCCTTCTTCCGCGTGAGGTCTTCCAGTTCGGCGAAGCTGGGCCGCTCGTGCGGCTCGATGTTGCGGCGCGAGAACTCGACGGCGGTCATCGGGGCGTCGCCGCGCGCGAACGACAGCAGCGCCGTGCGGATGCAGAGCATGTAATCATGCTCGGCGTGAATGCGGCTTTCCATCGCCTTGGCGAGCGGTCCGAACACGCCATACGCCAGGAGGATGCCGAGGAAGGTGCCGACGAGTGCCGCGGCGACCTTTTCGCCGATTTCGGACGCGGCACCGCCGATCGATCCCATCGTGATGATGACACCCAGCACGGCGGCAATGATGCCGAAGCCCGGCATGGCGTCACCAACGGTGGTGATGGCGTGCGGCGCCAGCATCGCCTCGTGGTGATGCTTTTCGAGGTCGACGTCGAGGATCTCGGCGAGGTTGTGATCCTCGACGGTTCCGGTGAGCAGCACCTTGAGGGTGTCGCACAGCAGCGCCACCGCATGGTGGTTGCCCATGAACGTCGGATACTTCTGGAAGATGTCGCTGGTTTCCGGGCTTTCGATGTGCGATTCGAGGCCCACCAATCCGTCCTTGCGTGCCCTCTGGAAGATCTCGTAGAGTACCTGCAGGAGTTCGGCGTACGCCTTCGCGCCGTACGGGTTGGGCTTCATCAACCCGAGGGTCTGCGCGAGGCACGCTTTCAGGACCGACGGTGGATTTGCGATGATCAGGGTGCCGACGGCCGCCCCGCCCAGGATCAGGAACTCGTTGAGCTGCACGAGCACCATCAGCTGGCCGTGGTGCATGACGTAGCCACCAATCACGGCCCCAAACACGATGATCAAGCCAATGATGACGAACACGCGGATGATCCTGGGTGAGTGGGTGAATCAGTGAGCGGCGAGCGGGCGGGCGCGACCCTGACGGGCGCGGCCCGATGGCTCTCCGTGCATGACGATTTGCTGCGCGGCCTGACACATGCGTTGAGCAACCGGTTGGGCACCATCTCGGCGGCTTCGTACCTGCTCGAGCGGCAACCTTCGAGTCTCGAAGCGACCGTTGTGACGCTGCTGGCCGAGAGCGAACGACTCGAGGCGCTCCTGCAGCTCATGCGGATGCTGCCATACCCTGATGGCGCCGTGGCTGAACCGGTCATCCCGACGGATTCCACCACACAGGCCATCGCCGTCCAGGCCCATCACGCCGACGCGGGTGACATTCCGGTGACCGTGACCATCGACGGTGACCTGCAGCCCGCGTATGCGAATCCGGCCGTGCTCACGATGGCTGTGACCGTCGCGATCGGGGCTGCCCGACGAGCGGCCGGCAGCGCGGGTCGTGTCGACCTGATCGTCACCAGCAGCGTCGACACCGTGCGTGTGGCGTCGCGGGGATTCCGGGAAGACGGGAGCGTCGGCCAGGCCGATGCGATGGCAGCGCACGATGTCGACGCGGTCACCTGGCTGCTGGCCCCGTATCGGGGACAGGGTGAGACCGCCAATGGCGGCATCGCCGTCGTCGTGCCGACGCTGCAGGCCATGCGACGCGCGCGCGTGGAGTGAGTTCACGCGTCGCTCGCGGTGGGTGCGGCAGCAGGCACCGCGACGAGCGATGCCAGCAGTGCCGCGGACGGAACGGTCGTGGCGCGCTGGTTTTCCGCCGCGACCTTCTCGGCGATTTCACCGCGCAGGATCTTCACGTCGGACGGGGCTTCGATGCCCAGCCGTACGCCACCGCGGTCGCAGGACACGACGACGATGCGGATGCCGCCTTCAATCAGGATCGAGTCGCCTTCGCGACGGCCCAGGATCAGCATCGCGTCAGATCATCGCGAGGAGAGTCTGCAACATCTCGTCGGCGGTCCTGATGAGCCTTGTCGCCGCGGTGTATGACTGCTGGACACGCATCATGTTTACGAGTTCTTCGTCGGTGTTGACGCCGCTCACGGACAGGCGGCGCGCGTCGGCCTGCCCGGCCAGCGATCCATAAACCGCCGCATCGTCCCCGGCGGCCTGCGTGCTGATGCCGAGTGCCGTCACCGTGCCGCGAAAGAAGCCAAGGAAGCTGCCGCTGACGGTGGTGCCACTCGGTGTCGTGTAGCTGACCGTGTCGCTGGCCGTGCGCAGTGCGGTGAGGGCGAGGGCGGCGGTATTGTCGGTCGGCGCGTTCGCGTTGCCGCTGGCCGCGATCTTCGACGCATCGCCGGCAATGAGGCTGTCGAGCGCGATCGTGCCCGCTCGCACGGGGTTCGTCACCGTACCAGTGGCGAAGAAATTCCCGGCGGCCGTGCCGGGAATGGTGGTGCCGTTGAAGATGTAACCGGCGGTGTGCGCCGCGTTCACTTCCTCGGCCAGCGACGACGCCATCGCATCGAGCTGTCCGCGCAGCGACGGGATCTCGGTGTTGATGTTGTCCACGATTGCCTTGAGCTCGCCGCCAAGCGGCGCCAGGCGATCGGGCGAGTTGCCGAGACGAATGCGCACCGGCACGTCGCTGGGTGTGACGGTGGGCGGCGGAGTCGGGATCTCGAGCTGCAGGGACAACGGTCGTGCGGTGGAGCCATCCACGAGCGTCGAGTTGCCGATGATCACCGACACGGTGCCATCGGCCTGGTTGATCGTGCGTGTGCCGGCGATTCTCGACAAGCCGTCGAGCGCGATGTCCCGCTGGTCACGCAGGTCATTGGCCGTGTGACCGCCCGATTCGGACGCCACGATACGATGATTGAGCTCCGCCACCTGCTGCGCGTACTGGTTGACCTGCGCGAGCGTGCTGGACAGCCGCTCCATCGACCCCGTGCGCTGCTGCGTGAGCTGCGTGTCGTAGCTGTTGAACAGTTGTGTCAGTTGACGGCCGCGTTGCTGCACGACGGCGCGCGCGGCCCCGCTGCTGGGCGTCGATGCAAGGTCGTTCCATGCGCCCCAGAACTGGTCGAGCGCATTCGTCATGCCGGCGTCGGTTGGTTCGCCGAACACGCCCTCGAGCTGGCTGAGCAGGCCATGGCGCATCCCGGCCTGTCCGGACTGGCCGGCCGACGTGCGGTAGTTTTCATCGAGCAGGATATCGCGCTTGCGAATGATCGTCTCGACGTGCACGCCGGTGCCGACGTTGCCGTACGGAAGCCGGACGGGCGTGTTGGCCACGAGCACGGCTTCCTGACGCGAGTATCCCGGCGTCTCCGCGTTCGCGATGTTCTGCGAGATCGTCTGGAGCGCCTGCTGGTGCGTCAGGAGCGCACTGCGCGCGATGCTGAACAGCCCGCCGCTCACGTCAGACGGTCCGGTTGAGGAGGATGCCGCGCGGCGCGCCGTCGGCCGCCGGGGCCGGACCCTCCATCGCATACGTCGACGATGTCGTCGGCGCGCCGACGAGCGTGCGCACGTGCTGGTCGTTGGTGGTCAGCGCTTCGCGCAGCAGCTTGCGGTTCATGCCCACTTCGCGGGCGAGCAGGTCGGCGGCCTGCTGCAGGCGCTGGCGGGCGTCACGGATGCGCGCGTCGAACAGGTGGCCGAGTTGCTCCTCGAGGTCGGTGAGCCGGCAATCTTCGCTGCCGCCCAGCAGCACGTTGATCTGGCGCCGCCGCTGGCGCGCCTGGCCCAGGGTCGCGAGCACGCGGTGCGTGGAGAACGTGGTGTCGTCGACGCCCTGGATATCGTCGATGCCGATCGCCGCACGCTGACGGCGCATCTGCGCAATCAGTTCGTCGAGCAGCTTGCGCTCGCTGATCAACGCGTCATGCAGCGCGTCGAGCAGGGCGGCTGACGGCGGACCGAAGTGCGGCGCGGCGTCCTGGGTGATCATGGTCGGCGACATCAGAGGATCGGGGTGTCGATGGTTGGCGCAGGCGCCGGAACGGTGGCATCGGCAGGCAGGCCACGACGCATCTGGCGATAGATCGCGTCGGACAGTCCGCCTTCCCAGTGCCTGGGAGTCTCGGCAGCAAGGTGCTGATCCAGCAGCCCGGTGAAGATGTCTTCACCGGCCCCGCCTGAAACGATGCCTTCCTGCCGTGGAACGGTTTCGCGCATGGCCTTGAACAACTGCTGGACGAACATGCCTTCCAGGTTCTGGGCCGCCTGCTTGAGCTTCGCGTCGCGGACGTCGGTCGCCCCGGTCGCCGCTGGTGCCATGCCGATTCGATCGATCATCGGACGATCACCGCCGCGGTGATGGCGCCGACTTCACGCAGGGAGGCGAAGATCGCCGCGATCTCCGATGGCGGCGTGCGCACGGCATGCAATGCCGTCGCCACCCGCTGCACCGAGATGTTCGCCGGCAGGCGCACACTGCCCGGGATCGCGGACATGTCGTCGGCGGCGTCGACACCGAGCGACAGCGTGATCGCCCCGTGACTCACCGTGGCCGCGCCCACCATCACTTCACCGCCAAAGACCACCGTGCCGTCCTTGCCGTCGATGATCAGCTTGGGCGCGTTCTCGGGCGTCACGCTCAGTTCGCGAATCTGCGTGTAGGCCGTGGCTTTCACCGTGCTGTCGGCCAGCGTCACCAGCACCGAACCTTCGTCTTCCACGGCCGCCGTCTTCTCGCCCATGGCCGCGTTGATGGCTGCCGCAATGCGCGACGCCGTGCCCAGGTCGGGCTCACGCAGGATCAGTCGTGACGTGGCGGCCACCACGGGGCGCGGCAGGTCGGCCTCGAGCACGCCACCGGTCGGGATGCGGGCCGAGGTCTCGATCAGCGTCTGGTATCGCGTCGTCGATCCACCTTCACTGATCAGCACCGGACCTTGCGCGGTCGCCAGCGGCGGTCCATTCGGATTGTCGACGAGCGGTGTCATGTACAGCACGCCACCCTTGAGCGAACGGGCGTCGCCCATCGATGCGACATGCACTTCGAAGCGGCCACTGGCGCGCAGGAACGGCGAGACTTCGGCTGTCACCAGCACTGCCGCGACGTTGCGCATGCGGATCAGGTCCGCGGGCACTTCGATGTTGAACCGGCGCAGGATGTTGACGACGCCTTGCACGGTCTGGCCGGCGCTCTGGCCGCCCATGGCACGATCGCCGGTGCCATCGAGCCCGACCACGAGGCCGTATCCCACGAGGCGCACGGGCAACGCGCCTTCCGGTGACGTCAGGTCGCGGATCTTCACGTCGCTCTGCGCGTGCGCCAGCACGGGGAGCAGCAGCAGGCCGACGGCCAGCACGGGGATGCGGGTCAGTGCACGCCGCGAAACACGGAATCGCATGATGCTCACGGCCAGAGCCCGCCAAGAATGCGACTGATGAACCCGATCTTCGGCTGGCCGAGCGGACCCGGCGAGAGATAGCCGAGCTGCGCATCGGCAACGCGATTGGACTCGACCGTGTTCGTCATCGAGATATCCTGCGGCCGCGCGTACCCGGTGAAGACGATGTCCTGGCCGTTCTTGTCGACGTCGATGTTTTTCGTGCCCCGCAACTGCAGCAGCCCGTTGGGCCCCACGGCCACGACCCGCACGCTCATCTCGTTCTGGAAGCGGTTCTCGCGCCGCGCCGATCCGCGTTGCTGCTGTTCGGCGTCGTTCCGGATGTCGAGCCCGACGCCCTTGGCGTTGCCGGGCCACCGCGCGGCGGCTGACAGGTCACGCGACCGCCTGTCGGTGGCCAGGTTCTCCTTGAGCGCGGTCGAGATCGTGTAGTCGTCGATGAGCACCGTGACGAGGTCACCGACGGCGAACTCGCGGCGATCGGAAGTCCACGAAACACGGGTTGCCGGCGCCGGTGCGGTGGCCGCCGCGGCACCCGCCGGAGGCTGTGTCGGTGCCGCCTGGGCGAACGATGTCGCGAGCGGTGCGAGCAGCGTGAGCGCTGCCGGCGCCACCAGGCGCATCGGACGGCGAATCAGCGTGTGAACGGTGAGCATGACAGTCGACCTCAATGGAGACGAACAGTGTTGGGCGCGACAGCGATGCCGTCGAGCCGACGGTTGGCATCGATGCGCACGCCGACGGGAGCGCCGAGCGGCGCGTTGTTGACGGCGATGCCGGAGAGCAGGATGCGCACCGGACCGTCCTGATAGATGACGGACACGCGCGAACCGGCCGAGACGACCGGTGCGGCGCCGACCGCAGGCGCGCGCAGCACTTCACCGGCCGCAAT
>CAZPON010000170.1:0-7316 GCA_964588045.1 uncultured Gemmatimonas sp.
GGGCCAGCCAGCCAGCGTTGCGAGATAGCTCGCACCGGTCATGGCTACCGCCGAAATGGCTCCCGTTGCCACGATCAGGAACAACGCCCACCCGTACAGGAACGCCGGCAGCGGGCCCCATGCATCGCGCAAGTAAACGTAGGTGCCGCCGGCTCGCGGGCGGCGCGCGCCAAGCTCGGCATACACGAATCCGCCGATGATCGCCACCAGGGCGCCGAGTCCCCAGGCGCCGAGCGTGAGCGAAGCCGTGCCAACCCGCTGGGCCACCACGGCGGGCGAAAGGAAGATCCCGGAACCGATGATGCCACCAACCACCAGCATCGTTCCGGAAAACGTCCCGAGGCCGGCGTCGTACCCCACGCGCGACGTGGGAGTGGAGTCCTGCGATGAGGGGGAAACCATGGGGCCAAAGTGCACCGTGTACTTTTCAGGCGCTACCAGTGTCTTAGTACAGACAGCCCCGCCCGCCCTTTTCCTTTCGCCGCTCCTTCATGTTGCTTCGCCACTGCGCAGACCCGCGCCACGCGCCTTGGGAAACCACTCGCCGGCTTGTTTGTTCGCTCCTGCTCGCGCTCGCCGCCGCACCGCTCGCCGCGCAGGCACCCAAGGCACCGGACATTCCGTTCGAGAAGTTCACGCTGCCCAACGGTCTCGAGGTGATCCTGCACGTCGATCGCTCGGTGCCGATCGTGGCCGTCAACACCTGGTACAAGGTGGGGTCCGGCGACGAGAAGCCGGGGCGCACCGGCTTCGCGCATCTCTTCGAGCACGTCATGTTCATGGGCTCCGAACATGTGCCCGTGGGCAAGTTCGACGAATGGCTCGAGGCGGCCGGTGTCAACAACAACGGTTCGACCACCGTCGACCGCACCAACTACTACGAAACCGGGCCGTCGAATGCCCTGCCGCTCATGCTCTGGCTCGATGCCGATCGCATGGGCTGGCTGCTGCCCACGATGGATACGTCCAAGCTCGACCTGCAGCGCGACGTGGTGAAGAATGAGCGGCGGCAAAGCACCGACAACGTGCCGTATGGGCGCGCGTACGAAACGCTGCTGCCGGTGATGTTCCCCTCGACGCATCCGTACTCGTGGCCGGTCATCGGGTCGCTCACCGACCTCAGTGCCGCGTCGCTGGAGGACGTGAAAGGGTTCTTCCGGCAGTACTACGCGCCCAACAATGCCAGCATCGCCATCGCCGGCGACTTCCATCCGGATTCGGCGAAGGCCTGGGTGCACAAGTACTTCGGCAATGCGCCGCGCAATACGGCGCCGGTGCGACCCACCGTGCCGGCCGTCCGGCTGGTGAAGGACACGGTGCTCGTGCTTGAGGATCGCGTGCAACTGCCGCGCCTCTACTACGCGTGGCACGGCACCAGGGCCTTCAGCACCGACGAGGCCGCGCTCGATGCGCTCGCCAGCATCCTGGCCGGCGGCAAGAGTTCACGCCTGTACCGCACGCTCGTGTACGAAAAGCAGATCGCGCAGGACGTCGGCATGAACAGCAGCGCCGACAAGCTGGATGGCATGGTGCTGCTCACCAGCACGGCCAAGCCGGGCGTGCATCCGCGTGAACTCGCCGTCGAAATCGACGCCGCCATTCGCGACGTGGCCGACCAGGGCATCACCGAGCGCGAACTGACGCGCATCAAGAACGGTGCGCGCGCCGCCCTGCTCGACGGACTCTCGTCGGTGCTGGGCAAGGCCGATCGCCTCAACTACTACAACTACTTCACGGGCACGCCGGATTTCATCGCGCAGGACCTGGCGCGCTACGAACAGTTGACGGTCGCCGACGTGCAGCGAGCGGCCCGGGAGTTCCTGGTGGGACGTCCACGGATCGTCCTGACCGTCGTGCCGGAAGGCAGGAAGGATCTCGCGTTCACGGCCGGAGGGTCCAACTGATGCGCACTGCCATCCCGACGCTCGTTGCGGCGCTGCTCGCGCCGGTTGCATTGCTTGCCCAGGCGAAGCCGGCATCGACCACGCCGCCCACGCTGGCTGCCCCGAAACCACTGACGCTGCCGGCCATCGCCGAGCGCACGCTGCCGAACGGCTTGCGCGTCGTGATTGTCGAGCAACACGAATTGCCGTTGGTGGACATCAGCCTCGTCATCCGCACCGGTGCGGAAGCAGACCCCAAGGGCAAGGCCGGACTCGCCACGCTCACCGCCAATCTTCTCGACGAAGGCGCCGGTACGCGCGATGCGCTCGGCATCGCCGAACAGGTCGGTTACCTGGCCATTCGCCTCGGCACCGGCGCCGCGTTCGAGCAGAGCACGGTGAGTCTGCACACCACACGCGCAACGCTCGACAGCGCCCTGAGCCTGATGGCCGATGTCGCGCTGCGGCCCACGTTCTCCGACAAGGAGTTCAGCCGCCTGAAGAACGACCGCATGACCGCGCTGCTGCAGGAAGCGGATCGCGGACCGGCGCTCGCGGACCGCGCCTTTGCGGCGATTGTCTTCGGCGCCGATCATCCGTACGGCCGCTCGGCCAGCGGCACGCGGGAAGAGGCGGAAGCGCTCACCGTCGACGACGCGCGCCAGTTCTGGTCGACATGGTATCGACCCAACAACGCGACCCTCATCATCGTGGGAGACGTCACGGAAGCCGAAGCCCTGGCGCATGCGACGTCCGCCTTCGGTGCGTGGCAGCGCGGCGCCCTTCCGGCCAGCGCCACGAACACGCCCAACGCGGCGAAGGCCACGACGGTGTACATCGTGGACAAGCCCAAGGCGCCGCAAACATCGTTCCGCATCGGCACCATTGGCGTTGCGCGTCGGACAACCGACTACTTCCCGCTGATGGTGATGAACACGGCGCTTGGCGGATCGTTCACCAGCCGCCTGAACAACAACCTGCGCGAGACGAAGGGGTACACGTATGGCGCGTTCTCGGGCTTCGCCATGCGGCGTGAGCCGGGCGCATTCACGGCGCGCGCCGAAGTCGTGGCGGAGAAAACGGATTCGGCCCTGGTCGAGTTCATGAAGGAACTGAACGACATCCGCAAGCCGATGACCGCGACCGAACTCGCGAAGGCCAAGCGCTACCTGCAACTCGGCTACGCGGCGGGCTTCGAGTCCACGTCCAACATCGCGGGACAGATCGCGTCGCTGGTGCCGTACGACGTGCCACTGAGTTCCCTTGGCGCATTCAACAGCGGGATCGGTGCGGTGACAGGCGCCGATGTCCAGCGGGTCGCGCTCAAGTACCTTGATCCATCGAAGCTGGCAATCGTGGTGGCCGGTGACCGGGAGAAAATCGAACCCGCGCTCAAGGCGCTCGAGATCGCGCCCGTGGAAGTTCGCGATGCCAAGGGACGCGGGATCATCACACCCTGACGACCGCAGGAAACACGACGCATGAACACTCGCCTTCTCGCACTGGCCATCGCGACGCTCACCGTTGCCAACCCGCGCGCAGTGAGCGGGCAGGCGAGTGCGGCCACGCGCACCTCGATGCTGGTGAGCACGGCGTGGCTGGCCGAGCACACCCGCGATGCGAATCTTGTCGTGCTGCAGGTGGGCAACCGGGCGCAGTACGACAGCGGCCATGTGGCGGGCGCCCGACCGGTGACGCTGGCCGAGGTGTCGCTGCCGCAGGTGGAGGGCGGCCTCTCGCTGCAGATGGCGTCGGTGGAGCAGCTCACCGCATGGGCCGCTGCCAACGGCATCGGCGACCAGTCGCGCGTCGTGGTGGTTGCACAGGACGAGAACCTGCAGTCAGCGACACGCGTGTTCATCACGCTGGCGTACCTCGGCGCCATCGACCGTGTGTCGCTGCTCGATGGCGGCTTCAAGGCGTGGAAGGCCGAAGGGCGTGCGGTGTCGATGGACCCGCCTGCCCCGGCTCGTGCGGTTGCGTTCACGCCCGCGCTGCGACCGGAGCTCATTGCCACGCTGGCCCAGGTGGAGGCCGTCGCCAGGGACTCCGGACATACCGCGCTCATCGATGCACGCCTGCCGCGATTCTACAACGGCGACGGGGGCGGCTATCCGCGTCCCGGACACATCCCGACGGCGGTGAACATTCCGCTCAACACGGTGAGCACGAACGGATTCATGAAGCCGGCGTCCGAACTGAAGACCTTGTTCTCACAGGCCGGCGTGCACGGCGACAAGCCCATCATCACGTATTGCCACATCGGACAGCAGGCCACGGTGCTGTGGTTTGTGGCCACGATGCTGGGCTACGATGCGAAGATGTTCGACGGATCGTTCCAGGAGTGGAGCGGAACGGCGCGCCTGCTGTTGGTGGCACCGCCGGCGAAGCCGTAGGTCTGTCGACCCGTCATCGGTACACCCAGGCCTTCTCCGCAAGCTGGACGCGTCCGCGCGGCTCGATGGTGCTGCGCGAGTAGTACATGGGGCGTTCCTGCCGGATGCGCGCGATGAAATCCGCGTCGCTGATCTGCAGCGTGAATTCCTCACCGTGCAGCTCGGTCTTCGCCCGGATGGTCGCGACACAATCGAGCAGACTGTTGGGCGAGGCGGTCGGACACATCCGCAAGGTGCTGGCGCGCAGGATGTCCTTGAGCTCCGTGGTGCGCATCGCCGTATCGGCCATCAGCACGATGGTGAACGGCACGGGCGCCTGCACTGCAATGCGCCACGCATAGAAGCCCACCATCGACACCGATGCAGGCCGCTTCGTGTTGACCGGCCGCGGAATGGTGATGTGGATCGCCTTTTTCTCCACCACGGCCATCTCCACGATGTTCGGCCGTACGGCCTGTGCGCCAAGTGCGCTGGACCACGACAACCCCAACACCGTGAACCAGCGGAGTCGATCGATCACGGCTCGAGTACCACGCGCTGCTGGCTGCTGACGATCGGACGCCCCGGACGCTCGACACTGACTCGCAGCAGATAAGGACCCGGCGACAACTGCGCGATGTTCAGCATGAGACTGCGCATCTGCACGGGAACGGGGCCCGGCAGGGTGCGCGTGTTGTAGTGCGGACTCGGCTCCGTCCATCGGATACTGAGCGAGCGATTGGGATCGTTCGCGACATTGAGCGCCATGCCAAGCCGGCGCAGGCCACTCACGTTCGCGTCGCCCTGCATGCTCACGGTGATTGTGACAGTATCACGGGCGGCGATGCCGTACGTCTCCCAGTACACGCCGATTCGACGGTTCTGCTTTTCCAGGAGAAGACTGCCAAGCAGGTGCTCGAGCAGTGCGTCATCGGGCACGCGACGGTTGTCGGCGCCGCTGGCCGCATCGAGGATCGCAGGTTCCGAGATGGCCAGGTCACCGGGCTGCATGGCGCCCAGCGTTGGCGGTGGTTGTATGCTGAAGCGGGTGCGTGCGTCCAGCATCGTCCCGCCCAGGCTCATGGCTTCCACGGCCAGCAGTGTGCGGCTGCCGGCAATCATCGATCGCAGCACCACGGTTTCGCCACCGTGGGCCTCGCGCTGTGCCAGCGTGTCGATGTCATTCGCGGAAGTCGACGACAGCAGCATCGCGTCGAAGCGCAGTGAGTCACGACGCATCAGCGGTTGATTCAGGCGATGCGCCGTGGCCACGGCAACCTGCGAATCGCGCCGGAAGAGCACCGTCTGGCCCTCGGGCAACTGCACGAGGCGTCGCGGCGTCCGGAAATGCTCGGCCGACCACCAGCCCGGATCGATCTCTCCCGCCGACGTCACCTGCGCCAGGTACCAATCGGTGGCGCGCACGGTCAACGGCGCGGCGATGGCACTCCACGTCGGCACCAGGTGGACGCGTTCCAGGGAGTACTCGAACGTGGTGTACGGCGCGACCGGCAGCGACTGCTTCCCTCTCAGGTACGCCGAGTGGTTGTCGTCGGTGCCCATGCCATCCCACCACGCATAGCTCGGCCAGTCGTAGCGAATGACCAGGTGCGACATGGCATCGCCGCCGCGTGCGAGCTCCCACGTGTAGCGCTCGTCGCCATCCAGTGCCGATCGCAGCGCCACATCGACCCGCCGCGATTGATGCACCACCCAGCGTTCATTGCCCGGCACACGGAACAGTGGATCCGACAACCACCAGAGATTGGACAGCACCGACGCGCGATCGGCGCAACGAATCTTCTCGTAGCCGGACACCTCAGACGGCGCCAGCAGGTCGCGCACATCCTCCCAGGCGCAGCGCTGCTCCGTCGTCATGGCCTCGAGCATCGCGCGGTACGTCGCCTCGGCGTCGAGCCAGGCATGGCTGCGCTCGAACACGTAGGCCGAGAGTGCGAGACACCACCACCGTGCTGATCGGCAGGCATGCGCGGCGCGTGTCGCACCATCGAGATCCCCCTGCTCCACGCGGAATCGCACCAACTGGCCGGACAGGAATCCCGATCCGGGAAGTCGTGACGCGGCGCTGTCGAGTGTGATGAGCAGTCGCCGGCGTGCCGCGCGTGCCGCGGGGCGCAGCTCGCCGATCAGGCCACCATCGCGAATTTCGCGCTCATCCTGGGCCTCCGGAACCTGCGGACTCAGGATCCACGAGGGGCAGGTCGCGAACGTCGAGTACTCGCTCTCCACCAGTGTGAACTGCTCGAACTTCCTCGCGAACCCCTGGTTCGCCCCCGTGGCCGAGGCAACCCGCGTGCCGGCAGGCGCATCGGGGTGACAATGCAGGTACGGCAGGCGCACCTCCCTGCCACCGTCACCGACCAACAAGGTGCGACGCACCATCGCACTGGCACGCCAGAGTCGCTGCCATTCAAGGAAGAACTCGCTGATGGCAAGGACAGCGCGCGTATGTATGACCGCCGAATCCTGCGTCGCGCGGGATGGTTGCCGCGTGTGCGTGCTCTCCGGACGCGAATGTGCGGGACCCTGGGCCATCCCGGGCGCAATTCCGACTCCAATCGCCAGTACCAGCGCCATCCACGGGAGCATGCGTTATGATCCACGAACCGTCCTGCTCCGTCAAGGCGAAGTCGATGCGGGGGCGGTAGCTTTCCCGTTCACGATTCCCCCGTCTTCGGAGACCGTTGTGCACGCTGCCGCCGATAGCCCCTCCGCCCCTCACGCGTCGCCGTTGGTTGGCGTGGTGATGGGCAGCGCGAGTGACTACGACACGCTCGCCCCCGCCTGCGAGATCCTCGCCGAACTGGGCATTCCGTACGAGGCCCGCGTCGTGTCCGCCCATCGCACGCCCGATTGGCTGTTCGAATACGCCGAACGCGCGCACGGCCGGGGCTTGCGGGCAATCATCGCCGGGGCCGGGGGTGCGGCACACCTGCCGGGGATGCTCGCGTCGAAGACCCTGGTGCCGGTGCTTGGCGTGCCGGTAGTGGCCACGTCACTCAACGGACTCGACGCGCTGCTCAGCATCGTGCAAATG
>CAZPON010000171.1:0-4611 GCA_964588045.1 uncultured Gemmatimonas sp.
CAACAACGGCAGCAGTCGCGCGGCCGCCTTGGCGAAGGCGGCGCGCTCGATCGCTGTTTCCTTCAACGCGTGCCGGCCAGCGCTGTAAGCGTCGCACCATACGGCGAAAGCGCCTGGCTCATGGGCCGCACCTTGGCCAGGAATGTGTTGGCTTCCTTGATCGCTGCCGAAAGGTCAGCCTTCGCGTCAGCCGCCTGCTTCATCACCGCGTCGCTCGGCGGTTCCCATACGCCCATGATCGCGCCCTTGACCATCGCCACACGGGTCATCGGGTTCACGCTGCCCGGACCACCGCCGCGCCCCCCGCCGGCGGGTGGTCCGAACCCGACGGCCGGTACGCCAACACCGAACCTGGTGCGCGCGGCGTCAAACTCCTTCTTGAACGCGGCGAACTCGGTCTTCACGTTCGCCGGTGCAGCGCTCGAGTCGATCATTGGCGTGGCCTTCTGCATGTTGGCATACAACGTCGTCAGTTGCGCGACTACGTCGGCGCCCTGCCGATGCAGTCCATGCAAGTCCATCACCACCGCGTTGTATTGCGCGCGTGCGGACTCGGTCATCTGCACCTGCGGGTCCATGACGATCCGGAGTGGCTTGCTGTCGACCACCTTGCCATCGGCCATCAACGCGACGGTATACGAGCCAGGCATGACGTGCGGCCCCTGCCCTCCGCCACCGCCACCACGACCACCGCCGCCGCCACCGCCTCCACCGCCGCCCGCTCCCGCGCACGGATTCTCCGGCAGGTACCCGACCGTGGGCAGTGGAATGGGCAAGCCGGGAATCGGTCGCGGACCAGCCTGTCCGCCGAATCCGCCACCACCACGACCTGCGGCCGGAGCGGCAGCGGTCTCGCGCAGTGGCTCGACACGCTGATCCCAGCACACCGTCTGGATTCCGGACTGATTGCGCGCGTCGGGCACGGCAAGCTCACGTACCACCGCGCCTTTCGAGTCGCTGATGCGCAACGCTGGCTTCGTGACGGGCTTGCGGACATTGAACTGCAGCACCGTCTCCAACGGCGGGTTCTCGCCAGTGAAGAACTGATGTCCCCAGAACTCGTCATTCCGGTCGTCCTTGCTCTTCCACTGCAAGGACGGCCCCGGCGTGAACAGCGCGATGTCGCCCTTCTGCTGCGTCGCCGTGTACTCCTGGATCGGCTCGAGGTGATCGAGGATCCACAGGGCCCTGCCATGCGTCGCCACCAGCAGGGCGTTGTCACGCGGGTGAATCGTCAACTCGTCGACGCGCACCGTCGGGAAGTTGGCCTTGAGCCGCCGCCACGAGGTGCCACGGTCGAGCGTGAGGAAGATTCCGGTTTCGGTGCCGACGTAGAGCACATCGGCGTTGCGCGTGTCCTCGGTGAGCGTTCGTGCGACCTCACCCTGCAAGCCACTCACGATCGGCTTGAAGGACGCACCGAAATCGGTGCTCATCCACACGTACGGCGCATAGTCGTTCAGGCGATGGTTGTCGACCGTCACATAGACGGTGCCGGCATTGAAGCGTGACGGCACCACTTCCGACACGTACGCATGCCCGGCGGGAAAACCGGGAAGGTTCTTCGTGATGTTCTGCCATGACATGCCGCCATCCTTCGACATCTGCACCGTGCCGTCATCGGTGCCGGCGTAATACACGCCGGCCTGCTTCGGCGATTCGGCCAGCGTGACGATCGCCGGCCACTGCGAAATGCCGTCATTGCGCGAGATCATGATCTCGCTGCCCTTGAGTCCCATCGTCACGATGTCGTTGCGATTCTCGTTCTTCGTGAGATCGGGACTGATCGCTTCCCACGAGTCGCCGCGATCGGTGCTGCGGAACACGCGATTCGCAGCCGCCAGCAGGACGCCCGGATTGTTGGGTGACAGCAGCATCGGCGTATCCCAGTGGAAGCGATAGGCCTCGCCCGCCGTGGCGTTGGTGACGTTCTGCGTCGTGGGGCGAATGGACTTGGACTCGCCGGTGACCTTGTTGCGACGGATCATGTTGCCGTCTTGCGATTCCGTGTAGATGATGCGTGAATCGCGCAGGTCGGGAATGGCCACGAAGCCGTCGCCGCCGAGGATCTGGAACCAGTCGTGGTTGAAGATGCCGCGATTCATGCGCGACGCGCTGGGGCCGCACCAGTTGTAGTTGTCCTGCATGCCGCCGCACACGTTGTACGGCGTCTCCATGTCGAACGAGACGTGATAGAACAGGCCGACCGGCAGGTTCGGGATGAACGTCCAGGTGCGGCTCATGTCGTACGACACGGCAAGGCCGCCGTCGTTGCCGATCAGCACGTGATCGGGATTCTTCGGGTTGATCCAGATGCCGTGCACATCGTCATGCGTGACGAGCGCGACATCGGTCTCGAACGTCTTGCCGCCGTCGAGCGACAGGTGCAGCCCGACGCCGCCCATGTAGACGCGCTCGGGATTGACCGGGTCGATGCGAATCTGGCTGAAGTACATGGGGCGCGGATTGGTGGACGCCGTCTTGCGCCACGTCACGCCGCCGTCGTCGGAGCGATAGACGCCCGTCACGCCGGCCTGTGCACCACCAGCCCCGCCACGTCCGCCGCCACCACCAGCGGGCGGTGTGGGCGCGCTTTCGTCGGCCGGCGGCGCACCGCGGCCACCGCCGCCGGGCCCCTCGATCGTTGCGTACACGAGGTTCTCGCTCATGCGATACACGTCGACCGCGATGCGGCCGAGCGGACCCGCAGGCAGTCCGCCACCACTCAAGCGCTTCCACGTCTCACCGCCATCGGTCGACTTCCACAAGCCGCTGCCCGGACCACCGCCGTTCATGCAGCAGGCCGAGCGACGGCGCTGGTACGTGGAGGCGTACAGGATGTTCGGATCGGTGGCTGATTGCGCGAGATCGTTGGCGCCGGTCTCGTCGTCGACCGTGAGCACCTGCTTCCAGGTCTTGCCGCCATCGACCGTCTTGTACAATCCGCGGTCACCGCCGGGGCCGTACAATGGGCCGGTCGCCGCAACGATGACGACATCGTTGTTGCGCGGATCGATGATGATGCGGTTGATGTGCTTCGAGTTCGGCAGTCCCATGAGGGCGAACGTCGTGCCGCCATCGGTGGACTTGTAGACCCCGCTGCCCCACGACCCGCTCTGGCGGTTGTTGGACTCGCCGGTGCCAACCCACAGCAGGTCGGGATTGTTCTGCGAGACCGCCACGTCGCCGATCGCAATCAATCCCTGGTCCTGGAACAGCGGCGTGAACATCGCGCCATTGCTGGTGGTCTTCCACACGCCGCCATGCGCCGTCCCGACGTAGTAGATCGCCGGATTCGCCTCGTAGACGGCCATGTCGGCAATGCGACCGGACATCGTCGCGGGACCGATCGACCGGAAGTGGAGCTTCTCGAACTCCTGCGCGATCGGGGCGGGCGCATTCTGCGCGCGCAGTGAGAAACCGGCCGTACATGTGAGGACGGTCAGGACAACGAGTCGTGGTGTAGCGAGCGACATCGGGACTCCAACAGGATGGAAGTCAGGAGCTGGCAGGCGGGAGGGGCGAGGTGTGACCCCATAGTCTGCAGGTCGTGACAGCGGGGCGCAAACCGGCGATCGTGTGGGGCCTGGCACCGATCATCCGTCCGGACAACCGATCCATTGGCCTCCCGGGGTGCACGGCGGGATGTTGGCTTTCGGCGGGTCGAGTGCGCGCACACTGTCCGCCTCCCGCGTGCGCCCCTGCGCCGCGAGTGACTCCACGAGCGCGCGACGCAGCCGCGGCAACATCGAGCTCAGATCCGGTGCGGTGGCCAACTGCGCCAATCCGTCGCGCAGGGCCAACTCGGCGCCGGCAGGATCCTTCCTGGCCAGGCGCGCATTGGCGACCGACAACTGCGCGAACACCAGCAGCATCGCGGCGCGCGTTGGCTGGAGCATGTCGAGCGTGTATTGCGAGGCGCGCAGCGCTTCGTCGGCATCCGCGCGTGACAGCGCATCGTCGACATAGGCGCTGCTGTACAACAGGCGGGTGCTGGCCGGAAAGTGTTCCGTGCGCGAAAGGATCGACCAACCCTGCGCCAGCGCCACGCGACGCGCGGTCGTGTCGCCGAGCACGTGAGCCAGCAGCGCATCGAGACGTGCCGCCTCGACGTCGAGCATGGGCTGCACCCCCAGCACCGCACGGAGTCGCTCGCGATCCTCGCGCACGCGTTGCTGCATCACGTCGCCACGGCCCAGCGTCAGCAAGGCATCGAGTTCGGCGCCGTCGGCCGTGATGCGTTCATGCGAGAGTTGCACGCCGATCGAATCGGTCAGCGCCATCACGCGACGCGCGCGCAGCAGGTAGTCGCGCGGATCGCGTTGCAGCCATGCGGACGCGTGCAGCCGCACGCCCTCGGCGCCGAGCCGGGTCGATGGCGACACCTCGCTTGCCATCGCGGGCGACAGCACGAGCGTCGCCAGCGAATCGGCTCGCCGCACCTGGCCGCGACTCATCGCCTGCCTGGCCCGCAGCACCATCGCGCGCGCCCGCAGGGTGGGTGCCGCGCGCGTTTCCGTGGTCGTTTCGGCCGCCGACAGCGGTTCTTCCGCGGCGTCGGGGCCCTTGAAGGCCAGCTCGAGCGACGCGAGTTCGAGGCTCGCATCCCCG
>CAZPON010000171.1:4621-7261 GCA_964588045.1 uncultured Gemmatimonas sp.
GCATCCCCGTACTCCGGGCTGCGCACGCCGTAGGCCTCCGCGCCGAGCGCGCGCGCCGAGTCGAATGCATTCCGGGCCGCCCGATAGCGGAGCTGCGTCGCATAGTTGCCCGCGAACGCCGCATACAGGCGCGCCCGGATGCGCGCGTCCTGCGCAAACTCGCGTGGAACGCGCACCATCGCGCTGTCGAGCAGCTCGGCCATGGTGCCAGTGGCACCGATCCGAATGACCGGATCCCGCGAGCCCACGGACGGACCGCTCATCATGCCCGCCATGAATGCCGCGGCCCGTTCGGAGCGCGCGGCCTCGAGTCGCACGCTGCGCGCCTGCACCAGACTCACGACCGCGGCGAACACGATCACCACGACGGCCATCGCAACGCCGCCTACCAGCGCGCGGTGCCGCTGCTTGAATGCCCATGTGCGATAGCCGAACGTGTCGGGGCGCGCCAGCACCCGGTCACGGCGCAGGTAACGCCGCACGTCGTCGCCGAGCGCCATGGCGCTGCCATAGCGTCGCGCTGGCTCACGACGCAGCGCATACTGGGCGATGGCGTCCAGTTCTCCCGACAGCGCGGACGCCAGTCGACTGACATTCTCGAATCCGCGAAGTCGCGCCACGTCGTCGGTACCCGCGCGCGCAATGGCGCTGGGCACGCGCGGCGTGCCATCGCGCACGGCCAGCAACCGTGCAACCGGGTCGAGCCCGGCCAGCGCCAGCGGCGGCTCACCGGCCAGCAGCACCACGAGCAGCGCACCGAGGGCGTAGACATCCGTGGCCGTCGACACGTTGCCGTTGCTCACCTGCTCGGGTGCCGCATAGGCGGCCGTGAATGGCGACAGCCCGGCGCCCGTGAGCGTGCCGTCGGACGCGGAGTCATCGAGCAGCTTGGCAACGCCGAAGTCGAGCAGCTTGACGGTACCCTCTGGCGTGACGAGCACGTTGCTGGGCTTGAGGTCGCGATGCACGACGAGGTGCTGGTGCGCGTGATGCACGGCCAGGCACACATGCCGGAAGAGGTCGAGCCGCGCACTGAGGCCAAGCCGGTGCGTGTTGCAGAACTCGTCGATGGGCACTCCCTCGACGAACTCCATCGCCAGCCATGGCATGTGCTCCTCGGTGGCCCCGCCGTCGATCAGTCGCGCGATGTTCGGGTGCTGCAGTCCGGCCAGGATCTGTCGCTCGGAGCGGAATCGCTGCAGCAGGACGTCGCTGTCGGCGCCACGCCAGATGCTCTTGATGGCGACGCGCTGCTGATAGTGCGCATCGTCGCGCTCGGCCTCGTACACGGCGCCCATGCCGCCGCGCGCCACCGCACGAATGACGCGGAACGGCCCAAGCCGTCGTCCCACCAGCGACGGGGCGGGCGGTGGCTCCACCGGTGCGTCGGCCCGTGGTGCATCGAATCCCATTGCCAGGTGCGCTGGTGCATCGAACCGATGCGCGCCGCTGTCCGCGCCGGCCAGCATGCGCGCCAGTTCGCGGCGCACACGAGCGGACAGGGTGTCGTCGGCCAGGCGCCTGCGCTGCGCGTCGACATCGGCCAGCTCGAGCTCGAACCACGCCGACTTGAGCGACTGCCACTCGCTCGCACTGAGTTCGTCCGACTCCCCGACGCGTCCGGCGGGTGATGCGTCGGATCCGACAGCAATGTGGGCCGGGTCCCGCTCGGCGTCAGACGAGTGTCCCATCACGTGATACGCGCAATCCCGGCGCGGAATGACTCACAGGTCCTGCGTGAGCCGCTGATGCAGCCAAGCGCGGGCCATCGCCCACTCACGGGTGACGGTGGCCGGCGAGATCGACAGGAGCCCGGCAATCTCGTCGATGGTCAGTCCCACGAAGAACTTGAGCTCGACGATCTGCGCTTGCCGCGGGTCCAGCCGCTCGAGGTGCGCAAGCGCCTCATGCACCCCGAGCACGTCGTGCACCGGATCGAATGGAGCAGCCACTTCGCCTGCGGCCGGGTCTTCGAGCGGGATCACGAGCCGGCGGTCACGCCGGCCCGCCGACACGCGGCGCGCATGATCGACGAGGATGCGACGCATCGTACTGGCCGCAATCGCGAAGAACTGCGTGCGGTTCTGCCACGGCGCATTCTGGCCCAGCAGCCGCAGGTACGCCTCGTTGACCAGCGCGGTGGGTTGGAGCGTGTGATCCTCGCGCTCGCCGCGCAGGTAGCCCGACGCCAGCCGATGCAGCTCGCCGTAGACCAGCCGGGTGGCCGCTTCCTGTGCGGACGCGTCTCCCCGCTGGGCAGCAGTGAGCAGTTCGGTGAGGGAGTCGGACGGCGGCGTGGTCATCGGACGTTGGCTGGGATGCAATATGCCGCCGGCGCCATCCGCGCGATACACGCGGAGGCCTGCTGGACTGCCTGCCGGCCGGTCGGCATGTTCCCTCGGTCGCATCCATCAAGGAACCAGACATGAAGAGCGTCTTCGACCCGCGCGACGTCGCGGACCTGATTGCCCGCATCGACCGGCTCACGCCGGCCACCGTACCGCAGTGGGGGAAGATGTCGGTGGACCAGATGCTGGCCCACTGCAACGTGTCGTACGAGATGCTGTACGACCCCAGCCTGCCCAAGCCCGGCGCATTCAAGCGGCTGTTGCTGAACGCCTTCGTGAAACAGGGCGTGGT
>CAZPON010000172.1:0-7258 GCA_964588045.1 uncultured Gemmatimonas sp.
GGCCGATACCGTCAATCCGACGCCCGACGAGCAGACCTTCGAGAAGGCGCTCACCGAAACGATCGAGGATTCGCTGGGCAGCCTGAAGGAACGCGAGGCCAAGATCCTGCGGCTCTACTTCGGCATCGACGGCTCGGATCCGATGACGCTCGAGGAGATCGGCGCGCTGCTGGGCATCACGCGCGAGCGGGTGCGGCAGATCAAGGAAAAGGCGCTGTCGCGCCTGCGGCACGTCTCACGCGCGAAGGCGCTGCAAAGCTTCCTCGGCTGACGCGTCGCGACCCACCGACACCACCACCCATGGCTTCGACGTATTCGTTCGACGTGACCACCAGCGTCGACTTGCAGGAAGTCGACAACGCTGTCAACCAGGCGCAGAAGGAGGTCGCCCAGCGATTCGACTTCAAGGGCGCGATGGCCACCATCGAGTTCAAGCGTGGCGAGAGCCTCGTGCAACTGGCCACCGACAGCGACATGCGCATGCACGCGCTGTTCGACATGCTGCAGGCCAAGCTGATCAAGCGCGGCGTGCCGGTGAAGAACCTCGATATCGGCGACGTGAAGCCGGGCGGTGGCGATGTGCTGCGGCGCGAGATCAAGCTGAAGATGGCGCTCGACAGCGATACGGCGAAGAAGGTGTCGGCGTCCATCAAGGAAGCCAAGCTCAAGAAGGTGCAGGCGTCCATCCAGGGCGATCAGGTGCGCGTGACGGGTCCCGACAAGGACGCACTGCAGGACGCGATCGCGCACCTGCGGAAAGCCGATTTCGGCGTGGAATTGCAGTTCGGCAATTTCCGGTAGCGGCGTACGTCCCTGCTTACGGCAACGGAGCTCCGGGTCGGGCCACGCGAGGACGTGGCAGGTCATGGCGTGCACATCCTCGTCGACCGGCCGGCGGGAGCGCTGCTCGCGTCCTTTGCCTCCAGCGTGCGGCAAGCGGCGCCGTCGTATCTCACCGTGCAACTGGATGCCGGCACGCATCTCCTGCCCGAGCCCGTGTTCCTGCAGTACGTGAACCATTCGTGCGACCCGAACGTGTCGTTCGACATGTCGCTGCTGGCGCTGGTCGCCTTGCGTGACCTGCGCGCCGGTGAGGAGCTCACGTACTTCTACCCGAGCACCGAACTGACGATGGCGCAGCCGTTCGACTGCGCCTGCGGGACGGCGGCCTGCGTGGGGCGCATTGCCGGTGCATCGGCGATGCCCCGCGACGTGCTTGCCCGCTATGTGCTCTCGCCCTTCATCCGCGGCTGGCTGGCCCAGGACGCCGCCTGACGTAGAGCGCAGCGGCCTGCCGGGCTACCTTTCATGGATGCTCAAGTTCGGACTGGTCACCCTCGGGTGCGACAAGAACACGGTGGATTCCGAGCGGTACCTTGCCGATCTCGTGGCCCATGGCGGCGAAGCGGTCACGGACCTGCGTGACGCCGAGGTGGTGGTCGTGAACACCTGCGGCTTCATCGATGCCGCGAAGCAGGAATCCATCGACGCGATTCTCGACGCCACGCGCCTCAAGGACGATGGCGTGTGCCGCGCAGTGTTCGCCATTGGCTGCATGATCGAGCGTCACAAGGACGAGCTGATCGAGGCGCTGCCCGAGGTGGACGTGTTCCTCGGCACCTCGGAGACGGACCGGCTGCTGCCGGAGTTGATCGAGCGCGGGCTCATTGGCGGCGCACTGCTGGAGCATCCCGGCGTGCGCGTGTTCGGCGGCGATGTGGCCCACGTGCGCTACCTCAAGGTCAGCGAAGGATGCGACCATGGCTGCGCCTTCTGCGCCATTCCGCTCATGCGCGGCAAGCATCGCTCGTTTGCGCTCGACGAACTCGTGCGCGAAGCCCAGTTGCTGGAAGTGCAGGGGGCGCGCGAGATCAATCTTGTCGCGCAGGATCTTGCGCACTACGGGCGCGACCGGCGCGATGGCTTTGCGCTGCCCGAGTTGCTCGAGGCGCTGGTGCGCGAGACCAGCATTCCCTGGATCCGCAATCTCTATCTGTACAGCGCGGGCATCACGCCGCGGCTGCTCGAGGTCATCGCGGACAATCCGCGCATCGTGCGCTATCTCGACACGCCCATGCAGCACGGCTCCGACGCCGTGCTGGCCCGCATGCGGCGTCCGGAGCGGCAGAAGTCCATTCGCGAACGGCTGGCGCGGTATCGCGCTATCGTGCCGGACCTCGCCGTGCGGACGACCGTGATTGTCGGCTTTCCCGGCGAGACGGAAGGGGACTTCCAGGTGTTGTGTGACTTCCTCGAGGAGATCCAGTTCGATCGCGTGGGTTGCTTCACGTACTCGTCGCAGGAAGGCACCCGCGCCTACGATCTGGATGACGATGTGCCCGAGTCGGTCAAGCGCGAGCGGAAGGAGCGCATCGAGGAGTTGCAGCGGGCCATCACGGGCGAGCGCTACGAGCGTTTCCTTGGCCGCGAGACGCGGGTGCTGGTAGATCGCGCCGGTGAGGCGCCCGGCACGCTGATCGCGCGCGCGCCGTGGCAGGCCGATGACATCGACGGGATTGTGCACGTCACGGGCGAGGCGCCGCCCGGCTCCTTCGTGGACGTGCGCATCGACCAGGTAGTGGACGACTACGATTTCGCGTCCACCTGGCGCGGGATTGCCGATGCGCCGGTTGCGCTGCGTCCGCGCCCAACGCGCCACTTGCCGCTGGTGGCTGTGACACCGAGTGCCGGGAGCTACGGACGATGAGGCGCGGTCGTCCGTGTTCGCAGCACGTCGCTGACGAAACGGGCGTCTTGTTCGTCGTGATCATGTCATGACCAGTTTCCCCCTCGCCTGGGCAGCCGCAGCAGGCCTCGCGTGTGGCACGATCGTGGCGGTCGCCTGCGCACCACATGCCGCCGCAGGCACCACAATTTTTGGCGAGCTGCACGGACGGCTTGAGCCGGTGGAGCGGGAGGCGTGGATTGCGCTCGCCGGCAGTGCGGCCCGCGCCGCCGTGTCCGCCACGACAGCGTGGCGCATCGACGAAATGGGCGGCCGGCAGCCACTGGTGCGTGGTGCGGGCCGCGAGGCTTGGCGCATCGAGCGGCGCGACGCCCTGCTGCGGGTGGCCGGTGAGGGCAACGATGCAACCCCATGGCGCACGGGTCCCTTCGTGGCGCGACCCGCGGCGGGCGGGTTCGTGCAGTTCGATGGCAAGCGCTATCGCGGCGAATTGTGGTTCACGGCAACCGACTCGGGCATCCTGGTCGTGAACCGCCTGCCGGTGGACGACTACCTGCGTGGCGTCGTGCCGATCGAACTGGGAACGCGGCAGGTCACCGACAAGGCGGCGCTCGAGGCGCAGGCCATTGCGGCGCGCAGCTACTCGTACATCCGGGTGCCGAATCCCGCCGCCGCGCAGCCCGCCAGGGGCTGGCACATGCTGGCCACTGTCACCAACCAGATCTACGGCGGCGTGGACGTCGAGCACCCGCTGGTGAACCAGGCCATCGATGCGACCGCGGGTCTCGTCCTCCGCTACGGCGGCCAGACGGTCGATGCACCGTATTTCTCGTCCTGCGGCGGACGCACCGCCGTACCCCGCGACGCCTGGCGTGACGCGAAGGACCTTCCCTACCTGCGGTCGGTCGACGATATCGACGTCAGGACCGGCAAGCCGTACTGCGACATCAATCCGCGCAACCACTGGGTCGAGGAGCTGGGCGAGCAGCAGGTCAATGCGGCAGTGCGCCGGGCAATCGCTTCGCTGGGATCGCGGCAGCCGGCCGCGACCACGGTGCGCGAGGTGCAGGTGGCCGAACGCACCGCCTCGGGCCGGGTGGGTGCACTGGTGTTCCGGACCGATCGCGGGGACGTGACGATTCGCGCGCGCGATGTGCGTGCCGTATTGGGCGATGCGCGTGGCGCTATCCTGTCCAGCACGTATTTTTCGGTGGACCGCGAAGCGCGCAGCGGGAGCCGGGTGACTGGCTTGACGCTGCATGGCAACGGCAACGGCCACGGTGTGGGAATGTGTCAGTGGGGCGCGATCGGTCGCGCCCGCGCCGGCCAGGATGCGCGAACGATCCTGCGGCACTACTACCCGGGGACGGAGATCGGATTCGCGGATTGACGTGCAGTGCGGGTCGTCCGCCCTGCGATTCTCCCTGGAGGCGGCATGAAAGAGGGCGTGCGGATCGCCGTGGTCGGCGCGGGTGCGATTGCCCAGCTGACACATATCCCGGTGCTCTCGAAGTTGCGCGGCGCATCGCTGGTCGCGCTCTGCGACAATGATGCCGCCAAGGCGCGTGCGCTGGCCGATCGCTTCGGCGTGCCGGACGTTTTCACGGATTTCGAGGAACTCCTCGAATCCGATGAGCTGGATGCGGTGGTCATCACGACCCCCAACCACCTGCATGAACCGCATGTGCTGAGCGCGCTGCGCGCCAAGCTGCACGTGCTGTGCGAGCGTCCACTGTCACTCAGCGCACGCGGTGTCGAGCGCTGCATCAGCGCCGCAACCAAGGTGGACCGGCGACTCGTCGTGGGCACCAACCTGCGCTTCCGCGCCGACGTGCAGGCCCTCGACCAATTCCTGCGCAACGGCGAGCTGGGGCAGGTGACCTCCATTCGCACCGGCGCCCTGACGATGAAGCGTGGTACCGACGGCTGGCGCACACGACGCGCCGAGTCGGGCGGTGGCGCGTTCCTCGAGCATGGCTTCCCGCTGCTCGATCTCGCGCTGTGGCTGTCGGACTCCAAGGTGCCGGTGCGGGTGTCGGCCGCGATGCGCCGCGGTCGCGGCGCGGGATCGGTGGAGGATGCGATGCAGGTCTTCCTCGAATGCGACAATGGCCTGGCGATCGCATTCGACGTGACGTGGTCGTACGTGGGTGACGAGGAGCGCTGGTGGTTCGAGGTGCATGCCACGCGGGGCTCGGCGCGACTGGCGCCGCTGCGCGTCACGAAGGAACTCAACGGCCGGCCGGTGGATGTATCGCCGTCGGGTGCCGCGGCACGTGAGAGTCCGTTCCTGCAGAGCTATCGCGCCGAGATCGCGCACTTCCTGGCGGTGATTCGCGAGGAGGCCCCCTACGAGCCTCCCACGGACCAGGTGCTGGTGCATCGCGTGCTCGAGGCGATCTACCGCGCGGCCGACGACGGGAAAGAGTTCCGGTTCTGATGGTGCGTGCGTTGCGCAGGATGTGTGCGGCGTCGCTCCTGCTGTCGCCGTTGCTCGCGCCGCTCGTGTCGGGACCGCTGCCGGCGCAGTCGCAACCCGCCATTGTCGCGCCAACTGACGATGCGCCGCCGCCTCCGGGCGTCTCGGCGCGTCTCGACAGCGCGCGCGCGATGCGCGGCGCGTCGCTCACCGTCTCGCTGTACACGTACGGTCCGTCCGATGTGTTCTTCGAGCGATTCGGTCATGCGGCGCTGGCTGTGCGTGACAACGCCACGGGCCTCGATGTCGCGTACAACTGGGGCATGTTCGACTTCAACCAGCCCAACTTCCTCTGGCGCTTCCTCACCGGCGACACGAAGTACTCGATGGCGGGCTACCCGACGGCGCCGTTCAACGACATGTACCGGTCGGACAACCGCTCCATTCGCCAGCAGGTGCTGGCGCTCGACAGGGGTCAGCGCCAGCACCTGCTGGCGCTGACCCCTGTCGAGCGCGCCGCCCTGTTCGAGTACCTGCAATGGAATGCCCGCGAGGAGCACAAGTACTACCGCTACGACTACTATCGCGAGAACTGCTCCACCATGCTGCGTGATGCACTCGATCGCGTGCTGGGCGGGCGCCTGCGGCCGGCACTGAGTGTGCCGGGCCGCGGTATCACCTGGCGCGGCGAGACCGCGCGCCTGCTGGCGTCGATGCTGCCGCTGTATGCCGGTATCGAGGTGGCGCTTGGCCGTCACGCCGACGAACCCCTGTCGCAGTGGGACGAGGAGTTCCTTCCCGAACACATGGCGACGCACTTTGCGACGCTCGTCCTGCGCGACAGCAGCGGTTCCCGCTATCGACTGGTCGAACATGACTCGGTGCTCTTCACGTCCGACCGCGTGCCGCTGCCGGGCGAGCCGCCGGATCGGCTGGCCATCTCGGCGCTGCTCGGTTTGACGATCGCCGGGCTGCTCGCGCTGCTGGCCGACGCGCGCGCCCGCGTGGCGCGCGTGGTGTTGAGCATGACGGTGGCGGTCTGGTACTTCGTTGGGGGTGTCCTCGGCACGGCGCTGCTGCTGGCGGGGACGGTCACCAAACACATTCCCTACATGGGCGCGAACACAACGCTGCTCGCACTGCAGCCGTTGTTGCTGGTCGCGGCCGTCGTCGTGCCATTGGCGCTGGCACGTCGCGAGCCCTCGCGCGCGGCGCTGGGCATCAGTGCCGTAATCGCCCTGCTGTCGCTGTGCGGCGTGCTGGCGCAGTTGGTGCCCGCCTGGGCGCAGTCCAGTGGCGTCGTGCTGGCCACGGTGGTGCCTGTGCACGTAGCCATCGCTGTCGCGGTCTGGCGGCTCGAGCGCAGCACGATGCGTTCCCGCGCGTGAGTGCCGTGACCCACGCACCGGCGTCGATCGCGGTCGGCATCGATATCGGCGGCACGTTCACCGATCTTGCCGCGGTTGCTCCCGACGGCTCGATACGCACGGCCAAGGTGCTCAGCGTGCCCGACGACCGTGCTGTCGGCGTCATCGCTGCCATCGAGCATTCGGCGCTCGAGCCGGCGTCGATGGCGTACCTCGCCCACGGCACCACGGTCGTCACCAACCTGCTGTTGGAACGCCGCGGGGCGCGCGTCGTGGCCTGCGCCACGGCCGGATTCACCGACCTGCTCGAGCTGCGCCGGCAGGAGCGCGCGTCGCTGTATGACCTGACGCGCCACCATCCGGCACCGCTGGTCGATCGCCGCGATGTCATTCCCGTGCGTGAGCGATTGGTGCCCGACGGCGTGCTCATGCCGCTCGACGCGTCGGCAATCGACGAGGTGGTTGCGGCCGTCGTGGCGCGCGCCCCGGACACCGTGGCCATCACGCTGCTGCATGCGTACGCGGATCCCGTGCATGAAGCCCGGCTTGCCGACGCATTGCGTGCCGCGCTGCCCGATTGCGACGTGATCTGTTCGCACGCCGTGCTGCCGGAAATTCGCGAGTTCGAGCGCACTGCCACCACGGTTGCCGAAGCCTACGCGCGCCCCTCCGTGCGCCGTTACCTGGCGGGACTCGGGGCGCGGCTTCACGCGCACGGTTGTCCCGAGCCGCGGGTCATGACGTCGGCCGGCGGCACGTTGGTGGCCCGCGATGCCGCCGAACACG
>CAZPON010000173.1:0-406 GCA_964588045.1 uncultured Gemmatimonas sp.
CTTGCGGACGTACAGTCTACCCTCGCCGGCTGGCCCCTCGAACGCTCAACCCTTCGGTTGCTCAACCCTTCAGTTGCTCATCCCTCAGGCAGTCCTCAGTTCGCCCGATTCTTCTCGTACAACAGATTCCTCGGCGCCACCTTCCATTCGTACCATCGGAGGATCGGTTCTCCCCCGTTCACCGACGGGTCGCTGCGATCACTCTTCATCTGCGCGCGGATCTTCGTGCCGATGATATCGTTGCCGTCGTTGAGCGTATCGGCGTCCGTGCCGTCGTAGCGGTCCGCCTCCGAATTGTTGAGGAAGAGCAGGCTGGCCTTGAAGTCTTCCACGTTCGACGCCATCAGTTGGCCGATGGGCGCGCCGGTGCTGGACAGCGATGCGGCGCGGTAGAGTTTCTTGGTGG
>CAZPON010000173.1:416-7243 GCA_964588045.1 uncultured Gemmatimonas sp.
AGTCTGCTGCTCGATATGCTGACGCCAATAGCTAAAAGCTGGCCCTCGCAATGGTGCCTGGAGGCCAATAATCTGGCGATACAGGTACACGGAGGTTACGGTTATACCCGTGACTACAACGTTGAACAGTTTTACCGTGATAACAGGCTCAATCCGATTCACGAAGGGACCCACGGCATTCAGGCGCTGGATGGTGGTGCCCGAACGACTGAGCAGCAGGCTGTCCAGTCCCGACGGGCGGCCGAGGATCGTGGTGGTTGGCAGGAACGTCACGCGGAAGCGGCCGTTGCCCTGGTTGGCAACGGATTGCAGCAGCAGCAGCCGGCGCGTCGTGCCCACCTGCAGCCGGGCGAGATTGCCGACCTCCAGGGCCGGCGTGCCGCTCGGGATCAGGAACTCGATGCACGTCGCACCGCAGTTGCCGCCCGGCGGATACGTGGGGAGCGTGTCGCCGTCATCGTAGATGTCGTACACCGGCGCTTCCAGCGGCTCGAACGGCACGGACAGAATCGACAGCGTGTCGCCGAACGTACCCAGGCTGGCGAACGTGGGCGTGCTTTCTATCGAGATGCCGGCTTCCTGCGCATCACGGGCGATGGACAGTCCCACGAAACGCGCGCCACGATCGACGCCCTCGCGCACTGTCCAGCCGCGACGCGTCTTCCAGCTCGCCACGGAGAACGACGTGGCGCTGGTGATGACGACGAGCGCGACCGTCATCGAGATCAGGAGTTCGGCCAGCGTGAAGCCGGCGCGTCGGCGCGTGGTCATGGGGCCTCCGTGAGTCCGTTGCCGCGGAAGAACGACGTGGTGAGCTGCACCGGCTGGACGCCGCGCGGATACGTCACCGACACCTCGAGCTGGATGAGGTTGTTACGTGTCGCGGTGACGGTGAGCGTGCGCTTGTATGGACCATCGGCGACCTCCGTCCCCTGGTTGTCGAGCCCGACCTCGCCTTCCGATTCGATGGACCACGGATCGCGCGTGCGGACCTGCTCCATGTACGCGCGCGCAATGGCGATTGCACTGGTGCGGTTCTGCGACACGGTCTGCATGGTCACCGTCTGCCCGTTCGCACCGGCCAGCGCCAGTATGCCGACGGTGAGCAGGATCATCGCCATCAGCAGCGAGATGATCGTGAAGCCGCGGCGCGTACGCACGCGGCGCGGTGGTGGATGTGCGGTGCGCCTGGTCATTGCCACTCTCCGTCGCGCCATGTCCAGAGGCGCACGCTGCCGGCAGGGGAGACGACGATCGCCGCGACGGCCGACGCCTTGTTCTCGTGGCGGAGGTACACGGTGCCGGTGGCACCCATGGGAACCGTCAGCCCGCGCGCGTCGAAGTCGACCCGCTCACCGTCGAACGTGATCACACCGCCGGCGGCATCGTCGGGCACTGCCGACGCGACGCCGCGTCCGTACTCGATGCGCGCCGGCAACGGACGCGTCGCGAACCCGCGCAACGCCAGCCGTTCGGCTTCGGTCTGGCCGATCGTCCCGTCGTCGTCGTCGTCCAGGTAGCCGCTGTAGTCGAGTGTGCCCGAGCCGAATGTCACGCGCGACAGGCTGCGCGTGGACAACGCCCGCGTACGCGCCAGGTCGACGTCCTGCGCCATCTGCATCGCCGCCAACTGCACCTCGGTTTCCGGCGAGATCTTGAACCTGGGCATGACGATCCCCATCATGATGCCGACCACCGCCACGACCATCAGCAGTTCGATGAGCGTGAAGCCGTCACGCCGATGCGTTGATGCCGGATGCGTTCGCATGGGCGGCTCAGTAGAGCGGACGGAACGCCGTCTGCAGCACGGTGCCTACCGACGGCGTGCCGGGCGGCAGCCGGTCGGGGAACCGGAAGTTCACGTCGAAGCTCCACTGGCGTTGGGGTGCCCCGTAGTAGGCCCCGCCGCCGACCGTGTTGTTCCACAGCCCCGTGGAGAACCGATTTTCGTAGAGCGACACCAGGGATCCGGTGTAGCGGAAGGTCACGCCGGCCCAGTTCTCGAGGAATCGCGGGAAGTTTTCCAGCCCACCGCCGTACGGCGGCGCGCTGCACCCACTGCGTGCGTAGTCACACGGCGTGGGCGAGTGCCCGGCAAGGATCGCGGCGTTCACCGTGGTCGCAACCGACGCGCGCAGGGCCATGCTGAACTGTCGCACATCGCACCAGCCCTTGCTGGCGGCGTCGCAGCGCCCGGGCAGATTGGTGGAGTCCCGCATGCGGGGGTTGGGCGGGTTGCTGAGGAACGTGACCGCATCGGCCATGAGCGCCGCCGGACGCCACACGGTCGTGTTGTAGTCGCCCAGCACGTACAACGGCCGTTCGGTGGCGACGGTGAGGCCGCCCGTGTCGCTTGCGACGCGCGACCGGGGCAGGCGTGCCCCCTGGCGCATGCGCACCGCGATGTAGTCGTTGTTCGCGTTGTTGACGGCCGGCGTGGTGAACTCCAGGTACAGGATGCGCGGCGCGCGCTCCTCCGGCAGGCTGTCGGACCAGAGGCGCAGCGAGTCGACGTGGATATCGACCAGATCCGGCTTCAGGTCCTCACGGCCTTCGTAGAAGGCATTCACCACCGGCTTGAAGATGCGCCGGCACCACTGGTTGGTCGGCACGGCGAGACCGGCCGGCCGCTCGATCACCACCGAATCGCAGAACTGCGACTTCATGGTGTTCGTATCGGCGATCTGGAACACGCCCGACTTGACGGTGACGTACATGTCCGACTTCCACGCCATCTTCACGGCCTGCACCATCGGGCTGTCGCCCCCATCCTTGGGCAGCACCAGCGTCACCGGGGCCATGTCCGCGGGGAGCGGCAGCTTGAGCGAGCGCACGCCGAACGCACCCGACATCAGGCGCCCGTTGAATCGCTGCGTGCTGCGCGTCTTGAACGCCGGACCCGACAGGCTGCGCGAATCGAAGTCGAGCTGCACGGCGGTGCCGGCGGCATTGTGGATGTGGACGCCGCTCAGTCGGTCGTTGGCGTTCTTGCGGTTCCAGAACACGCTGTCCGGCGTGGTGAGGTTGCTCTGGAACGTGGCGCTGTTGGACGAGAGATACAGGTTCCCGTTGGTGTGCACCCAGCCCGCGAACGTCATCGGCTGTCCGGGCAGGATCTCCAGGTCGTTCTCGTAGAATACACCGAACTGGAACAGCGGAATCGTCTGCGCGTTCACCGACAGCACGGCGGTGGCCATGTTGCCGGAGGTGTCGCGCGCCGACACCGTGATATCGATCGGCTGGTTGAGCGAATACAGTCCGCTGAACGGACCCGACGTGATGGTGCGCGACACCGGCAGGCCCGTCGTCTGTGTCGACTGCGTCATGCGGAAGCCCGTGAGCTGCGGCGTTTGCAGGGACGCAATGTCTTCGCCGTTGATGACGCCGTCCTGCATGGCGGCATCGAGCTGCGACATGACATCGTCGGCACCACCTTCGGCGGCATACGAGGCGCGCGCGCCCCGGTAGTCCGCATTGGATGTGCGGGCGAGCGTCGTCACCGCCGAGAGCCCGGCGAGGATGATGATCGAGAACATCACGAGCAGCAGCAGGACGGTTTCGAGCGCGAAACCTTTTCGCAACGAGCGATCCGTCCGAACTGCGTTCACCACAGGCCGTGCGTGCATGGCGGGTTCCTCCTGCCGGGAGAGTCTGGCAGGAGACATACGAGCAGCCCGTGCAGTGTGTCACTTCTGCCGCTGGCACACTGTGCCACGACGGCATGCGGGTGGCGACGGCTGTGACGGTCGGGGCGCGGAGCGTGACGAACGGGCCGTGCGTGTAACGCCCGATCAGGACTTCGGCGGCTCCGTGCTCACCGGGCGCGGAAACAAGCCCTCGCCCTTGCGCACCAACCATCCAGACGCGTCAAGCCGCGCCAGGGTATCAAGACGCTGCGCGCTCACCGGGCCGGCGCCGCCGAGCTGTTCCCATAACGCCTGCGCCTTGCCGGGCATGAACGGCGCCAGCAGCACGGCCTGCCGGCCAAGCCGCCGGATGAGCGACGCCATGCACTGCTCCAGTTCCGCGCGACGGGCAGGGTCCTTGGCCAGCAGCCACGGCGACGTGGCCTGCGTGTACTCGTTCGCGCGCGCGGTCATGCGCGCCACGGCCGCGAGTCCGTCATGCAGCAGCCAGCCGTGCGATCCGTCCATCGCCGCATGGTAGGCATCGACATCGGCCCAGTCGTCACGCTCGGCATCGGGCGCGGCAACCGCCGGCACCACTGCGCCGCAATACTTCTCCACCATCGCGATCGCACGGCTGGCAAGGTTGCCCAGCGCATTCGCGAGGTCGCTGGTGTAGCGCTCCTCGAATCGTTCCCACGAAAAGTTGCCGTCCCCATCGAAGGGCACTTCCCGCAGCAGCACATAGCGAAACGCGTCGACACCGAACCGGTCGATGGCTTCGCCCAGGTCGAGCTTGACGCCGGCGCTCTTGGAAAAGCGCTCACCGCCAAGCTGCACGAATCCGTGCGCCCACACCTGACGCGGCAGCGGCAGCCCCGCCGCCTCGAGCATCGCGGGCCAGATCACCACATGAAAGCGCGTGATATCCTTGCCGATGACGTGCAGGTTGGCGGGCCAGCGCTGCGCGTAGCCCTCGTCGGGAAATCCGGTGGCCGTGAGATAGTTGGGCAGCGCGTCGAACCACACGTACGTGCCCTGCGTTTCGCCGGTCGACAGCGGCAACGGAAACGGCACCGCCCAGTCGAGACGCGCGCGCGACGCCGAAACATCCTCGAGGCCCTGGGCCAGCAGGCCAAGAATTTCGTTGCGACGGCTTTCGGGTTCGATGAACGTCGGATGTTCGGCAAGGAGCCGCTGCAGGAACGGCTGGTACTTCGACAAACGGAAGAACCAATTGCGCTCCTCGACCTCCTCGAGCGTGCGCGTCGCATGCAGCACGCACTTGCCCTCGACGATATCGGCGTCCTGCTTGAACGACTCGCAGCCCACGCAGTACAGGCCGCGATACGAGCGCTCGTAGAAGTCGTCCGGATTGCGCTCCGCGATACGACGGATGAGTGCCTGCACACCGGCCTTGTGGTGCGCGCTGGTGGTGCGGATGAACTGGTCGTACTGCACGTCGAGACGCGCCCACATGGCCTGGAAGCGACCGGCGATATCGTCGGTGAACGCCTGCGCCGGCACGCCCTGCGCCGCTGCCGTCTGCTGCACCTTCTGCCCATGCTCGTCCATGCCGATCAGCAGGTGCACGTCATCGCCACGCAGGCGACGATACCGCGCGATCACATCGGCGCCGATTTTCTCGAGGGCGTGACCGATGTGCGGATCGCCGTTGGCGTAGTCGATGGCGGTGGTGAGGAAGAATCGCGGCACGTCAGGCACCCGCTGGAGAGTCGGTCGCATCATCATGGTCATCCTCGTCGGCGTCCGCGACATCGGCGTCGGCGTTGCCATCGAGTTCCTGCCGGCGCTGCTCGGCCGCGCGCAACCGGCGTCCGCCGCGCCGACCGCGGCGCCGCTTGCGTCGCGGCTCGGCCCCCGGCACCGGCTCTGCGGATACTGTCGGCGCTGTCGCGTCGTCGGCCACGGTCGCGGCGTCAACGACCGTGGCGTCCAACGGCGGCAGCACAACGGGCGCCGGTGCAGCGATCTCCGGTTCCATCGTCGCCACGACCGTCGCTGGCGGATCGGCATGGTCGAGCACCGCGTCGCCCAGCTCATCGACCACGTCGGCCACGGGGATGGGGCGCTCGGCCGTCACCGATTCACTGAATCCGCCGATGTCCTCGCGCAGTTCGGCCAGCGGCACCACCCGCGTGTCGCCCTCGGCCGAACGCAGCGTCACGCGATCGTTGAAGATATCGCAACTGATCACCTTCTCCTCGCCGAGTGTCGTGACGAGAATCCGGCCTTCCTTGGGAAAACGACGGCGGCTCTGCACGTAGAACTCGTGCTCGTAGCGCAGGCAGCACATGAGGCGTCCGCACGCGCCGGAAATCTGCTGCGGGTTGAGCGACAGCTTCTGGTCCTTGGCGACACCGAGGTTCACCGGGCGCAAGTCGGGCAACCACGACGCGGAGCAGTATTCGCGCCCGCACCGCCCGATGCCCGACAGCCGCTTGGCCTCGTCGCGCACGCCGATCTGCTTGAGTTCGATGCGCGCGCGGAACATCGCTGCCAGGTCGCGCACGAGCGCGCGGAAATCCACGCGCCGTTCGGCCGTGAAGAAGAACGTCAGTTTGCGGCGGTCCCACTGCCATTCGGCATCGGTGAGCTTCATCACGAGATGATTCGCCTTCACGCGTTCCATCGCGCGCCGGCGCGCCGCTTCGTTGTCGGCGGTCAGCGCGTCGTCGCGCGCAATCTCGGCTGCCGTCGCGAGACGCAACGCACGGCGCGGCGGCGGTGTCGTGCCGCATCCGTGTGCACAGCCGCGACAACGCACCTCGGCCAGTGCGCCGGCGGAGTGCACGCGCCCGAAGTCCTCGCCACTGTCGGCTTCGACGATGACGCCCGCGCGCAGCACGGGCGGCTCCTCGCCGTCCCACTGGAAGAACTCCTTGCGATTGCCACGGAACGCGACTTCGATCAGGTGCGACACGTCGTCCGCCTTGCCGGGTTACTCCGCAAACTGCCCCATGCGGAGAAACTTCTCCCGCCGTCGACGCACCAGCTTGTCGGGCTTGAGCCGGCGCAGTTCCTCGAGATTGCGGACGAGCGTTTCCTTGAGACTCGCCGCCGTGGCGTCGTGATCGGAATGCGCACCACCGATCGGCTCGGGCACGATCTCGTCGATGACGCGCAGTTCCACCAGGTCACCGGCCGTGAGGCGCAGCGCCGACGCGGCCTTCTCGCGCA
>CAZPON010000174.1:0-7194 GCA_964588045.1 uncultured Gemmatimonas sp.
GTCATCGTTGTGAAGGGTCGATGATCAGTAGTGGCAGACGGCGCAATCGTAACGCGCCTTTTTCGCGGGCATCGCTTCCAGCTCGGGCGTCACCGGCAAACCGGCCGCCCTGGCGCCTTCCGCAGGCTTGTAGCCGTTCACATGGCAGTTGACGCACCAACCCATGTTGAGCGACTTGGCCTGCTGCACCGGCACATAGTTCGTATCCGGCCCCTGCATGCCCTGCTGCTGGATTGCACCGTGGCACGTCTGGCACGTCACACCGGCATTGACGTGGCGCATGTGCGGGAACTGCACATAGTCGGGAACCTTGTGCACGCGGTTCCACGGAATTGGCAAACCCTTGTTGTAGTACTCGGCGACCTTCTTGATCTCGGGCGAACCCGCCTTGACGATCAAGTGGCAACCCATGCAGGTCTGTCCGGACGCATTGCCCGGATCAGGCGCCTTGTTGGCCCCGCTGTGGCAGTACAGGCAGTTCATGCCGGCCTTCGTCACGTGAGGGCCATGCACGAACTTGACCGGCTGTTCGACGCGCAATCCCTGCGAGGTCGATGCGCCGCTATATGCGGACAGCAACGCGGCTGCCGCAGCCAGTGCGACAAACCCTGGGATCACCGTCCACTTCTTCTTGACCGTCATCAGCTTGGGCCGGGAAGGCGAGTTTTTGAGGGGGCTGCGAACCTACCGTGATCCTTCGTAAGTCGGTGTCCGACCGGTTTTTGGCAAGCGCGAAGTATGACCGGCACAGTATTTGTACGCAAGTGCAACGACCCCTCTTGTGGCACTCTGGTGAAAGACGTTGCGCCGACGGCATGAGCGGCCCGAAATCGCACCGGAAATCACGCGTTTTCAGGGCCCTTGTTGAACATTCGCTGCGGTACGCGACTTGGCGAGCGCACCGATGACCGAACCGTCGGCGAAATCGGCCGGATGAACCGAGTCCCGCAGGTCATCGGGGAGCAGGTCGATGAGCGCACGGGATTGCTGCGTGAGGCGAAGCGGCCACCAGGAGCTCCAGGCGAGCCGACCGGGCCCGATGGTGCGCACCAGGTGGGCGAAGTGGTCCTCAGGGGGGCCCCAGAGCCAATGGAAGTCGTAGAAGACCGTCTCCTGCTCGGCTGGCGTCAGGCCCCAGTGCGTTTCTTCCAGGACCTCACGACCGGCCCCCGCCACAATGAGCACGGCCCCTGATGAACGACGTGCCATCGCGCGCAGGGTGGCGGCCGGCACATCGGACGCGGCGTCCAGGGGATGGCGCTGCCGCAGGTCCTCGAAGCGCAGCGTCACATGGATCGCCATGCCCTGGCCGGCGCAGGCGTCCATCAGTTCGGCGAGGGCCGAGTCCTGCGGCGACAGCCCCCACGGCGCGGGGTACACGCGAACCGCCGGCGCACCCTCGTTGCGGGCGTCGCGCAACGGTGTCTCCCAGCCGGGCCAGCCGGGTCGCACCATCGGCGCCGGATCCAGGGCCGCGCGGTGCGGCCGCAGGGCGGCATACAGGGCGCGATTGGAGGGCACGGGATCGCGATGAAAGGCGCCCGGCAGGTGTCCCACCCACGCGCCGCCAAAGCCTTCGCGGTCGAGCACCCGGACCAGCGTGGCCGGATCCGGATGGGGGACTTCGCGGAACGGATACCCCCCGATCCAGGCCGTGACGTCGACCGGCGCCGTGCTCATGACGGTGCCCCGTGGCCAAGCGCACCGCCGAACGCACCGGCGGGGAAAATCCGCACCGCGTTGCGCCAGCGCATGGCAGCGATATCGGCGGCGCTCGCCCCGGTGTGCTCCAGGGCGCGCAGCTTGGTGAGTGCGGTGCACAAGGTGACGTCGGCCGCCCACAGCAGGCGTTCGGCCCCTACGCCGCGCAGGGCTTCGTCGATCATGCCGCGGTCGATGCCGCTGCCCGACAGGTCCATCACAATGTTCGGCAGGTCGCGCACGGCGGGAAACGTATGGGCCCAGTCGCCCCCACCGCCGATGTGGGCCAGCAGGAATGTCACGCGTGGATGACGGGCGGCGAGTCGCGCCAGGTCGGGTCCGTCGGAAGCGTCCTGGTTGGGCCAGTCACGACGGCGATGCTGCCAGACATGGTGCAACACCGGCACACCATGCTGTGCGGCCGCCGATGCGATTTCGTCGAGCAGCACATCGTCGGCACGACGCGCGGCGGCCAGTTTGATGCCAATCGCGCCGCCGGCCATGCCGCGTTCGATTTCCTGCAGCGCGTGCGCGGTGAAATTGGGATTCACCGCCACGTACGCCCGCACAGCGTGCCCATGGTCCTGCGCAAACGCCAGCATCCATTCGTTGGCGCGCGTCTGGTCGGCCGGCGAGGAGAAGTACGTGGGTGACGTGTGGCCCCACGAGCCCAGCACCGACGCCACCTGCACGCGCACGCCCATGCGCGCGCACGCCGCCAGTCGCGAATCGTTGTAGCGCATCCAGTCACCGCGATTGGTGAACGGCGTGTGGAAGTGCGCGTGCACGTCCACCAGCGGCGCGGCCCCGCCGAGTGCGTTGGACCGTGCCGTCGTGTCAGCCATCGGTGCGTCGCGGACCGGGCATCAACGACCGCGCCACGCCCGGCATGGCCGCAGCCACCCGATCGAGCGCGGCCTGATCGTGGGCGATGGCGCCAAACTGATACGCGCCGCGCTTGAGCAGGATGCCGGCGCGTGCCGATGCGGCGATGAGTGCATCGAGCGCGGCCGGTTCATTGGACTCCAGCCGCCACATGACGTCAGGGCCTTCGGCGCGCACGCCAATCCACGGCGCTTCGTTGAGCATCGTGGCGATGATGTCCTGCAACATGCGACCCGCCTGCGCCATGCGCTCGGGTACATCCACGCGCTCGTGCCATCCAAACACCGCCTGCGCTGCAGCCAACCCCGTCGCTTCGGTGGCCGCCGTCGACGATATCCAGGTGATGCTGGCCTGCTCCATGATGGCCGCACGCCCAACCACCGCCGCCAGCGGGTAGCCGTTGGCCATGGCCTTGCCGAGCGTGGTGAGATCGGGCACGATGCCGCGCAGTTCCTGCACACCACCGGTCCTGATGCGAAACGCCGTCTTGATCTCGTCGAAGATCAACACGGCGCCGGTACGATCGCAGGCGTGACGCGCAGCCAGCAGCCACGCGTCCGGTGCGATTTCGTGGATGACCGGCTCGACGATGATGGCCGCGAGCTGGTGCGCATGCTGCACCACCGCCTGGTCCAGCGCCGCCACATCGCCAAACGGAATCCACGTGATGTCGGCCTGCACGGCCTCCGGCACACCGGGTGACTGGCTGCACCAGTCCAGCCAGCCGAAATAGCCGCAGGCGATGATGTGGGTGCGCCCGGTGGCCGCGCGCGCGAGACGCACGGCGGCGGCGGTGGCCTCGGCACCGGTGCGCAGGAATCACACCTGCTCCGCGCACGGAATCAGGTCGACCAACTGCTCGGCCACCTCGACCTCGAGCCGATGCGGCAGCCCCGCCACGCTGCCGTTGGCAGCGGCCGCCTGCACCGCCCGCGTCACGGCCCCATCGGCATATCCGATGCCCACAGCACCCAGCGCCATGGTGCAATCGACGAACCGCCGGCCATCGGGCGTCCACAGCGTACACCCTTCGGCGCGCTCGAAGTGCGTGGGCAGGGCCGGATCGTTGGCGCGCGATCCGTACAGCGCGTCGGGACGCTTGCTGCCGGTGGATGATCCGCCGGGAATCACATCGGAGGCCCTGGTCCGCCAGTCGTGTTCGTCGCCGGCCGCAAACGGAAGGGCAAAGTTCATACGGGTGCCTTCTCAGCGTCGGCGGACGCCGGCAAACCGGCGCTTGCAAGGGCCGCTTGCACGGCGCGGCGTGACTCGCGATCGATGGTGCGCAAGACTTCGATGGCCGCGGTGCGCACGAGCAGCAGTTCGCGGGCGTCGGGCGCGGCGCGGAACACGAGCGAGCGCACCACGCGCATGACCAGCTCCGGATTGCGCGTCTTGAAGTAGGCGATGGCCTCGAGCGCGGCCGACGCATCGGCAAACGTCTGCTCGTACTCGGTCATGCTGGGCGAACCGGCGGCGTGCTTGGGTCCGGCGATGCGCTTGGTCACGTCGCCGGACTGGATATGCAGCTCGTACAGGGCGAGCAGGCAGGCCTGCGCCACGTTGAGCGAGAAATGCTCGGTGGTGGGAATGGTGGCGATGGCATGGGCGCGGTCGAGTGCCTCGTTGGGCAGGCCATGGTCTTCGCGGCCGAACATGATGGCCACCCGACCGGATGGCGCGTACTCGAGAAGGTCGGCGGCGGCGGTTCGCGGTGTGTGCCGCGCCCAGCGGGCGGCACGCCGGCGGCCGGAAAAGGCGACCACGCGCACGCAGTCGGCCAGCGCCTCGTCGATGGTATCGAAATGCCGGATCCGGGCCACCACGTCACGCGTGTCGTGGGCAATCTGCTCGATGCGATTGGGCTCGTACGCGCACGGGCGGATGAGCCGCAGGTCCCAGACCCCCATGTTTTTCATGGCACGCACGACGGCACCGATGTTGATCGGATCCTGCGATTCGTACAGGACGACCGTGACGGCGCTGAGCAGGGAGTCGGACATCAAGACCAGGGGAAAGCAGATTCGGGTGCGCGATCCGGGCGGGATCGCGGGGCAACGGGAAGATAGCGCCGAAGCGTCACCGAAACGTCGTTTTGGTGCGGTCCAAGGGCATCACGAGCCGTACAAAGCGATGCGGGGGGCGGCGCCATCCGGCGAGGTAGCCGAACCCGCCGCCACCGCTGAGGACCAACTGCCCGCGCCGCCGTTCGCGGCCGGGCGGACGCTCGTTGACCACCAGCTCGAACAGGAGCGCGCCGTTCGCGTCCACGGGCAGCGATTCCCTCGGCCACGTAAGCCGCATCGCCCACCCTTCGAGCGTGGAGGTCGATTCCACCAACGGCTGGAGATCGCGGCCCGTGATCTTCGTCGAGCGAACGTCACTGCGTTCCTCCGCAGGGTCGCGCGGCACGTGGAGCATCGCCGCGTACCACTCGCGTGACGGGTGCGGCGTGAAGTCCGCGTTCCCCATGTACCACTGCAGCCCGTCCGCGTTGACATCCACATGTTCGTTGTCCAACTGGTCTGAGGGGTGCGGAACGTCGGTGGTCACGGGCCCCGTTCGCGCGTGCACGTCCACCACCAGCCACTCCGGCGTCACTGCAATTTGGACCGTTGCCGTGGGTGCACCGGCCTCCTGCCACGATTGCTCGGTACGCACGTAGTGCGCTTCGCCGAGTTCGATCACAACGGCGTTTGATGCGAGGAGGTATTCCGCGTGCGCGCCCGGCGGCTGGGTGACGCGTTGTGGCTCGACGGCCCGCGTCTCGCTTCGGAGTCCGGCAAGGGCAACGGTCCAACGCGCGCCATGATCGTCCAACGCAATGTGCCAGCCGGCGTCGGTTCGGGAATGCGCCGCCGAAACGCCGTCGCACGTGGTCACCCGCACGCATGGCATGGCACCCGGCGTGAGCTGCACGTTCGATACGGCACCCTCGGGGCAGGAATCCGTTGGCCAGCTCCACACGCCCACGATTCGTCCGCCGGCGCGGTTCACCCTGATCCAGTGGCGTTCGGTCTTCCCCTGCCATGGCGCGGCCGGCACCGTTGCCTGCATCAGCAGCGTGTCTGGATGGCGACGATCGGCCGCCGGTTCGATCGCGTACCACACGCGCGCGCAGTCGGCAGGCTCTCGTCCGATTGCCTGCCGGGCGGCGCGAGCGCTGTGCGGATCGGCAAACGTGGGACACGCCAACAGTTCGAGCGTATCGTCCACCGCCGTAGACCGCGACGCGTCGATCATTGCCCCGATGTCGGCACGCAGGAAGTCGTGATGGGTCGCCCAGTCGCCGGGCCTGGGCGCGATGACGATGGCCTTGCCGGCGATGGGCAGCTCCATCATGTGCTCGTCATCCGAATGCCAGTCGAGGACGTCAACCAGGTAGCCGTCACCCACGACGATGGTGCGTTCTGCCTGCACGCCTTCGGCAATGCCGTCGACGCGTTTGACCATCCAGGCGAACTCGCCGCCGTCCTCGAACGCGACCAGCGTGGCCGCCACCGGCGCCTGATTGCGCCGATCGAACGAGGGCGCGGCGTGAGCCAACGTGCTGCGATACCACGCCAGCTCGGCTTCGACGTAGCTGCCGGTGCCGGGATCCTCGAGCCAGCGCGCATCATCCGTTTGCAGCGTGAGCGCCAGTTGATCCGGATGCCCGTGTCCGCCGCCCAGTTGGCCACCCTCGAGCGCAACATAGGTACGCCCGCCGTCGCGACGGATCACCGCCAGCCCCTGGGCCGGCAGACATTCGCTGGATGCCAGCGCCACCGCGTGAGGCGCCGGCTCGGCGTCGGCCATGAGCAGCGCGCGCCACGACAGGTCGGCGCGCGTGAGTGCGCTGGGCGGTGTGTTGCGTTCCGCATCGGCCGTGGAGCGCGCGCGTCCCGTATCGCGCAACGGCGCGTGTCCGTCGTACAGGCGCGTCAGGATTCCGGCGATGCGCCGGTCGTGCGTGTGTGCCCAGCCCAGTTCACACCATTCGGCGGTGCGCCACTGTCGGATGCTGCTGGCGTACTGCGAGTCGCGGCGCGACGGGAATGTGTCGTCGGGCAGCACGCCGGCGAACGGCGCGAAGAACCCCGCCGAGTAGCGGGCATCGAGTGCCGGGGCAAGCGGCTCGCCACGCGCGCGCATGAGCTGCACACCGTACCACAGTCCACGATGGGCGAACAGATGGTAGTTCTCGCCCTCGTACCACGAGCCGGCGTCATCCAGGCCGTTGGCGATCTGCCAGCGGATTCCATACTCGGCGTCGAGGCGTTTGCGAACGTCGCCTTCCCGATGCAGCAGGCACCAGGCCGAGTTGATCGCGACTTCGTTCCATACCTGGCGGTTGGAAGGGCCCTCATTGTAGCTGTCGATCAGCGCGCTGCCGGGTTCGATGAGCTGTGTCCGGAGCGCACTGCCATCGCTTGCCGTCCATCCATTGAAGCGGCCCTCGAGCAACACAAGCGCGTGGCACAGGTTGAGGAGCCAGATGGACTCGAGATACGTGCTGAAAAACGGTCGCGACGGTCCCAGCACATTGTCGGCGTTGGGCCAGGTGTGGTAGCGATCGGCATACGCGCGCCACGGTGAACTCGCTGCGCGCATCCTGCGCGCGTATGC
>CAZPON010000175.1:0-6531 GCA_964588045.1 uncultured Gemmatimonas sp.
TGCTGGAAGCGATGCAGGAATACCAGGTGACGGTCGGCGGCGTGCGCTACCAGCTCGAGCGACCGCTGTTCGTGCTGGCCACCGAGAACCCGATCGAGCAGGAAGGCACGCATCCGCTGCCCGAGGCGCAGCTCGACCGCTTCATGCTGAACGTCGTCATCGAATACCCGGACATCGACGACGAGCGTCGCATCTTTGCCGATACCACGAGCGGTGTCGAACGCACCGTGGCGCAGGTCGCCACTGGCGAGGAGCTCGAGGCCGCGCGATTGCTGGTGCGCACGTTGCCGGCGGCGTCCAACGTGGTGGACTACGCGCTGCGCCTCGTGCGCGCCACGCGTCCGGGCGACGCGAGTTGCCCGGCGAGCGTGAAGGAGTGGGTGCGGTGGGGCGTTGGACCGCGCGCGGGGCAGGCGCTGCTGCTCGGCGCGAAGGCCGCCGCGTTGCTCGATGGCCGCACGGTGCCGTCGCCCGACGACATCACGGCGGTTGCGCTGCCGGTGCTGCGGCATCGCCTGCTGGTCAACTTCCGCGCCGAGGCCGATGGCATCTCGGCCGACCAGGTGATCGGCAAGCTGCTCGCTGCCGTTCGTCCGTAGCCGCGCGACGTCGCGCCGGCAAGGTTTACACGCATGACTGACGCGACGTCCCTTTCACCGGCGGTGGTGGCCGCCATCGACGACCTCGAGCTCGCCGCGCGCGTGGTGGTCGAAGGGCTGCGCGTGGGCGGACATCGGAGTCCGTTTCACGGATACGGCGCCGAGTTCCAGCAGCATCGTCCGTATCGCGCCGGCGACGACCTCAAGTACCTCGACTGGAAGGTGTACGCGCGCAGCAACCGCCTGTACACGCGCCAGTTTCGCGAGACCACCAACGTGTCGGTGATGCTGGTGCTCGACACGAGTGCGTCGATGGCGTATCCGGCAACGTCGTTATCGAAGTTTCGCTATGCGTCCATCGTCGCGGCGGCACTTGCGTACCTCGCCTCCGAGCAGGGGAACGCGGTCGGCCTGATGACGATGACCGACGGCGAGATGCAGTACCTGCCCGCGCGCAGCGGTCGCGTGCACCTGCGCGCGTTGCTGGCACGCATCGACAACCTGCGGCCGGCCGGCCGATGGAAGCCCGCAGCCGTGATCGGACGCGCGGCCGAGTTGCTGCAGCGGCGCGGGCTCATGATGGTGCTGTCGGATTTCTACGACGACGAGACCGGGACGCAGCGCGAGTTGCGCCACGTGGCGCAGCGCGGTCACGATGTGGCCATGTTGCAGGTGGTGGCGCGCGAGGAACGCGAACTCCCGTTCAAGGACCAGGTCCAGCTTCAGGATCTCGAGTCGGGCGAGCGCCGGTTGATGGAGCCGGCCACGGCAAGCGCCGCGTATCGCACGGCGCACACGCAGTTCCTCGAGCGTTGCCGCAGCTTCGCACAGCACGAGGGCATCGACTACGGGCTGCTCGACACCGGCGAGTCTCCCGAGCGATCCCTGCGCGACTATCTCGTTCGGCGCTCGACGCGACAGGCGTCGCCGGGCCTGCCCAATGCCCAGCATGCGGCGCAGCGCTAGCGAACGCCGGAGCGGATAGTGCGCTGGCAGAATCCGTGGGCGTGGATGGGGTTGCTCACGCTCGTGCTGCCGGTGCTCGTGCACCTGTTCAGTCGGCGACAGACGCGGGTCGAACCGTTCCCGTCGCTGCGATTCATCGACGTGTCGCGCCTGCTGCCCACCCGGCGCACGCGGCTCACCGATGTGCTGCTGCTGGTCGTTCGCCTGCTCATCCTTACCACCGCGGTTGCTGCGCTTGCCCAGCCGCTGTGGCGCGCGCATGCATCGTCGAACGCGATAGCGGTTGCCGTCATCGTGGACACGGCAGCGACCATCAATGGCGACACAACGGTGGGCAACGTGCTCGCAACGGCCACGTCGCAGCTGCGCATCGACACCGACCGGCCGGCCGATGCACTTGCCGGCGCGGCAGCGTGGCTGGCTACACAGGCAGGTCGACGCGAGCTCGCAATTGCCTCGGACTTTCGCGATGGCACGCTCGACTCGCTCGACCTCGTGCTGTTGCCACGCGACATCACCGTGCGCCTGGTGCCATCCGCCAATTCACCCGAGCCGTACCCGCCGCGCGCAGCAACGACCACCGGCACCGTATGGTGGGCGACAGACAGCACGACGCCTGCGGGTGTGCGGTTGGCTGTCACCGGCGCCGTACGCGCGATTGGCAGCGCGACGCTCGCTGATTCCCGTGCGGCGACCGACTCGCACGTGGTCGTGGTGGCGGGTCCTCACGCCGACAGCCTGTCGGCATGGCTGCGTAACGTACGGCCGATCAGCGACGCCTGGATGGGTGACATCCTCGTGCGCCTGCACGCCGACACCACGCTCGTGACGGCCGCCAGCGGCGTCGATCTCGCCGATACCACGCTGGCATCACCGTTCACCGTGATAGTGCGTTCAGCGCGCGGCGCGCCGGTGGTGGCCGCCGCGGCTCTCGGCGGCGACGCAACAGCGAACGGCCGCAGCGTGCGCCTGTTGCTCTGGACGCGCGCGCCGGCAGAGGCACTCGCCACCGCTGCCTTGCTGCTGGGCGCGTCACGGACACTGGACGCCGCGCCCTTCGTCACCTCCGGTCGCGCCACCCCGGACAGTGTGCAGTTGCGTCGATGGGAGCGCGCGCCAGGGGCCGCGCCGACAGGCGCTGCCTCGGTGCGGTCGAGTGACGCACTGACCGGACCATCCGATGCGCGCTGGATGTGGGTGGCGGTGCTGGCCTTGCTCGCACTCGAAACCATCATGCGCGGGCGATTCCGCGGGGGGCAGTCCGCGCCCGCCACCGCGCACGTCGCGACACCCGGCCACGGCGATGGCTGATCGCGCAGATCACCTGCAGGCAGTGCTCGCGCAGACGGCGCGGCGCATCGGCATGCGTGCCGCGTTGCGCGGCGCCATGGCCGGCGTACTGGTGTTGTTTCCGTGGGTCGCCCTCTCGTTCTTCAGCGAACGCATCGCGGCCTGGTCGCATGCGCCCGTCGGTCGACTGCTGCCGCTGCTGGGTGCCCTCGCTATTGGCGCCGCCATGGGGTGGTGGCGCACCGCGCATGTGCGTGCCGAACCGGCGCGGGCACTCGAGCCATTGGTGCCGGCCTCGAAGAACCTCCTGGTCACCGCTTCCGAGTTGCGACAGGTCTCCACACGCTCACCTGCGTCGGCCACGACCCCTGTCGCGGTGACCGAGATGGTGCTGCAACGCGCCGGGCTGTTGGCCGCCCCCCTCGATGTCACGTCCCTCATTCCGCTTCGACGCGACGGGCTGCGGTTGATCGGCAGCATTGCACTGTGGGCCGTCGTTGCCTGGTCGGCCGATCGCGTCACCTTTGGCGCGGCGGTACCACCGGCCACCGCGCTCATCGCGACGATCACGGGGCAAACGGCGATCCAGCGCGTTGCGGTGCGAGTCACCCCACCGCGCTACACAGGTCGCGCCGAATCCGTATTGCGTGATCCGGCGCGTATCGAGGCGCTTGCCGGCAGCACCATCGCGCTCGTCATCAGTGCGCGCGCCGACAGCATCCTCGTCACCACCAGGGACAGCACGCACACGGTCCAACGCGGCACTGACGGCACGTTCACATGGACACTGCCGGCGGCCCTCGATGGATACGTGGCGCTCGAGCCGCGCGGCGCACGCGGCGAAACGGGACCACGCCGGCTGATCGGACTCACCGTGCGGGCCGACGACGCGCCCCGCGTGCGCATCGTCGCGCCGGCCAAGGACCTGATCGTCCCGGACAGCAATCGTACGCTCGATGTACGCATCGAAGCCGATGACGACCTTGCCATGCGTTCGCTTACACTGCGCTACACGAAGGTGTCCGGCTCCGGTGAGCGGTTCACGTTTGCGGAAGGCGAAGTGCCGGTGACCATTGCGCGCACGTCGCCAGTGCAGTGGACGGCACAGGCCGCGCTTGCGCTTGCGCCGCTGCTGCAGGAACCCGGCGACCTGGTCGTCTATCGCGCCGTCGCCACCGATTCACGTCCGGGATCACCACCGGTGGAATCGGACGCGTTCATCGCCGAACTCGCGGCGCCCGGTGGCATGGCCGCACTCGGATTCTCACTCGATCCCGACGAGGATCGCTATGCCCTCAGTCAGCAGATGGTCATCCTGAAGACCGAACGCCTGCTGGCGCGAAAGGCCACCATGACCGTGGCTGCCGTCGCCGACGAAGCGGCGCAGCTCGCCGGTGAGCAACGACGCGTGCGCGCCGAATTCGTGTTCATGATGGGCGGGGAGTTTGCGCAGGAAGCGAGCGGCGATGCCAGCATGGACGAGCTCGACGAAACCCACGAAGCCGAAGCTGAAACCGACCTGGCCGCTGGACGCATGGCCAACCGTGGACGTACCGCGCTCCTCAGCGCCGTGCGGTCGATGAGCCGGGCGGCGGGGGCGCTCACGGTGGCCGATCTCACATCGGCGCTCGTGCAGGAGAAAGCGGCACTTGTGCAACTGCAGGAGGCGTTCGCCCGATCGCGGTTCCTCATGCGCGCGTTGTCGGAGCGGGAAACGCTCGACCCGACACGCCGACTGACCGGGCGTCTCGACAGCACCGCCTCGATGCGCGCGATGATTCCCGACGGCGAACGCAACGCCCTGCACGCCGCGTGGCGCGACCTGCTGCGCGAACTCATGAGCGTGGCGCACACGTCACCCCCCGACGCCGCTCGCCTCGCGCAGTTGGCCGAGCGCGTGCTGCACATCGATGCATCGTCACCCGCATCGCAGCGGCTGGCGGCGCAGTTGACCGCGGCGGCGGCCGCCACCGGCACACCAGCGCGTGTGCGCATCCTGATCGACTCGGCCGCCACCGGGCTCACCGTGATACTCGGGGACGGCCTGCGCCCCGCTGCGCCGGCGCCGCGCGCGGGTGAGACGCGGCAGTTGCAGGCCGAGCTCGACGCAGCACTGCGCGAGGCTGCGCGCCGCCGGGAACGTCCGTAGCATGGCCGCGCGCGTGTTGCGGCTCCTGGCGCTCCTCATCGTGGTCGCGGCGATCATCGATCCCGCTGTCTCGTCGGCGCGGCGCACACGTCCGGTGATCTCGGTGATCGGCAGCGACCCGTCGCGTGACAGCCTGCTGGTATCGCACGTCGCGCGCGCGCTCGACAATCAGTACACGGTGGTGCGTGCGCCCCTCGCATCTGCCGCCGGCACCGTGCTGGTGGGGCGCCGCGTGCCCGATGCCGCGCAGTCGTTGGCCGCACCGGTGTTCACCGTCACGCCGGTGTCCAATCGGCCCGCGATCTCCCTGCGACGCATCGAGGCGCCGGCCCGCGCCATGCTCGATGCGCGCATCACCGTGGTGGCGACCCCTGTCGTTCGCGGCATCACCAGCGCAACAGCGCGTGACGCGCACATCGAACTGCTGCATGGCGAAACGGTGGTGTCGCGCACGCAACAGCGTGTGGCGCACGACTCGGCGTGGTCTGTAACGCTGACCTTCGTGCCAACGGTGGCCGAGCCGGCCACGCTGACGATACGCGCGTGGCTCGAAGGGAATGCCGACACGTTGCGCCACGACCTCCTGGTCGATGTGCGCGCAAACCGGTGGTCGGTCCTGTTTTTCGACCGGCGGCCGTCGTGGATCTCGACATTCGTGCGACGCGCGCTCGAGCGGGATCCGCGGTTTGCGGTGACCAGTCGCGTTATCACGTCCACCAACGTGAGCCGCGAAACCGGTCGTGCACCAGCCGGCCTCGATGTGGTTGCCGCCACGAGTGCATTCGATGCGGTCGTCATTGGCGCACCCGAAGCGCTCACGGCCCGTGATGTCGACGGACTCGGCATGCTCCTGCGTTCGCGCGGCGCCAGCGTGCTCGTGCTGCCGGATCATCCATCCGCCGGTCCAGCCGATGCGTTGCTCGGCTTCGGCGCATGGCGCACACCCGCGCGCCGTGTCGCCGGCGATGTCGTGTCGACGCCTGGCTCGACAGACCACGATGCCATTCGCCTGAAGGGACTGTCCCTTGGCACGCCCACGCGATTGCCGGAGCACGCACACGTCATCGCCGTGGCGCGCGACAGTGCGCGTTCAGCCGAACGCGCGCTGCCGGTGATCTGGCGTTCGCCGGTTGGCCTCGGACAGTTGTACGTGAGCGGGGCATTCGATGCCTGGCGATTTCGCGACACATCCATGTCCACCTTCGACGCGACGTGGCGCGACCTGGTAGACGACGCGGCCAGTGCGCGTCAGTTGCCAATCGAGTTGCAGGTCACGCCGCGACGCGTGACGCCGCGCGGCGAGATCGCGATCACCGCCCATCCGCGCGATTCGCTGACTGCCGCTGCCGTACTGCTGTCCCTTCGCGCCATGTCGGGCTCCGTCGACACCGGGAGCGTCACGCGCATCGCCGGCACCGTTCGCGGCCGCGCATACGAGGCCCGCGTTCGCGCACCGCTCGACACCGGCGCTTATGACATTCTGGCCGTGCTGGGAGCCGATACCGCCCGCGTGCCGATCATGCCGCC
>CAZPON010000175.1:6541-7166 GCA_964588045.1 uncultured Gemmatimonas sp.
TCGCCGGTTGTTGCGCGCGACGCGGCCAATGACCCCGACCTGCTGGCCGCCTGGACCGGCTCGCGCGGCGGCCGGGTGTTCGAGCGCGACAGTCTCGTGGCGCTCGCAAACGCCCTGGACGACGCACTTCAGCCCGTCCCGCGCGTCACCGAATGGCATCCCATGCGCTCGCCGTGGTGGATCCTCCCCTTCGCGCTGGCCCTGTCAGGGGAATGGATGATCCGCAGGCGGCGCGGACTGGCCTGAATCCGCCATTCCCGCAGTTGCTCTACCTGCCGTTCGAGGGCTACCATCTGGAGCCACTGCAAGCCCCCCCGCCGCAGCGTTCCCCCCGTTTCCCGCGTAATCCGCGCATGTATACACGCGAGCAGGTCAAGGCGATCACCGACAAGGTGATCGACATGGCGAAAGCCGATGCCGTCGAGGTCCAGTTCACCGGCGGCGAGCGATCCGGCACCCGATGGGCGAACTCGTCCATCACCACCAACCTCGTGCAGTTCGACCGGAACGTCACGGTCACCGTGCGCGTCGGCCAGAAGGTCGGCAACGCCAACACCCGTGACGTGAGCGACGCCGGCCTCAAGGCCATGGTCGACGAAGCCATCGCCGAGGCGCAGAAGGCGAA
>CAZPON010000176.1:0-7054 GCA_964588045.1 uncultured Gemmatimonas sp.
CCGTGACCTGGAGCGTCGACAACCCCGCAATCGCCAGCGTGAATTCGTTCGGCGACGTGACCGGTATCGCCACCGGCACGGCCACCGTGCGCGCCACATCGGTCGCCGATCCGCGCATCTCGTCGACCGCAACGGTCACCGTGATACCGGCGCGCAGCGTGGTGATCACACCGGCGACCTCGAGCCTTGCCACCGGCGACGAACGCCAGATGACGGTGACGGTGTCGATCGAGCCGGAGCTGAGCAGCAACGTGACCTGGCGCAGCAGCGCGCCCGCCGTGGCTACGGTGAGCGAGAGCGGACTGGTGCGCGCGGTGGCGTTCGGCTCGACGACCATCACGGCCGTGTCGGTGGTCGATACCATGCTGCGCGGCACGGCCGTCGTGAACGTGGTGCCGGTCATTCGCAGCGTGACCGTCACGCCAACGGCGGCCACGCTCAACATCGGCAACACGCAGCAGCTCACCAGCACCGTAGTGGCCGATGGCTCGCTGGCAAACACGGTCACGTGGCGTTCGAGCAACGTGGCGATTGCCACGGTGAACACGACGGGGCTGGTGACGGCGGTGGCGGTCGGATCGGCCACCATCACGGCGCTGTCTACGGTGGACACCACGCAACGCGCAACGTCAGTGATCACCGTGGCGCCGCGTCCGGTCACCGTGGCCATCATCCAGCGTGTGGTCAACTTGAATCCCGGTGGCAGCACCACGCTGAACGCGACCGTTTCGGCCGACCCGGGTGTTTCGACCGCGGTGACGTGGACATCGGCCACGCCATCGGTGGCAACCATCAGCCAGGCGGGTGTGGTGAGTGCGGTGGCGTCGGGTTCGACGCTGGTCACCGCTACGTCTGTCGCAGACAACACCAAGCACGACACCGTCACGGTGAATGTCGTGCCGCGACTGGCAACGGCGTGGACCGCGTCGCGGTTGAACGGCGTGCTGTACGACGACCTCGTTTCCATTGTCGCCTTCAACCCCACCAACGCCTTTGCCGTCAACTCCATCGACAACGGCGCCAGCGGTGGCGACATCTACCGGTGGAACGGCGCGACCTGGACGCTGAGCGCGAGCGGATCGGCGTTCAACACGAAGTTCCAGGCGGTGCATGGCACCAGCGCCACCAATGCCATCGCCGTCGGCACCAACGGTGTCATTGCGCGCTGGAACGGCACCACGTGGACGGCCATGACGTCGGGAAGTACTCGCACGTTGCGCTCGGTCTGGATGGGAGCCGACGCGAGCGCGTTTGCCGTGGGCGACAACGGGACTGCCCTGCGACTGACCGGTGCTGCGTGGGCCGCGACGAACACGACGGTGACGGCGCAGCTCAATGGCGTCTGGTCCAACGCAGGAACGGCGTACGCCGTCGGCGTTGGCGGGATGGTGCTGGCCTTCAACGGCACGACATGGACACGCCAGACCGTGCCCTTCACCGACGACCTCAACGCCGTCTGCGGACAACCGAACGGCAACGTGACCGCCGTCGGCAACTTCGGTGGCATCCTGCGGTTCAACGGAACCGCCTGGTCGCTGGTGAACAGCAACGGCGTGCTGGACAATTTCTACGCCGTGAACGGCACGAGTGCGAACGGCGGCCGCGTGTATATCGGTGGCGACAACGGCGTGTACCAGTTGAACGGCCCGGTGCTCACGTCGGCCAGCGCGTCGTATCCCGTCTCGACGTTCGCCGTGCACACCGACGGGTCGGGCGTGACGTGGACGGCGGGTCAGCGTGGCGCCGTGCAGCGGCTCACCGGCTTCACGTGGGAAACACTCAACTTCGCACCCGACTTCCTCGATGTGTGGAGCACCAGCGCCACCAACGCGTGGATTGTCGGCGAGTTCGGATTCATCTACCGATGGAGCGGCACCACGTGGACGCGCGTTGCGACGCCATCGCTCGCCACGCTTTATGCCGTATGGGCACCGTCGGGCACGGATGCGTTTGCCGGCGGTGACAACGGTACGATGCTTCGCTGGAATGGCACCGCGTGGACGGCCATGACCTTCCCGTCGACAGCGCGCGTGTTCGCCATCTGGGGCACCAGTGCGTCGAATGTGTTCGCGGCCACCGATCTGGGTGAGTTGCTGCGCTGCAACGGCACCACGTGGACGGTGCAGGCCACGGCGCCCGGCAGCACGACGTTGCTGGCGCTGCACGGCGTGTCGGCCAACGAGATCTACACCACCGGTACCGGCGGGCTGGTGATGCGCTACAACGGCACGAGCTGGTCGACCTTCGCCGCACCGGATGCCGTGACCACGCTGTTCGGCGTGTGGATGAGCGGCGGCAGCAACATCGTCAGTGTCGGCGCCAACCAGGGCGGCGTGTCGGGGCTGGCCTTCAATTATAACGGCACGACGTGGCAATCCATGAACGTCGGCGACGCGAAGGCGCTGACGTCGGTGTGGGGCCCCAGCATCTACGATCTCTACGCCACCGGCGATGCCGGCACGATGCTGCGCTACAACGGCACCGCGTGGCAGGCCATGCCAACGGGAACAACGGACCTGCTGTGGGCTGTCACCGGCGCACCCGACGCATCGGGCGCTGCGTTCGCGGTGGGGATCAACTCGACCATCGTCACCGGCAGCGGAGGCAGTGCGGGATTCGCCGGACTGTCGCACATCGCGGCGCCATGGCGCGGGAGTCTGGAGCCATCAGCGGCCGCACTGCGCGATCCGAAAGCGAGCGGCGCGAAGCGGAAGCGAGATCGGTTAGTGCGGGGAAGACGGGAGACGGGAGACTGGAGACGGGAGACTCCCAGTCGGCGAGTCTCCCGTCTCCAGTCTCCCGTCTCCCGTCTCCCCTCACCCACTATCCACCCGCATCAATCCCTCCAGAACCCTGCCATCGTCGGCCCCATCGCATCGATCGTCTCGCGCGCGTGCCAGCGATCCTTGCCGTTGTACAGGAACGCGAACGCGAGGATCTCGCCGTTCTCGGCGGTGACGTAGCCGGACAGGCCGATCACGTCGTTCGTCGTGCCGGTCTTTGCATGCAGGTTGCCCTGCGCCGGCGTGGTGCGCATGCGATGACGCAGCAATTCCGACTCGCCGGCCACCGGCAGCGACGCATGGAAGGCGCTCGCCCATGGCGCGCGGTGCGCGTGCGACAGCAGTTGCACCAGTGATCGCGGTGTCACGCGGTCGAGCACCGACAGGCCGCTGCCGTCGGTCGCGGTGACGGCATCGGACGACGTGCCGACCTGGTTCACCAGGAATTCCTGCAGTGTCTGGCTCGCGTTCTCCGCCGACCCGAGGCTGGCACCGTCGCTGCCGCGCGCCGCGCCGCGCCAGAGCAGCTCGGCGAAGATGTTGATGCTCTCGCGATTCATCGTCGACACGATGCGGGCGAGCGGTGGTGACGGCAGGCTCGTCACGATCGTGGCCGTGGGCGGTGTACGCCCAACCTTGATTTCGCCGTCCACCGTGACGCCCTTGGCGGCAAGCGCCTCGCGGAACGCGCCGGCGGTGAATGTCGCCGGATCACCTACCACCAGCTGGTAGCGGCGCTGTCCCGATTTGGCACCGATGGTGCCGGACACCATCACACGGTCGTCCCCGACACGTCGGATGCTGAGCTGCGAGCTGCCGCCGGCAACGGTGCGCGCCGTGCTGACCACCTTCAGCCCGCTCGTCGCCGGCTCGAGCACCACGCGGGTCCCGCCGCCGTCACTGGTGGGGCTCACCCCGACAACCACGATGTTGTCGTTGAGCGACAGCGCCGAGAATGGCGCGGCGTATGATGCGCCGGCGTAGCGTGTGAGCCAGCCCTCGGGAATACGGCGCGATTCGAACGCCGACGCATCGGCGACGATGTCGCCCGTGACGCGCCTGACGCCCGCGCCCATCGTGAACTGCGCCAGCATCGCCATCGATGCATCGGGTCCGCCCCGGACGAATCGGGGTGACAGCGACGGATCGCCATCACCGCGCAGGATCAGGTTGCCCCGCACCACGCCGTCGGCCTCGAGCGGACCATCGCGCAGTACATCCGTCGAGAACGCGTGATCCGGGCCAAGTCGCTCCAGGGCAATTGCGGAGGTGAACAGCTTCATGGTGGACGCAGGCACCAATCGCGTGTCGGCGTTCCGCGCGAACAGCGTGTCACCGCGCGTCAGGCTGATCACCATGGCTCCCCACGTGCCGTTGCGCGTGCGACTTGCCAGCAACGAGCCCAGGTCGGTGGTGAGCGCGGTGGCGTCGCGCGGCGTGGTGAATCGCAGCGCCGGAATCACCGGCGTGCGTACCGGGCGCGTGGCGCGCGTGGTCGTGCTGCGCGATCCCGTGCGCGCAGGCGGTCGCGTCGTCTGTCGCGACGCCTGCGCCAACAGCTCGTCGGCGGTTGCGACCGTCGCGGTCCACACGCATGCGGCAAGCACCGCACCGCGGCCGCTGAACAGCGGCAGAAACGCCCGAAGGCCGGATGAATGGATGTTCAAGATGGTATCAGACCTTGAGGATGATGCCTTTCTTCCACGCGGCCCAGAGGATCAGGAACCACAGCGCCACGAAGCTGATGGCGTACGCGAAGGACGCTTCGCGCGGCGGCAACCATGACGCATACAACCCCTTGTATACCAAACCCTGCACCGAGATGCGGGTTCCGTCATCTCGCCCGATCATCAGCAGCGAGCCGATGAGCCGGGCCATGAGCCCCGATCCCAGGAACGCGAGCATCGGGTTCATCCCATACACGACGAACGGAAACGTCCAACGTCGCACCTGGCACACGTCGATGAGCCACAGGCAGGTGGCCAGTGACACCGCCCCCATACCCGCCGTGAACAGTACGTAGGAGCTCGTCCAAATGCTCTTGTTGATGGGGAATCCCCAGTTCCAGACGAGTCCTGCCATCATGAGCAGTGTACCGACCGCAAACAAGGCCGACAGGCGCTCGGTGAGCGATCGCTGGTGTTCGGCGATGCACCGACCGGCGAACGTGCCGAGGATCATGGTTCCGATGGCCGGCACGGTGCTGAGCAGGCCTTCCGGATCCCATGTTTTCGAGCCGGACCAGAGGTGGTTGACGCCAAGGATCGTGCGATCGAGCCACGCGCTCAGGAGCTGGTCGGGCTTGTCGAGCACGAATCGTCCCGGAACGCCCGTGTCGGGCACGGGAACGAGCGTCATGAGCGCCCAGTAGCCGAAGAGCAACGCCGCGAGGATGCCCAGCTGCTGCTTCCAGGACGTTCGCAGCGTCAGCAGCGCACCGCAGAGATACGCGAGGCCGATGCGCTGCAGCACGCCGAGGATGCGCAGATGTTCGACGCGATGCACCACGCGATCGACGAACGATGGATCGGGATTGTCCGGAATCGCCGTCCAGGTGAAGAACGGAAACGCGGAGAGGATGAGTCCGAACAGGAAGATCAGTGCTGCGCGGCGCAGGATCTGCCGGAGAATCGCGCGCTCATCGTCGCCACGCGCGCGCCGTGCCTGCAGTGACAACTCGGTGGTGATACCGACGATGAACAGGAAGAACGGGAAGATCAGGTCCGTTGGCGTCCATCCGTGCCACGGCGCGTGCTGGAGCGGTGGATAGATCGCGCTCCATGTGCCCGGATTGTTCACCAGCAGCATGCCGGCGACGGTCATGCCCCGGAAGACGTCCAGCGCGAGGAGCCGTTCGCGGTCACCTCCGCGTGCTGTCACTGCGGTGGCTCGTCCCTGGTGCTGGCCACCTTCCACGCAGAGTCGGCGCAAACGACGACGATGGTCGAACTCGTCGCCACCTTTCCGTCCAGCTCGCCGCCGATGTAGTGACCACCCAGGTGCACCGTGAGCGTGTCGCCGCGCGCGTTTGGCGTTGCGCCGCGATGCACGATCAGCAGCGACGCAAACGGCCCCACGTTTTCGAGTGTCTCGCGGATCTTGCGCCTCGCCGCGCTGTCGCCGCCGTAGAAGTAGCTGGGGCCCTTGTCCTGCATGGCGCGAAACGCATCGTCGGGCGCCGCGGAATCGGTGCCCGCCGCCGTGAGGAAGCGCAGACCCATCGGTTTGGTGTTCTTGATGTACTCGGCGTATGCCAGATACAGGCCGGTCGTATCGCCGCGCTTGCAGCTCTTGGCCATGGCCACGGGATCGACCTTGGCCGTCGCCGCTTCACCACCACAGGCGCTCAGTGCGACAAGACAGAGCGACCCGATGGCCGCTGATGCACCGAACGTCGACCGAAGAGAGACGCGCATGGTGTTTGGGGAGGAAGGAAGGAATGCGCCGGGACCCCACGCGTAGATACTAACGGGTGAGTACGGGGTAGGGAGTCTGGGCTGCTACTTCGAGCCGCCTGGCCTCTGGCGCACCGCCGTTTGCGCGCGATGTTAAAGCTTGAGGGAGTGGACGACCGGTGCCCGTGTGGTCCTCTCCAACCGCCTTGACCGGAGGGACACCCGCATGCCGAACAAAGACAAGGTTGTGCGCGAGGGAGTTTCTGTCGGACTGATTGGAGCATGCGCGATCGCGGCGTGGTTCGCGATCGTCGACGCCATACAGGGGCAGCTGCTCGCGACGCCGGTGATGCTCGGCAACGCGCTCGGTTCGCTGCTGATGCCCGACGGCAGCCAGCCAAGCTTCGCGGCCGCGTTCATCGGCTACACGATCTTCCACGTCGCGATCTTCTGCGTGATCGGCCTTGCGTTCTCGTACGTCGTGAACGGCGCCGAGCGCGTCCCGTCAGCGATCATCGGATTCGCCTTGCTGTTCGTGGCCTTCGAAGTGGGATGGATCGGCTGGACGATGGTGTTGGCCGAGGGATTCGGCAACCTGACATGGCTGCAGGTGGGCATCGCCAACCTGGTCGCATCGGCGGCGATGGGGGGATACATGTGGCGGCAACACCCAACGCTGCCCCGGCGGGTAACCGAAGAGCTGACGGCGGAACCGCGATAGTTCCCCCGCCGTCACTCGGAGAGCAGCCCCGCCAACCTCGCCAAGCCATCGCGCCACGCGCCGCGAGCCGCTTCCGCCGATAGCTCGTCCGGCAGCTTGCTCTGCTCCACCGTCACCGCGCAGCGCGTGTTGCCTTTCCTGGCAATCGTGACCGT
>CAZPON010000177.1:0-226 GCA_964588045.1 uncultured Gemmatimonas sp.
CGAGATTTCCTTCAGCTTCAGCGCACCTTCGAGTGCCGCCGGGAAATTGTAGCCGCGGCCAAGATACAGGAAATTCGTCGCGCGCTTGAACTCCTCGGCCAGCGCCTCGATTTCCTCGGCGCGATCGAGGATGGACTGGATCTGTTCGGGCAGCTTGGCCATCGCTTGCGCGATCTCGCGGCCCTGCGCCACCGACAGGTTGCGCAGGCGCGCCAGCTTGAGCGTG
>CAZPON010000177.1:236-3445 GCA_964588045.1 uncultured Gemmatimonas sp.
TGAACAGGGCCAGCGCCACCACCTGGCTGCTGAACGCCTTGGTGGACGCCACGCCGATTTCCGGACCCGCATGCAGGTAGATGCCGCCGTCGTCCTCGCGCGCGATCGTCGAACCCACGACGTTCACCAGCCCCAGTGTGCGCGCGCCGCGCCGCTTGGCTTCGCGCATCGCGGCCAGCGTGTCGGCCGTCTCACCCGACTGCGAGATCACGATGCACAGCGTGGTCGGCGTGACGATCGGGTTGCGATACCGGAACTCCGAGGCGTACTCGACTTCCACCGGGATGCGGCACAGTTCCTCGATCATCATTTCACCGATCAGCGCCGAGTGCCAGCTCGTGCCGCAGGCGGTGATGATGATGTTGTCGACCTTGAGCAGGTCCTCCTTGCTGATATTCAGGCCGCCCAGCTTGGAGAAACCTTCCTCGAGGATGAGGCGCCCGCGCATGGTGTTTTCCACAGTGGTGGGCTGCTCGAAGATCTCCTTGAGCATGAAGTGCTGGTAGCCGCCGCGTTCGATCTGCTCGAGATCCCACTCGATACGCGACACCGGCTTGTCGCGCGCGATCGAATCGAGATCGAGCACCTTGTACCCGTCACGCGTGATCACCGCCACGTCGCCGTCGTCGAGATACACGACGTTGCGCGTGTGAGCCAGGATGGCCGACGCATCCGACGCCACGAAGTACTCGCCTTCGCCAACGCCGATGAGCAGCGGGCTGCCCTTGCGCGCCGCCACGATCTTGTCCTTCTCCTTGCTCGAGATCACCGCGATGCCGTACGTGCCGTCCACCTGGCGCAGCGCCTCGATCACGGCCGCCTCGAGGTTCCCCGCGTACGCGGCTTCGATGAGGTGGGCGAGCACCTCGGTGTCGGTGTCCGACGTGAACACGAAGCCGCGCGCTTCGAGGCCGGCCTTGAGCATCGTGGCATTCTCGATGATGCCGTTGTGCACCACGGCGATCGAAAGGTCATGGCTGATGTGCGGATGCGCATTGCCCGTGGTCGGCGGACCGTGCGTGGCCCACCGCGTGTGGCCAATGCCGAGCGTACCGAGCGGCGGATCGGCATCGATCGCCGATTCGAGGCGCGCGATCTTGCCCGCCGCCTTGCGCGTTTCCACGCCTTTGCCGTTCATGATCGCGACTCCGGCCGAGTCGTAGCCGCGGTATTCGAGGCGCTTGAGGCCCTCGATCAGCAGCGGCGTGGCGATCTTGTCACCGACGTATCCGACGATTCCGCACATATTGGCAGTTGGTTCGGGAAGTGTGTTGCAGTACGGGTCAGGCCGCGACGGTGGCCAGGTCGGCCAGCGGTTGACGTGCCTGTGAAATGAGAAGCCGGGCGTCCTTGTCCGTCGGCGCCTCGGCAATGACACGCACGATGGGTTCCGTGCCCGATGGCCGGAGATGCACCCAGCGATCGGGCCAATCCAGGCGAAGGCCGTCCTGCGTATCGGCCGTCGCATCGGGGAACGCCGCGCGCAGTGCATGGTACACGTCGTCCAGCGCAACGTTCGGCCGGTCGAGCTTGTCCTTGACGATCACGTAGCGCGGACGCTCGGCGAGCAGGGCCGACAGCGGACGCGCCTCCTCGAGCATCAGTTGCAGCATCAGCGCGGCGCCCACGGGAGCGTCGCGTCCAAGGTGCATCTCGGGAAGGATGACGCCTCCGTTCCCTTCCCCGCCGATCGTCGCACCAAGGTCGCGCATGGCGATGGCAACGTTCACCTCGCCGACCTTGGCGAAGTGGAACGGCACGCCGGCATCACTGGCGACGTCCGACACCACCTTGCTGGTGGACAGGTTGGTCACCACCGGGCCGCGCCGATGACGCAGCACCGTGCGCGCGGCGAATGCGAGCGTGTAGTCCTCGCCCGGCGCCTTGCCATCGTCCAGCACGAGTGCGAGACGATCGACGTCGGGGTCAGTGGCGAATCCCACGTCGGCGCCAACGTTGCGCACCAGCGCCTCGAGCTCGCCAAGATTCTCGGCCACCGGTTCGGGCGGACGATGAAAGAGCCCATCGGGCTCCATGTTGATCGCAAAGACATCGCAGCCGAGGGCGCTGAGCAACGCGGGCATGATCACCGAGCCGGCCCCATGACAGCAGTCCAGCGCCACCTTGAACCGGCGCGCGCGAATGCCTTCCACGTCGAGATACGGCAGCGCCAGCACCTGCTCGATGTGCCGGCGCACGGCATCAGGATCGTGCACGATCTCGCCGAGCTGGTCCCACGTGGCGCGCGGGATGCCGTCGTCCATGATCGCGCGCATGGCGGCACCTTCGTCGGCCGACAGGAACAACCCTGCCGGGCCGATGAACTTGAGTGCATTCCACTCGATCGGGTTGTGGCTGGCGGTGATACCGAGTCCGCCCGCAGCGTGATGATGCTCCACCGCCAGTTGAATCGTGGGCGTCGGCGCAACGCCAATGTCGATCACCGTGCAGCCCACCGACTCCAGGGCGCCGTGCACGATGCGCGTGAACATGGGCCCCGACACCCGACTGTCGCGGCCCACGACAACGGTCCTGGTACCGGACCGCGATGCCCACGCGCCGAACGCGGCGGCGAAGGTCGCCACGATCTCCGGCGTGAGACCGCCGCCAACACGGCCGCGCACGCCCGACACACTCACCATCAGCCCTTCGAATGCCATGCCGCTCCTCGTTCGATGCGGAATCGCGTCAGTCACAACACAGAAAGCTAGACAGCACAGGGCTGTAACACCAATAGCCGCACGGAGATCCGGCGTTCCGGTACCTCCGCTCGCGGGTCACGTGGAAAGACGATTGGGCGCGCGTTCCGTTACCGGCATGGCACGGAATGCCACGGGCCGGTAAGCTGCAGCGATGTCCGATCCCCTGTCGCTGTTCCCGATGGCGCTGGCGGCCGGCGGCGGCCGCATTGACGGGCTGGAAGGCCAGCAACTGGTGGCCGCCGGGCTCACCCTGCTGCAACGCTCGGCGCCACTTGTGCGCGCGCTGGATGGCCATCGCGCCGCCATTGTCCTGTCCCACGGACCGGCGTACCTCAGCGCGCTCGCCGCATCGGTTGGCCGCGGCGCCGTCCTGATCGATCCACGCACCGCGGAAGGGGAGATTGCGCGCCGACTCGCCGACGCCAACGTTGGCGCCGTGTTCACTGTGGCCGCGCTGGCGCCCCGGGTGCCGAGTGGCCTCCCGCTGGTGCTGCTCGACGATGCCCC
>CAZPON010000177.1:3455-7043 GCA_964588045.1 uncultured Gemmatimonas sp.
ACCGATGGCGGCAGTCGCGATATCGACCTCGGATCGCATGTCGGGCTTCCGCTCGAAGGCTCACCCGATGCCGAGGGACTCGACGAGGAATGCGCCATCGTGTTCGAGTCGGACAACGGCGGGCACGCACGCGCGGAGCGGTTGCAGCACCGACATCTCATCAGCGATGCGCGGGCGACGATCCAATCCCTCGGTCTCACCGCACAGCATCACACGCGGGCCGTGCTGCCGTTCTGGGAACGGATCGGGCTCGTGACACTGGGCGCCGCGATGATGTCAGGCGGCCGCGTCACGACAGGCCACGATCTCAGGCCGCGGGCTTCGGGTCGAGCGGGCCGCCCTGCCAATGGCTAACTTCCGCCCTTCCCTCCTCGTTCGAACGCACCAGCCGAAGGCCATGACGCGCATCTACGACGAAGACCTTGCCGGTGGCATGTCCACTCGCGCCATTCACGCCGGCCAGCGCCCCGATCCGCTGTCCGGCGCGATCATGACGCCGATCTACCAGACGTCCACCTATGTGCAGGACGGGATCGGAGTCAACAAGGGATACGAGTACGCGCGCGGGCGAAACCCCACGCGACAGGCGCTGGAACGGAACGTCGCGTCGCTGGAGGGAGGGCGCCACGGGCTGGCGTTCGGCAGCGGCATGGGCTGCCTCGATTCCATCATGAAGCTCTTTCGCGCCGGCGATCACATCGTCTGCGGCGAGAACGTGTACGGCGGGACGTTCCGCCTGTTCGATCGGATCCTGCGTCATATGGGCCTGTCGTTCTCCTACGTGGACACACGCGATCCGCAGGTCGTCGCCGATGCGATGACGCCGGCCACGCGCGCGCTGCTCGTGGAGACGCCAACGAATCCGCTGATGTGGCTGACCGACCTTTCCGCCATGAGCGACATCGCCAGGCGGCATCAGGCCCTGCTCATCGTGGACAACACGTTTGCCACCCCGGTCTTCCAGCGACCGCTGGAAATGGGGGCGGACATTGTCTGGCACTCCACGACGAAGTACCTGAACGGTCACTCTGATATGATCGGCGGGATCGCCGTGGTACTTGAGGACGAACTGGCCGACCGGCTCCAGTTCATCCTCAATGCCGCGGGCGCAGTACCCGGCCCGTTCGATGCGTGGCTGGCCCTGAGGGGCACCAAGACCCTCACCCTGCGCATGCGCCAGCACGATGCGAACGGCCGCGCCATCGCGACCTGGCTGCTCGACCGGCTGGGCGCCGAACGCGTGATTTATCCGGGGCTCCCCAACCATGCCCAGCACGCGCTGGCGGCCCGACAGATGTCCGGCTTCGGTGGCATGATGACGCTGGATCTCGGCAGCCAGGACAACGCCAACCGGTTCCTGCAGAAGGTGCGGGTGTTCTCGCTCGCCGAATCGCTGGGAGGCGTCGAATCGCTCACCAACCACCCGTACACGATGACCCACGGCTCGGTACCGCCAGATGTGAAGCACGCCATGGGCCTGACGGATGGCATGGTTCGGCTTTCGTGCGGGGTGGAGGACGTGGAGGATCTGATCGAGGACCTGGAGATGGCGCTGCAGGGGTTGTAGGAACGGCCAGAACCGGCGCGCTTGGAGAAGCCAGCAACACAGCTTCCAGAACCGAGCTGGTAGCTCGCTGCCGTTTTGCTGAGTTCTCCAAACGCGCCTTTGCACTAGCCAGCCCGTTGGAACTCCCGCCGTCCCGCGCCGTAGGCCCTTTCAGACCCGTCCGGCACCCCAACCTGCCTGCCCATGCCGCGCATTCCGCTCACGCAGATCTCCTCCGTCAGTTGGGAGCACCCCGCCGACCGCGCCGCCCTCAATACGCTGCGCGCCATTCCGGGCTTCGACGAGGTGATCAATCGCATCGCCGCCGTCTTCACCGAAAATGGCGTGCGCAATCTCTTCCTCGGCGATGCGGTCATGGTGGGCCCCACCCAGCGACCCGCCCTCTACGCGATTTACCAAGAGGTGCTGGAAACGCTCGACTGGCCGCAGAGCGGCAATCCCGAGCCCCAGCTCTACGTGACGCAGACGCCCATTGCCAACGCCGGCGCCGTCGGCTTCGGGAATCCGTTCATCGTCATCAGTTCCGGCACGCTGGAATTGCTCGAGCCCGACGAACAACGATTCGTGATCGCGCATGAAGTCGGGCACATCATGGCCGGGCACACCACATATCGCACCATCGCGCTGATCGTGCTGTACTTCGGCATGAGCGCGCTGCCGCTGCTTGCGTCGATTGCGCTGCTGCCGTTTCAGCTCGCGCTGCTCGAGTGGTATCGCAAGTCGGAACTGTCGGCCGATCGGGCCGGCATGCTGGGCACGCAGGACCCGCGGGCAAGCCTCCTGACGTTCCTCAAGCTGGCCGGTGGACGGTCCATGGGCGACGCGATCGATCTCGACGCCTACCTGGTGCAGGCCGAGGAGTACGATGTGGGCGGAACGGCCTGGGACGGCGTGCTCAAGGCGCTCAACACCGCGCTGCGCGAGCATCCGTTCCACACCGTGCGCGTGGCCGAGCTGCGGCGGTGGGAACAGTCGGGCGCGTACGCACAGATTGTCGCCGGTGAGTATGTGCGTCGTGGCACGGAGGGCGATCGCCCGCTGGCCAACGACCTGCGGGAGGCCACCGACTACTACACCGACCAGGCCAAGGCCGCAGCGCAACCGGTGGGCGACGCGATTGGCCGTGCAGCCGACGCGTTCAAGGAAGCGTTCCGGTCGGCGAGTGGCGCAGGAAGCGCAGCACCCGAATAGTCACGTAATCGGCCCTGGGGGCGCAGCACTGTCTTTGCGCGCTGCGCCCTCGCGTTAGCTTAGCCGGATGAAGATCCTGCTCATCGGCTCCGGCGGCCGAGAACACGCGCTGGCCGACGCCCTCTCCCGTGAGAACACGCGCGTCGAGTTGCTCGCGGCCCCCGGCAATCCCGGCATCGCCGACCTGGCGCGCGTTATTCCCGTGGCCACCAGCGCGACCGAAGAAATCCGCGCGCTCGCCGCGAAGGAAGCCGTGAACCTGGTGATCGTTGGGCCGGAAGCCCCGCTGGCCGCCGGACTCGTCGATGCACTGCAGCACGATCGCATCCCGGTGTTCGGGCCCACCATGGGCGCCGCCACGGTCGAGACATCGAAGGCCGACACCAAGGCCATGATGATGGCTGCCGGCATTCCCACCGCGCACGCCGAAACCCATCGCGTCGCGAGCGAAGCCAAGGACGCCGTGAAAGCACGGTTCGGCGCGCCGGTGGTCATCAAGGCATCGGGACTCGCCGCCGGCAAGGGCGTCATCGTGTGCCACACCATTGCCGAAGCCAACGCCGCCATCGATCGCATCCTCGGCGACAAGGCGTTCGGCGATGCCGGCAACGAATGCCTTGTGGAGTCGTTCATGACCGGCGAGGAACTCTCGCTGTTCGCCATCACCGATGGCACCAACGTGCTGCCCATGCTTGGCGCGCAGGACCACAAGCGCCTGCTCGACGGTGACGATGGTCCCAACACCGGTGGCATGGGCGCGTACACGCCCGTGTCGCTCTGCACGCCGGCGCTGGTGGACGATGTCACCGAACGCATTTTCCTGCCCACGC
>CAZPON010000178.1:0-7030 GCA_964588045.1 uncultured Gemmatimonas sp.
AGGCCGGTGATGTGTCCCGCGTCGTCGACCACCGGCAGCTTCTCGATGCGGTGCTTGCCGAGGATCCGCTCGGCTTCATCGAGTGTGGTGCCGATCGGCGCGATGACGAGGTTCTCGGAGGTCATCACATCGCGCAGCGGGCGATCGAGGTCGCGCTCGAACTGCAGGTCGCGGTTGGTGAGGATGCCCACCAGGTGTCCCTCGGCATCGACGATGGGCACGCCGGAGATCTTGAAGCGCATCATCAGCGCCACGGCTTCACGCAACGAGGCGGTGGGCGACAGCGTGATGGGGTTGAGGATCATGCCGCTCTCGGAGCGCTTCACGCGGTCGACTTCGGCGGCCTGCCGGTCGATCGACATGTTCTTGTGCAGGACGCCAATCGCACCCCAGCGCGCCATCATGATCGCCATCTCGCTTTCGGTGACGGTATCCATGGCCGCCGACACCAGCGGCACATTGAGCTCGATACCGCGCGTGAAGCGCGAGCGGATGATGACTTCCTTGGGGTGGGTGAGCGAGTGGCGCGGCGCCAGCAGCACGTCGTCGAACGTGAGGGCGTGGTTGTCGCGTACCCGGGAACGCGAAAGCCCGCGACCGGGGTGAGATCCGGTGGCGGGCTGGGAGGGTTCGGTTGTCAGGGGAGCCATCTTGAAATGTAGGCGACGGGCGGGCTGGAGTCCAGCGGTCCAGCGGGGGGAACGACTGCGCGCTTGGAGAGCTCAGCAACACAGCGGCCAGCCGTCAGTCTGGACACGCGGTTCACTGAAGGCTGGTCGCTGTGTTGCTGGGCTCTCCAAACGCGCAGTTGTCCCCCGCCGCCGCTATCGCCGAGCCATTCCCCGCAGCCGCCTTCGCAGCCGTACTGGCAGGAAGAACCCGGCGGCGCTGATGATGCTGGCCAGGTTGATATCCGACAGGTCGCGCGGGTCGCCATGCCAGTGGTCCATCAGCACCCGGCGACCGGTGTGCTCCACCAGGCGCTGCAGGGACAGCATGAGCAGGAAGATGTCGTCGACCTCGCCCAGGAACGGCAGGAAGTCCGGAATGAAGTCGAAGGGCGAGACGATGTAGGCGATGGCGCCGATCACGAGCAGCCGATCGAAGCGCGAGACGCGCGAGTCGCGCATCAGTCCGACCAGCAGCTTGAGATACGCCGGGATCTGCTGGATGACCCGCACGACCGAACGCTTGCCCCCCTTGCGCGGGCGGGGCGGCGGCAGCGCTTCGTCTCCATCGCTTTCGCTGCCGTCGGTGGCGGACATCTCGTCGAATGCCGCCCGCGCGTGCAGGCGTTCGCGCTCGAGGCGGGCCTGTTTCCTTGCGGAGAAGAAACCGCGGCCGGAACGGCTGGCATAGCGGTCGTACATCGGATCATGCGCCATCGGTACGGGGCGACTGGTTGACGGTCGGTGCCGGAGCGGATGCCGGCGGTGGAGCCTGCGGTGGGGTCTGCACCGCAGCAGCAGGTACGGCAACGGCGGTGGCGGACGCGGGAGCGCCCACCTGGTCGACGGCGGTGCGCGCCGCAGTGACGACATCACCGGCCACATTCATCGTGGCCTGGGTCACGTTGTTGAGCACCCCGACGGCGCGGTTGAGCAGGCCCATCGTCTCGCTGATGGTGCTCACGGCCACGCCACCGGCGCGGAGCTTGTCCTCGACCCCTTCGGCGAACCGCTGGAACACGTTCACCGTAGTCGCCGGTTTCTCGGCGTAACGCGCCTCGAGAAACTCGACGTAATCGAGCACTTGATACAGGCGTTCATCGCTGAGCGTTTCAAGCTTGCGATGAATGCGTTCGCGGACGTACGGATTCACGATGCCTCCTGGGGTCGACCGGGCAGCGAACTCACTGCGTACACCCGCCGTACGACGGGCGCAGGGCTCCTGATTCAGCCCCGCCAGCGCTTCCGTTCACCGCGCGCGTCGATGTGGCAATATGGCGACGCGAACCGCTTGCTGCTGTAGACGCCGAGGCCACCGGCCAGCTCGGGGTATTGCCGCTCGATGAAGTCGACGGCCGCTTCAACGCGATAGGCGTCGAAGATCGTGAGGCGACCGTCACCGTCGGCGTCGATGGCCACGTCGGCCGCGTCACCATACAGGTGCCGGGAATCGCGCGCCGCGCCCTCGACGACCGAGTTGTGCAACGGCGTGCGGAATCCGCTGTGCACATCGATGGTGAAGTCGATGCGATCCTCGCCACGACGCCGCGCGAGCTCACCAAGCACCAGTTCGAGCTTGTCGAGCACCCGCGGATCGATCGCGAGGTAGCGCGGCCAGATGGTCTGTGTGTCGTGCGTGATGAAGTCGCGCAGCTTGAGGTGCCGGGTGAGCGGCATGTCGAGCTGGTCGGCGCGCACTTCCACGAATCCCAGCGGACGCTCGGCCTGCTGGTCGCGCGACCATTCGGCGGGATAGCGTCCGATCTGGTAACCGTTGAGCGAGCTGCCCAGCTTGAGTTCGAAAGGCACGAGCACGGCCAGGCGCGGCTCGGTAATGCGTTGCGGGACGCCCGCGCGCGTGACGACGAGTTCATAGAACCCCGCTTCGAGCGGCGCCAGCAGCGTGTCGCTGTCGAGCGGACGCGCGACATCACCCGACTGCTCGCTGCCGACCTTGATCCACTGATACGTGAACCCCAGCGGCGCGCCGCCCACGGTGAGCGGGAACGCGAGGCGCTCGCCGGCGCGCACGAACCGCATGCGCACTTCCCCGCTCAGTCCGCGGGCCGTGGCCGACGGCTCCACCATCGGCACACTGCGACTGGCGCTTTCGGCCGACGAACCGGCCAGCAACTCGGCAGGCGGCTGATACGCGATGGCAATGGCGATGGCCGTTGCGCCACTCAGCAGCAGGGCGGTGCGACGCGTTATCATCAGCCGCCCCAGCGTGCGCGCGTGCCGCGCACATCGATGTGCTCGAACGGGCCGTGCGCCGATGTGGCCGGATAGATCCCGATGCCCCCGACCAATTCCGGATGCGCGCGCTCGACGCGCTCGACGGCATCGGCGAGCACCTTGGCATCGCGCGAATCGACACGACCGTTGCGATCGAGATCGGACATCCAGTCGCGCGAACCGTTCACGACATACACGTCGGCCGCATCGCCGTACTGATGGCGACTGTTCTGCACACGACCGCCGGCGCCGACCCCCTGCTCGTTGTACTGCGGCGTGCGGAAGCCGGACATGACGCGCAGCCGATTGACGGCGATGCCGCTGCGGCGCAGTTCGTCCATCACCAGCTCGAGCTTGTCGACCAGCGGCTCACGCAGCACGAGATACTTGGGCCACACGTTGCCCTGGTCGTGCGTGAGGAAATCGCGCAGCCGGAAATGCTCGGAGACGGGCGTGTCCTGGTTGCTGGTCGTGACCTCGAGGAAGCCTTCGGGATTCCCGTACGCCGCGTTCTGAACGGTGCGGCGTTCGCTGGGGAAAAAGCCGATGCGATACGCGCCGATGCGTCCCTGCACCTTGTCGGTAAACGGACGCATGGTGATGAAGCTGAACGCCGCGGCGTCACCGCCGGTGCCGACCGTGGTGGCATGCACGCCGGTGCGACTGCCGACGGAATCGCCGAAGAGTTCGCGCAGGATGGGGAGCGTGGACACGCGCGCCGGATGCACGAAACGCGCGCGCAGCTTCCGGCTGCGGCCCAGCAGCGAGTCGAAGAGCACCGCGACCGGCGCGGTGTGCGCGCGCGCCGAGTGTTTCGCGACGGCGGTGGCGTCCACGCGACCCGGCACAGCCAGTTGCGTCAGCACCACGAGGGCAACCGCAGGCAGCACGACTCCCAGCGAGCGCCATGGGCGCCTGGGGAGACGTCGACCTTCGGACCCGGTGTCGTGCGCGGTCGAAAACTGTTCGGCCAAAGGTCGATGCGAGAGAGTCGAAGCAGTGCGCGACTGATGATCGCGCGCGGTATCAGGAGGACGATCGAAGCGGCAGGCCGATAGCGCGTTCCATGCGTCGGAACGGTTGGCCACAACCTTGGAAATATAGCCGATTCCGTGGATGAAACGGGCGGTTCCGGCGTAACCAGCCATGGTACAACGGACTGAGGTCTTGGTTCCGGATTCGCGCTGCCTGGCGTTCCACTTTTTGGAATACAGACCGCACTTGTAGATTCGTCTGCACGATACGCAGAACGGTTGGTTTCCTGGTTTCCTTCACCCCGCACGGATGCCCGCTCGCACCGCACGTCCCGTGGCATTGATCATTCTCGACGGTTGGGGGCATCGCGAAGAGCGCACCGCCAACGCGATCATGCTGGCGCACACGCCCACCTGGCACACCATCTGGGCCAACCCGTCGCACACGCTGCTGCGGGCGTCCGGGCGCGCGGTGGGCCTTCCCGGCGACCAGATGGGGAACAGCGAGGTGGGTCACCTGAACCTGGGTGCGGGCCGCACCGTGATGCAGGATCTGGTGCGCATCGGCACGTCGATCGAGGACGGGACCTTCTACACCAACGGCGCACTCGTACGCGCCTGCCGGCTCGCGCGCGAGCGTGGCAGCACGCTGCACCTGGTCGGACTGCTGGGCAACGGTGGTGTGCATGCGCTTGACCAGCACCTGTTCGCGCTGGTGACGCTGGCCGAGCGCGAGCAGGTATCACGCGTGGCCGTGCACGGCATGCTCGACGGACGCGACACGCCGCCCAGGAGCGGGCTCGAGTTCCTGCGCGAAACGCTCGGCGCCATGGCCGGCCGTGCGCAGCTCGCGTCGTTGTCGGGCCGGTATTTCGGCATGGATCGCGACAATCGCTGGGAACGCACGGGCGCGTGGTATCGCGCGGCGATCAACGGCGATGGCCCGCACGAAACCGACGCACTGGCCGCCGTGCAGCGCGCGTATGCGGCCGGCACGACGGATGAATTCGTGCCGCCGATGGTGATGGTGGATGCGCACGACCAGCCCATCGCACCGGTGCGCGATGGTGACGTGATCGTGTGTTTCAACTTCCGTTCCGACCGCATGCGACAGGCGTTGCGCGCGCTCACGACGCCCGATTTCAGCGGCTTCGACACCGGCGTGCGGCCAACGGTGGACATCACCACGATGACGAAATACGACGACGCGTATGCGTTTCCCGTGGCGTTCGCGTCGCAATCGATGCACCACCTGGTGGGCGAGGTGATCAGCGACGCCGGCCTCACGCAGTTGCGCACGGCGGAGACCGAGAAGTATCCGCACGTGACGTTCTTCTTCAACGGCGGGCGCGATGCGCCCTTCCCGGGCGAAGATCGCCAGATGGTGCCCAGCCCCAAGGTGGCGACGTACGACCTGCAGCCGGAAATGAGCGCAGCCGGCGTGTGCGACATCCTGTGCGATGCGCTGGCCCATCGCACGCACGACTTTGTGCTGTGCAACTTCGCCAACACCGACATGGTGGGGCACACGGGTTCATTGCCGGCCGCGATCAAGGCGGTCGAGACAGTCGACGCGTGCCTCGGCCGCATTCTCGGGGCGGCGCGTGCCGGTGGCGCGCGACTCATCATCACGGCCGACCACGGCAACGCCGACATGATGGTCGATCCGGTCACCGGTGAACCGCACACGGCGCACACGACAAACCCGGTGCCGCTGGTGGTGCTGGATCCCGATGGCGACGTTCCCCTGCGCAGCGACGGTGCACTCTGCGATGTTGGACCGACGGCCCTGGGCCTGCTGGGCCTGACGTGTCCCCCTGACATGAACGGTCGCGACCTGCGCGACCTTACTCCCTCCGCACCTCGCTGAATGTCGATGCGTTTTTTCCGTACCCGCGTCCGTCCGTCCGGATGGACGCTCCTGCTGGTGTGCAGCGTGCTGGCGGGCGCGCCGGCGGCGTTGCATGCGCAGGTTGGGCACCTGCCGTCCGAGAGTCCGTTCCAGGATGTGAAGCTGGGCCAGAATATTTCGATCAGTGCCGGCTGGATGTTCATGGACAGGGATCCGGCGGGCGTCGCCCCGAAATCGGCCGGCTTCGGCCAGCTCCGCTACGATGCGGCTGTCGGCGGGCCGGCGTCACTTTTCGCGCGCTGGACCATCATGCCGTCGACGCGCGCGTTGCTGGCGCCCGGTGCGATCGTGCCCGAACGGATTACGCACAATCCGTCCGTCGTCACACACATCATCGACGGCGGCATCGACCTGTCGCTGACCGGGAACAAGACGTGGCACCATATCGTGCCGTCGCTCGCGGGTGGCATCGGCGTGGTGAGCGACTTTGCGTCGCCCGACAGCGGCAACTACCAGTTTGGCAACAAGTTCGTCTTTTCGTACGGCTTCGTGGTGCGCTACATGCACCCGAAGGGACTGCGGGTCCGGCTCGAGGCCAGCAGCTACCTCTGGCAGTACGACTACCCGGACAGCTATTACCTGCAGGCGCCGGACGGCAGCGCGATCATCGTTCGGGGCGTCGGCGGCACCAGCGCGTGGACCGACAACTGGGCGCTGTCGGGCGGCGTGTCCATTCCCATCTTCCGTTAGCCGGCATGCCGCGCACGTCGCTCACCCGCCGCGTCCTCTTTGCGTCTGCGCATCGCTACCGGCGTCCCGATTGGAGCGACGCCGAGAACGCCGACATCTTCGGCGCCTGCGCCAACCCGAACTACCACGGGCACACGTACACCTGCGATGTGACGGTGGCCGGGCCGGTGGATGAAGAGACGGGATTCGTGGTGGACCTGGGATTCCTGGATGCCGTGCTGCAACGCGAAATACGCGAACGCTTCGACCACCGGAACATCAACCTGGAAGTGCCGGAGTTTGCCGACGGGAAGTTGATCCCGACGGGGGAGAACCTGGCGCGCTTCATCTGCGAGCGGGTGCAGGCGGCACTGGCGCATACGACGGCGCGAGTGGTTCGCGTGGGGTTGGCGGAAGATGCGACGCTGAGCGCGGCGTACGAGGTGGACGGGTGAAAGCGTACCGCCTGACTACAGTACGGACTGTGGACTGGAGATCCGCGACCTTGGTGATCGTCGCGGCGGCCGTCGCGGGGTGTGCGGGGCGTGGACGGGTGGCGGCGCCTTCGGAGG
>CAZPON010000179.1:0-7026 GCA_964588045.1 uncultured Gemmatimonas sp.
TCGGCTCCACGTCCAAGAAGGGCGAGGCCAACGAGCAGTCGCCGATCGATCCGGTGCTGCTGGCCCTGACGCTCGGCGCGACGTTCGTGGCGCGGTCGTTCTCGGGCGACAAGCAGCAACTGGTGCCGATCCTCAAGGCCGGACTGTCGCACAAGGGGTTCGCCATCGTCGACGTGATCTCGCCGTGCGTGTCGTTCAACGACCACGAAGGCTCCACCAAGAGCTACGCGTTCACGCGCGAGCACGAGGTCGAGACGGTCCACGCCGACTACGTGCCATTGCGCCGCGAGATCACCGTCCCGGACACGCGCGAGGACGTGACGGTCGTGCAGATGCACGACGGGGCGACCGTGCGGTTGCGGTCGACGTCGCCGGACTACGATCCGCGCGATCGCGAGTCGGCATACGCGCACGTCCGGGCCTGCCAGGCACGCAACGAGATCGCCACCGGACTCCTGTTCGTGGACGAGAGCGGCCGCGACATGCACGACATGCTGCGCACGGTGCCCACGCCGCTGGTGGACCTGCCGTTCGAAACCCTCTGCCCAGGCAAGGCCGCGCTCGAGAAGTTGATGGACCGATATCGGTAGTCGGCCGTCACTTGGAGGCCGAGTGGGAACGCGTAGCGGCTGGCGACACGCCGTCGTGGTACCTGCATCCGCTGGTCGCGCGCCAGAAGCGTGAAGTGCACCTGCGCTGGTTTCGGCAGTGGCAGTCACAGATGCGTCCGGGCCGGTTGCTCAAGACGGACCTGTTCGAAGATGCCTTCGGCGACGACACGCTGCTTCCGGCGCTGCTCGCCGGAGGCCAGCGCATCGTCGGCTTCGACTGGCTGTCGCCGGTCGTGCAGCGTGCGGCGCAGCGCTTTCGCGGCACGCCCCTGCTGCCGCTCACAGCGGACTGCCGCTCGCTTCCGTTGGCGGCGCGCTCGATCGCGACAGTGCTTTCGCCATCGACGCTCGATCACTTCCCGGCGCGCGCCGACTTCGATCGCTCCATCGACGAACTCGCCCGCGTGCTGGAACCCGGCGGCCTGCTGCTCATCACGCTCGACAATCCGCGCAATCCGTTGTACTGGCTGCTCCGCCTCATGAGTCGCGCCGGATGGACGCCCTTCCCGCTCGGCTACACGCCCGCGCCACGCGCGCTGGATCGGCAGCTCGAGGCGGCGGGATTCGAGGTGCTTGGTCGTGAATGGCTCGTGCACAATCCGCGGCTCATCACGACGGCACTGTTCATCACGCTGCAGAAGCTGCTCGGCCGTCGGGCGGATCCGGTGGTCTCGCTGTTGCTGACCAGCTTCGACATGCTCGGTGCATTGCCGACACGAGGCATCACTGCGTGCTTCTTCGCGACGTGCGCCCGCAAGCGCGGCGGGAACGACGATACACAGATTTCACGCGGAGCCGGGGAGACAGCGGAGCGTGCATCATGAACGGAACGCTCCGCGTACTCCGCGGCTCCGCGGCTCCGCGTACTCCGCGGCTCCGCGTGAATGCTGTTGTGCGGCGCGCCATGGACTGACGCTTGCGTCGCGCGTCGGCTACTCGACGGCTGGCAGCTCCTCACCGGGATTCACGAACCGGTTCCGCGCCACGCGCTGCTGCTGCTCGTAGAAGCGCGCATAGCGGCCGCCGGCAGCGAGCAGCTCGCGATGCGTCCCGCGCTCGACCACACGGCCGTCGTCCAGCACGACAATCTGGTCCGCACTGAGAATCGTCGAGAGCCGGTGCGCGATCACGAAGGTCGTGCGGCCCTTGCGCAGTGCGTCGAGTCCCTCCTGGATGAACGCCTCGCTTTCGCTGTCGAGGCTCGACGTGGCTTCGTCCAGCAGCAGGATCGACGGATCGGCCAGCAGTGCGCGGGCGATGGCGACGCGCTGGCGCTGACCGCCCGACAGCTTCACGCCGCGCTCGCCCACCACCGTGTCGTAGCCCTCAGGCATGCGCGCGATAAACTCGTCGCAGTGCGCCACCTGCGCCACGCGCATCACCGCCTCGATGGGCGAGTCCGGCCGGGAGAAACGGATGTTCTCGAGGATCGAGCCGTCGAACAGGAACGTGTCCTGCAGCACGAGCCCGATCTGCGCGCGATACGAACGCAGGTCGAGCGTCGCGATATCGACGCCGTCGATCGTGATACGACCGCCGGTGGGACGATGAAACGCCGCGAGCAACCCGAGCATCGTGCTCTTGCCCGAACCGCTGGCGCCCACGATGGCGGTCGTGGTGCCCGCCGGTGCGTCGAGCGATACGCCCCGCAGCACCGGCACGCCCTCGTGATAGTGAAATTCGACGTTCTCGAAGTGCACTGCGCCAGCCAAACGCGTCACGACCGGCCGGCCGGCCTCCCATCCGTCCTCGATCTCCTGGTCCAGCAGTTCGCGCGCGCGCTCGAGCCCCGCCAGCGCCTCGGACAACTGCGTCCCGATCTGCGCCACCTGGATGAGCGGCGCGGCGACGAGTCCCGTGAACAGCGCATACGTCGCCAGGTCGCCCAGCGTCATCGAGCCCGCCAGCACCTCGCGTCCACCGAAGAGAATGAGCGTCGCGCCGATGCCGCCCACAGTCAGCACAGTGAGGGCGCCAACCGCCGCCCACCCCTTGATCGACACCATCACGAGCCGAAAGATGCGATGCACGCCGCGCGTGAACGTGAGATCCTCACGTCGCTCAGCCACATACGCCTTCACGATGCGAATACCGCCCAGCGATTCACCCAGGCGGCCGGTGACACGCGCGAACTCGCGGCTCCGTTCACGATTGACCGGCCGCAAGGTCGCGAACGCATAGCCCACGCCGACGCCGATCGCCGTAAGGAAGAGCACCATGACGCTCGTCATGCGCCAGTCGATCCAGAACAGCACGCCGAGTGCCGCGCCGGAGGTGACGATGCCACCCAGCAGTTGCACGAAGCCCGAGCCGAGCAGGTTCCGGATGCCTTCCGGATCGCCCATGATGCGCGAGATGAGCGCGCCCGATTGCGTCGCGTCGAAGCGGGCCACGGGGAGTCGCAGCACATGTGCGGCCAGGCGTCGCCGCATGTTGTTCACCGCCCGCTGCGCCGCGACGCCAAGCACGCGGGCCAACACGTAGCCGGTCGACGCCTGCACGAGCGTTGCCGCGACGATCACCGCGGCCAGCGGCAGCAGTTTGTCGTGCGCGCCGTTCACCAGCACGTGGTCGATGAGGTACTTGGGCGACGCCGGCAGCACGAGCCCCGCCAGCCGGCTGACGAGCGTCAGCAGCAGGCCGATCACCACGTAGCCGCGATGTTCCGAGAACAGTGCGCGCGCTTCGCGCCAGGCCGCGCTGGCGCGCACGGCGCGAATCGCCGGATCGTCCAGCAGGTCTTCCGCCTTCGGCGCGCGATCTCCGCGCGGGAGCATGCGCAGCGGCGATGTCATCGCGCCCGTTCCGTATGACGCGCGGCGCTCACGCGGTGACCGATCGATCCACCAGCCACGGAGCGCTGCGGGCGGTGACCCAGCGAATGAGTGCGGCAAGTCCGATGCCGATCGCGGCGATCACGACCAGCACCGCGTACAACTGGTCGATGCGGAACGTCTGCCACGACAGCCACAGCAGCGACCCGATGCCCGTGCGCGATCCCACCATCTCGACGCCAATCGTGGCGTGGAACGCGACATTCGACGACAGGCGCAGGCCGGTGAGCATGAGCGGCATGCTGCCGGGCAGCAGGATGCGCAGGAACATCTGGCGTCGCGTGGCGCCGTAGTTGCGCGCCAGCTCGAGGTGCACCGGGTTCATCCCGCGAATGCCGGCGACGGTGTTGAGCAGCATCGGGAAGAACGCGCCGAGTGCCACCGCCGCCAGCTTCGAGTACTCGCCGACACCGAAGATCACGATGAGCAACGGGAAGAATGCGAGGCGCGGAATCGGATGCAGCGCCGCCACCACCGGGTCAAGCGCGCGACGCAGGCTCGCCGACGAGCCCATCGCCAGTCCGAGGGCAAGCCCGATACCCGAGCCGATGAACAACCCGACGGCGATGCGCACCAGGGTGGCGAACAGGTGCGTCTCCAGTGTTCCGTCGCCTGCCAGTTGCACCAGTCGCACGATGACCCGCGACGGCGCGGGCAGGAAGAGTCCGACATGCAGTCCGCTGCGAACCACGGCCTCCCACACCACGACCAACACGACCCACACGACAAAGAAGCGCGCCGACCACCGAACGGGCAGCGCCGCCGGCGCGGCCGACAATCCAACGCCGTGCGCGCGCTTGCTCATGCCGCGCCCGCCGCAGCGAGCGACGACGTCGGGGTATCGAGCAGGTGCCAGATCTCGTCGACCAGGCGGCGGGAATCGACCGCATCGCGACGCAGATCACGCGGACGGCTGAACGGCACCTGAATATCGGCGAGGATACGTCCCGGCCGTCCGGACATCACCACCACGCGGTCGCCCAGCAGCACGGCTTCCTCGATATCGTGCGTGACGAACACCACCGTGCGCCGGTCGGCCGCCCAGATGGCCAGCAGTTCGTCCTGCAGTCGCCGTCGCGTTTGCGCATCGAGCGCGCCGAACGGCTCGTCCATCAGCAGCAGCGGCGCATCGGTGACAACGGCACGACCGATGCCCAGCCGCTGTCGCATGCCCACCGACAGTTCGTGCGGATAGTGGTCGGCAAACGACGCCAGTCCAACGCGCTCGAGATAGGCCAGCGATCGCGTCCGGCGTTCATTGGCCGGCATGCCCTGCAACTCGAGCCCGAACGCCACGTTCTCGACAACGGACATCCACGGGAACGTGCCGTGCTCCTGCACCACGAGTCCGCCGCGCACCCCGTGCGACTCCGCCGGGCCCTCGAAACGCAAGCGGCCGGTGGTTGGCGTTTCGAGGCCCGCGATGATGCGCAGCAACGTGGACTTGCCGCATCCACTCGGGCCGACGACGCACACGAACTCGTGCTCGCCGACGGCCAGCGTGACATTTGCCAACGCTTCGACCGGTCCGCGCTCGCTGGCGAACGTGTGGCCGATTGCTTCACACGCGAAGTGAACGGTCACCGGCTCACCATGCCGCGCGGATTCCGGCCGTCACCCAGCGCGGCGCGCCCATCTCGACCAGACCGGTGGTGCTGCGGGTGACCTCGAACTCCTCGTTGAGCAGGTTCTCGATCTTGAACTGCGCAATCATGCCGCGACCCAGCGAGCGGTTGAGGCGAAGCCCAAGGAGATAGAACTCCGCGAGCTCGATGGTGTTGAGGTCGTTGTCGTACCGCGAGCCGACGTAGCGTCCCTCAATGGCGGCACCCAGCCAGCGTGGATGGTCGAACCCGACAGACGTGCTGATCATGTGGCGCGCCGAACGGATCGCCCACTTGCCGTCCTGCGGCTTGCCGGGCGCGGAGATGCGCGTCGGGCTGTAGCTGTATCCGGCGTCGAGCGTCCATACCGACGACGGGCGCCAATCCAACTCGGCTTCGAGGCCATTGCTTTGCAGGCCGTCGACATTCTGCCGCTGGGCACACGACTGCCGTGCCGGAACCGTGCCGCACGGCGGGATAGGTGTCGGCTGTGCACCGGCCATCCCAATCGTCACGTCCATGATCGGCGACTTCACGTGATTGCGAAACGTGGTCAGTCGCGCGACGAAGCCGTTGCCCAGCGTGATATCGGCGCCCAGCTCGGCACCCAGCAGCCGTTCCTGCTCGAGCGCCGTGTTGGACTCGGTGATCGTGCCGCGGGTGGAATACCGGGGCTGGTACATCTCGTACATGCTCGGTGCGCGGAACGACTCGTACACGCTGCCGCGCCACGCAATACGCGTCGCCTGCTGCCAGCGCAGGCCGAACGAATACGACAACTGGTTGGTGCTGCCATCGGCGAACGCGGTGTCACCCTGCACCGCCTCGGAGGGCAGCGAGACGAGCGTGCGGCGTCCGTCGGAGTTGCGCACCATGTCGGCGCGGAGGCTGGCCAGCATGCGCACGCCATGCCCCAGGTCGGCGGCATCCTGCAGGAACAAGCCGCCGAACATCTGCTTGCCACCCACGTCGCGACGCTGGGTCGCGACGCCGTTGACGTAGTTGAAGCGCTCGAGCAGTTCACCGCGCGCGCTCGACACGTCCGCGCCTCCCGTGACTTCGTGCCCGCCGAACGCCATCTGCGTCCACTGCAGCGACAGGCCGCGTGAGTCGGCCGGCGAGTCCTGATTGCGACCGACCGTCCTGATGCTGCGATCCGCATTGTAGACCCAGTTCTGACCGATCGAGCCGCGCCGGTTGGCGAACAGCGACAACGTGGCGATACCTCCGCGCGAGCTGACCCAACGTGCGCCGCCCCGGATATCGGTGAACGACTCGTGGTCGTCATCCTTGTACGGCAACCCGCCGCCGCCGAAGGCGCCCGCCGCAATCCACGTCTGCCACGCGCTGTTCACATCGTACGTGACCTTGGCGGTCACCGTCCGGCTGGTACGTCCCTCGGGCTCGTCAGCCGCGCCGGCCTGATCCGGCGGCAGGAGCACGAAGCCTTCGGTGTTCGAGAAGTCGGCGGCCAGCGTTGCCGTGATCTTGTCACGACGCAAGCTGCCGGCGCCCGCTGCATGGTACGTCGTGTTGCTGCCGCCCTCGAACATCAGCCGTGCGGCATCCTTGGTAGGCGAGACCGTGCGCAGGTTCACCACACCGCCGAGGGCCCGACTGCCCCAGATCGGTGAACCCCCGCCCCGCACGACTTCGGCCGACTGCAGGAGCGGCAACGGAATGCGTCCCCAGTCGAGCCATCCGGAGAACGGGTCGCCTGCCGGAAGACCATCCAGCAGAATCAGCGTGCGTCCAGCCGACGATCCGCCCAAACCGCGAAACGACACGATGGACTGGCTGGGACCCGCCACCACCCCCGACTGCTGGTCGCGCGTGGTGAATCCGGGGACGCTGCGGAGCAGGTCGGGCACCGTCTGTGCGGGCGAAGCACTGCCGGATGCGGAAAAGGCGCTGCAATGGCCGGTGCGCAGCGGCAAGCTGGTGCTGCGCCTGGCGCTCGATCGCGTGGCGGCCTTC
>CAZPON010000180.1:0-2859 GCA_964588045.1 uncultured Gemmatimonas sp.
GCAGGAGTTCTTCAAGCCCATCGACTACACGAACGAGCGCTGGCTCGAGCTGTCGCTCTTCCCCGAGCGGCGCTACCCGCAAGACCGCTTCCCGAGCTTCCAAACGCTGGCCACCGAACGCAACAACCTCTTCAAGCGTCATCCGAAGACGAAGTTCGTCGCCGCGCATCTGGGGTGGCATGCGAGCGAACTCGGTGTGCTGGCCAAGCTGTTCGACGAGAATCCGAACGTGTACGCCGAGATGGGCGCCGTGCTGTACGACATCGGTCGTCAGCCACGCGCGGCGCACGACTTCTTCGTGAAGTACCAGGATCGCCTGCTCTTCGGCAAGGATTCCTACCAGCCCGAGGAGTATCCGTATTACTGGCGCGTGTTCGAGACGAAGGACGACTACTTCGACTACTATCGCGACTACCACGCGTTCTGGAAGCTGTATGGCATCGACCTCCCCGATGCGGTGCTGAAAAAGATCTACTACCAGAACGCGCTCAAGCTGTTGCCCAGGGTGCCCGCCGACGGATTCCCGAAGTAACGGGGGGTGCCGTCCTGCGCGTCCACTATCCACCCGAGCGGCACGCCATGACGCCTGCACGCGAGCGAATCACGAGTGTACTGGCCGTTGCGGCGTTGCTGACACCAACGGCCGGACTGGCACAGGCGGCGGCCACCATTCCGACGCGCCCCATCGGCAAGGTCGAGATCGAGTATCGCGAGCCGTTCACCACCGTGTCTGCGCTGCGCGAACTGCGCGATGGACGCGTGATCGTTGCCGACAATCGCGACAAGACGCTGCAGCTCATCGATCTCACACGCGGCACGGCGGTGCCCGTCGGCCGGACGGGAGCAGGCCCGGGTGAGTGGGGCAATCCCGGCAGGCTGCATGCGCTGCCGGGCGATACGACGATGATGCCCGACTTCTCCAACGACCGCTGGCTGTTCATCAATCCCGATGGCAAGCCGGGTACCACGGTCCGCGTCGGTGAGGACACCCCGATGGGGTCCGGGACCGTGGTGGGCACGGACCGCAGCGGGCGGTTGCTGTTGATCAACGAGCAACGATCCAGCAATCCGCGCGCCGGCTCGAGCGGCGTCGCGTACGTGCTGCGATTCGATCGGCGAACCCGTCGCGCGGACACGCTGGGTACCCTCGCCCAACCGAAGGGCGAAATGACCGCCGCCACCATGCTGAGCGGCGGCCTGATGAAGACGGTCACCAACCTGCCGCTCGCCTCGCAGGACCTGACGGCAATCGCCCCGGATGGCCGCGTGGTGATCGTGCGCGCGGAGCCCTATCGCATCGAGTTCATCAACCCCGATGGCAAGCGCACCACCGGTCCGGTTGCCCCGTCGTCGAATGTGCGCATCACCGACGCCGAGAAGGAAGCGTTCACCCGTTCGCAGATCCGACCCGGCGCGATCCTGGTGCGCGGCCCCGTCCCGTCACCACTGCCGGCTGGCGGCACATCGGCGTCGCCGTCAGCCGAGAAGCTGTCGTCGGCCGACCTCAAGGCGATGATGAACCCCGATATGGTGTGGCCAGCCGTCAAGCCGCCGTTCCTCGCCAACGCCGTGCAGGTCGATCCTGAGGGACGCGTATGGGTGCTGCGCACGCGTGAGTGGAACGATTCGATTCCCACATTCGACGTCTTCGACGCCACCGGGCGCATCACAGAGCGCGTGGCGTTGCCGAAGCGCACGCGGTTGGTGGGCTTCGGCAACGGCGTGGTGTACCTCGCGCGGACGGATGACGACGACTTGATCTGGCTGCAGCGCGTTCGTCGCTGACACCTGCTTCACTGCCCGACGCGGTTTCCGGCGATCCACACGGAATGGATGCGACGCAGGTTGCTGATGCGCTCCAGCGGCGACGCATCGAGCACCACGAAGTCCGCCCACTTTCCGGGCTCCAGCGTGCCGGCGTCGCGATCGATGCGCATGCACCGCGCGGCATCACGAGTGGCCGACGCCAGGGCCTGTCGCGGCGTGAGGCCCGCCGCAACCATCATCTCCATCTCCATCAGTTCGAAGTATCCCTGGAATCGTCCGACCGGGCCGGTGTCGGTGCCCATCGCGATCGGCACGCCGGCCGCCGATAGCGCCGCAAGATTTCGCTCGGCCACCGGCAACTGCGCCTGATAGCGCTGGGCGCTCGTGCTGGCCCGCGTCGCGGCCTGTCGCGCCGGCTCCTGCAATGTCGTCATCCACGGGCGGTTGGCGTGCGCCAGGAACAGCGAGTCGGTGAAGAACGCCGGCGTGCTGCCATACACGAACGTCGACACTTCACGCATGAGTGTGGGTGAGTAGCACCGGCCGCTGGCCGCGAGCGACTGCACGAAGGCATCGTCGACCGGGCGATCGCGCACGCTGTGCGCCATGAAGTCCGCACCCGCGGCCAGCAGCGCCCTGGCATCGTCCAGGTAGTAGAAGTGCACCGCGACGCGAAGGCCGCGCGCATGCGCCGCATCGATCACGGCGCGATACACCTCGGGCGGCATCTTGGCGGTCGTGCCCAGGTTGTCATCGACGCGGATCTTCACGATGTCCACCTGTTGCGCGGCGACGTCGGCCACTTGCGCGCGCGCCTCGTCCGGCGTTTTCGCCGTCAGCACCGGACCGGCAACGTAGACGCGTGCGCGGCCTGGCGGGGATGTACGCTGCGCGGCGCGCTCCGCGAAGACCGATGCGGGCTCACCGCCCAGCGAGTACACCGTAGTGATACCGTAGGCGGCGTAGGTCGTGAGGTCCTCGGGGACATTCACGTGTCCATGCGCATTGATGAGCCCGGGAATCACCACCTTGCCGCGGAGATCGACGCGTTGGGCCTGGGCCGGTACGCTCACGCTCGAGGCGGGGCCGAGG
>CAZPON010000180.1:2869-7025 GCA_964588045.1 uncultured Gemmatimonas sp.
GAACAGCGGCTGTGCGGCTTCCGAGTACCGCTGCACGTACTTGACGCTGAAGTCGCCGACGACGAAGGCGATCACGATGAGAGCCGAGATCACGCCGGTGATGGCGGTCACGATGGCGGACTGGGCCGTCGCAGTGGCCGCGAACGAGACCACCAGTCCGAGGGTAGCAAGAAGTCTGGGCATCATGACGGAAACGTACGAAGCCATGGGCGAATGTGTCAGGGGAACCGCAACCCCAACGTCAGGGGAATCCCGATCGTGCACGCGCATGGCGTGTTGTTCCATTCAAGCATGCAGGTTGGATTCAATTTCGCAGGTCTGAAACGTCCTTCGGGAGGCTCACCATGACCACTGCCACTCGCCCCTTCGACCACACGTTCGAAGCGTACCTGCCTCCACCGCCGCTGGCAGGTCCGATCGTCGTGGCGTCCGACACCTCGCGCCACTCGGACGCGGCGTTCCCGCTGGCGCACGCGCTCGCCGAGCACACCAATGCAAACGTGTGTGTGGTGAGTGCGATCACCGCGTTCGCCATGCCCATGTATGCCTTCGACGGCATGCCGCTGCCGTTGGAGACGGATGGCGCCGTGCGGGAGGGACGCGAAGGATTGATCGTGGCGCAACGCGACCGTCTCGTGCCCCCGGCATCGGCCTGGCCCGTGACGGTGCGAACGGGCGAGCCGGCGCGCGAAATCGTGGACTTCTCGCGGTCGATGAATGCGCGCGTGATCGTGGTGGGACGCGGTCGGCATGCCGCATTGCAGCGCGCCCTCGGTGGTGAGACGGTGCTGCGCCTGCTGCAGCTTGGCGACACGCCGATCCTGGCCGTCGAGTCGAAGCTGACGACCCTGCCGCAGCGCGTCGTCATTGGCACCGACTTCAGCGAGTTCAGCCTGCGCGCCGCGCAGCTCGTGCTGCCGCTCATTGCGCCGGATGCCCATGTGTACCTCGTGCATGTCTCGCCACCAACGTCGGACGGCAGGCTGGGGAAGGAGCGTGCGGTGGCGTATCGCAACCAGGCGCTTCATGCCTTCGCGCAGTTGCACGAACGACTGGCGCACGACGGCATGCACTTCGAGGACGTGCTGGTCGAAGGGCGCCCGTCGGAGGAGCTGATCAAGGTGGTCCAGGCCAGGGAGGCCGACCTCGTCGTCACGGCCACGCATGGCTACGGGTTCCTGCGCCGCATGATCCTTGGCAGCGTCGCGGCCGATCTCGTGCGCCATGCGCCGTGTTCGGTGTTGTGTGTGCCGGGATCGGCGCACACGCTGATTGCCGCGCGGGAGCGTGCGATCATGCCGTTTCTCACGCACGCGTTCGAGATGGCCATCCTCGACACCGAGTTGAACACCTTCACCGAACGCAACGCGGGTCGCCGTTGTTCGATCGAGGTCGATCACGCGCAACTTGGCGCGCAGGTGCTCGGCCACTCCCTGCCGCTCGTGGGCGCCACGTTCGAGCGGGGCGCGGGTGTCGTGTCGCTCATGTTCGGTGCGGCAACCTTCACCGGCGAACACCTGACGCACGCGATCCCGGGCGTCACGGCAATCGAGCTGCTCTGCGACCGTGAAGGCCAAGACCAGGTGCTGCGGCTGGTGCATCCGCGCGGGCAGACGCTGGTGCAGCTCGAGTAGGAGGGCTTCGGTTCGCCTATCCGACTGGCGGAGCTGACTCGGTGTTGCTCGGCCCTGAGTGGGATCATCGCGTTTCGCAGCACGGCGATGCCGCCGTTTGATTTCAGGGTTGCAGCCAGTCGGTCACTGGGCGTGACAGGAACTCTTCCACCGGAATGCCATCGCCGCCCACGAGCAGCATGCGTGTCGGCGTGAACGCCTCGTTGAAGGCAGCCAAACCCGGGTGCGTCAACGCGGCGCGACCGCTCTTCACTTCGATGCCCACCACGACGCGACCTGATCGCAACACAAAATCCACGTCGCGGTTTCCTTCGCGCCAGTAGAACAATTCACAGAGCCCTCGGGCTGCGGCGTTGGCCAGATGCGCTCCCACAGCGGATTCGGTGAGGCGTCCCCAGAATTCGGAGTCGCTTCGCGCTTCGTCGGGCGTGAGCCCTGACTGGGCGGTGAGGAGCGCGGTGTTGAACACCTGCAGCTTTGGACTCGACGCCCGGCGTCGCACGACCTTGCCGGAATACTTGGAGAGGCCCGTCAGCATACCGGCTCCCGCCAACAGTTCCAGATAGTGCGCCAGCGTCACCGTGTTGCCTGCGTCGTGAAGCTGTCCAAGCATCTTCGTGAACGACAGGATCTGGCCCGAGTAGCGGCACCCCAACTCGAACAGCCGTCGCAAGAGTGCGGGCTTGTCTACACGCGTGAGCAGCAGCACGTCACGCGAGATCGTCGTTTCGATGAGCGCGTCAAGCAGGTAGCGCCGCCAGCGCGCATGGTCGTTCACCAGGGGCGCAGCGCCGGGATACCCGCCGAAGTACAGGAACTGCTCCAGGGTGAATCCGAACGCCGTCTGCATTTCGGTGAAGGACCAATGCGGCACGTGCAGCATCTGGAAGCGCCCAGCCAGGCTTTCGGTCAGGCCGCGATGCACCAGAAGCGGTGCGGAGCCGAGTATGACGACGCGCAGTGGCACGTGATCGCGCGTGTCCTCATCCCAAAGCCGCTTCACCGCCTCCAACCAGTCGGGAATCTTCTGCACTTCGTCCAGCGCGAGCACCGCCCCTTGGTTGCCAGCCTCCTTCGCCAGCACGCGTGCACGTTCCCATTGGGCGGCGAGCCAGGCGGCATCCTGCAGCGCGGGTTGGTCCGCTGAAACAAAGACGCTCGGTTGGTTGAGTTGCGTCAGGACCTGCTGCACGAGCGTGGTCTTTCCAACCTGGCGCGGGCCCGTCACCACATGCAGAAAGCGCCGAGGCTCGGCCAATCGGTTGGCCAGCACCGCAGTGTATTCGCGCTCAAGGACGGGCTGCTGAGGATTACTCATTGTACTGAGTAATTTTACTCAGTGTATTGAGTAAAACAGGACAACCCTCAAAACACCCGGGAAGCGCCCTAGCCGTATGTCTGATATTCGGTTTTTATTCGGTATCCCATGGGATATCCCACTCCATCTCGAATGACCGCCGCCCTCGCCCTCCCTCAACCCCTCACCCGCCCCGCCCTCGGGCTGGCCTCGCTCCGCACTCAGCTGGAAGCGGTGGTGGCGAGTGGACGCACAGCGGGGAGCCCCTGGGCCACCGGCATCGCCGGACTCGATGCCGCGCTCGGCGGCGGGATTCCACGCGGCCGCATCACCGAGGTCGTGGGCGCGCTGGCGTCCGGCAAGACCGCCCTGCTGCGCCAGACAGTCACCCGCGTGCTGCGCACCGGAGGCTGGGTGGCGTGGATCGACGCCCGTCGCACCCTCGCCCCTGCCCCGTTTACCGGACTCGGCGACCGGCTGGTGATGGTGCGACCGCGCGATGGCCGGCGCAGTGCGTGGTGCGCCGACCTGTTGCTGCGCAGCGGCGTGTTCGCGCTGGTGGTCATCGATGGTGCGCCGCCGTTGTCGCGCGTGCACGGCGTGCGACTCGCCCAGCTCGCGCGCGAACGCGACGCCGCGTGCGTGGTGCTGCAGCACGAGGCACAGCATGAAGCGCGGCCCAGCCGAGTGAGCGGTGCAGTGCGATTGCGACTCGAACCGCTCGCCGCGCGACGACAAGAGCCGGTGACGCGCGGGTTTGCAGTGGTCGTGGAGAAAGGGGGTCCCAGTCGCAACGTTCGACATATCGAGGTGAGCAGTGACATCGTCATGGCGGGTCGCGTGTGTACGGATTCCGAGATTCCCGATCGGCGCGGCGTGGCACGCGGCACGCGTCGTCCCTGGGCCGCTGTCGGCGGAAACGCCCACGACGCCGACGGGCAGCCCATCACCTGGGGCGGACTCGGCGTCTCCGCCAACGATGACATCCACTCGCCCGCTGCCGCGATCGCAACCACGCGCACCGATAGCGACGCAACTCGCCCTCGCGTTGAGCGAGCAGGCGAACAACAGCACCCGATCACGCCACGCGAACGCAATCGCGAACGCGAACGGTTCGATCGCGGATTCGACCGGCACATCCGCGACTGGACGAGCTACAAGGGACGACGTCGCGCCGCCGAGTCGTCATTCGGAAAACCCAGCCGACGCGACCGCGCTCGGGAAC
>CAZPON010000181.1:0-5432 GCA_964588045.1 uncultured Gemmatimonas sp.
TTCGGCCGGGTCGGCGATGCCGACATCACGCAGCATACTCACGGCGCGCTCCCACGCCTCGCGCCGCGTGGCGGTGGTGTGCACGCGCACGACTTCGGCGACCTGGTCGCCCACCGTGAGCACCGGATTCAGTGCCGTCATCGGTTCCTGGAAGATCATGCTCATGCGACGACCGCGAATCGAGCGCAGCGGCTCCTCGGCCAGGGCGAGGAGATCCTGACCCTCGAACTGCACCGCGCTGCCGGGCTCGATGCGCCCCGGCGGCGGCACCAGCCGCAGCAGCGACAGCGCGGTGATGGACTTGCCGCAGCCGGATTCCCCGACGACGCACACCGTCTCGCCCGCCGACACGGTGAACGACACGCCGTCGACCGCGCGGGCCATGGTGCCGTCGGCGGGGAACGTGACGCGCAGCGACTCGACGGTCAGCAACGCGTGGTCGTGCGGCTGGCTGAACGGCGCGTGCGCGTCGGACAGGGACACGGGGTGGGGAACGGTCACGCGGGAACCTGATCCATGGCGAAGAGATCGCGCAAGGCGTCACCGAGTGCGTGGCAGGCCAGGACGGCCGCGATGATGGCCAGTCCGGGGAAGAGCGTCAGCCACCACTGCGAGTCGATCAGCCCTGAACCGTCGAGCAGGATCGTGCCCCAGCTGGGAAGCGGCGGCTGCACGCCCAGCCCGAGATAGCTCAGGCCGGCCTCGAGCGCGATCGTGCCGGCGACGTTGAGCGTGGCGCTGACGATCAGCAGCGGCACAAGGTGCGGCAGCAAGTGATGCGAGAGCAGCCGCAGGCGCCCCACGCCCGCTGCCCGTGCGGCAAGCACAAAGTCCCGTTGCACCAGTGACTGGATCTCGCCGCGAACCAGGCGCGCGACGTCGAACCATCCCGTCGTGCCGAGCAGCACGATGAGCGCCCAGAGCGGCAGCGCATTCCAGAACGCCGTCACCGCCAGGAGGAGGAGCAGTCGCGGAATCGACAGCGCGACATCGAGTCCCCGCATGAGCAGGCGGTCCACGACGCCGCCCAGCATGCCGGCGAGCGCACCGTACAGGGTGCCCAGCATGAGCGCGAGCGACACCGAGGCGAACGCCAGTGACAGCGAGACGCGCGACCCGTACAGCACCCGGCTCAGCACGTCGCGCCCCAGTCCGTCGGTGCCGAAGGGGTGCGCACCCGAGGGGGGCAGGTTGCGCATGACATCGTAGTCGGGTGGCTGATCCGGCGTATGCGGAGCGAGCAACGGGGCCAGCAGCGCGACGACGACCAGCAGGAGCACGAATACCAGGGGCAGTCGCCATTTCATCGGCGGCACTGCCGTTGCGGTTTCTGCGACGCCGGCGATCATGTGATGCGCAGCCGGGGGTCGACCAGCACGCGTACCACATCGGCCAGCAGGCTGCCCAGGGCGGACATGGCGCTCCCGATGATCACGCAGGCACTCACCAGTGCGTAGTCATGATGACGGATCGCATCGAGCAATGCGCTCCCGAGCCCGGGCCAGCCGAAGATGCGCTCGACGAACACGGCGCCGGTCAGCAGCGCGGGGAAGAACAAGCCGACGAGCGTGACAATCGGAAGCGCCGCCGTGCGCCACGCTTGTCGCCGGGCGGCCGATTCGGACAGTCCCTTGGCCCGTGCCGTCCGCACGAACGGCTCGCGCAAGCTTTCGCACATCGACGCACGCTGATAGCGCGCAAAGATCGCGGTGCCCATGACGGTGAGCGCTGTCCACGGCAGCACGAGGTGCCGCGCGCGGTCGACGAACTGCCACCACGGCGTCATGGTGTCGTGCATCGCGACATCCACGATGCCGCTGGCCGGCAGCAGGTGCAGTCGATAGGCGAACACGAACATCAGCGCGAGCGCAAACCAGAACTCCGGGATGGAATAGAGCACCAGTGAGGTGAACGTCACCGCGCGATCCCCCCGCGACCCGGCACGCGCCCCCTGCCACGCGCCCAGCATCGAGCCCAGCATGATGCTGGCGGCGAGTGCGAGGCTCATGAGCAGCAGCGTGTTCGGCAATCGGTCACCGATCACATCGAGCACCGGACGGTGCTGCGATGTGGAGTGACCGAAGTGCAAACGGGCCACGTTGCCCATCCAGCGGACGTACTGTTCGGCCACCGGCCGGTCGAATCCCTGCTGCGTGTTCCACTGCTCACGCAGGTCCGGCGGCACGCTGCTGAGATCGGCGATGGTGGAAAACGGATCGCCGGGCGCGAGGTGCAGCAGCAGGAACGAGAGGCTCGCCGCGACGACGACGACGAGGACGCTCTGGATGGCGCGGCTGATGAGCCGCGCCACCAGTCCCCGCGCATCCGTCGCCGGGTTCAGCGCGCGCCTCCCAGGCCGATCTTGTCCCGATCGATCCGGTCCCCGGGAGCAATGGACCAGTCGGCGAGGTAGGCGAACCATGCGTCGGCGCGCAGCGGTTGCATGTGAATGCGCTTGTGGAGGACGACCGGCACCCGTTCCTCATACAGCCACGCCGACGGCACATCGTCGATCGATTGCTGGAACGCGCGCGTCCAGAAACGGTGACTGCGTTCGGCATCGAAGCTGGTGAGGGCGCTGTCGAGCAGTGCATCGAACGCCGGACTGACGTAGCCCTGGTAGTTCAACCCGCCCCGGGATGCCCACGTCTGGCGCGTGCCCTGCAGTCCCGGATTCGTGGAAAACCCGCCCATCCAGGCGTCGAAGTCGCGCATCTCGAGCTTTCCGCCAAGCGCCGATGGGTCCACGGATTGCAGGGTCACCGCCGCGCCGACGTCCTTGAGCGTGGCCTGAATGAGGACCGCGAGCTTGTTGCGCGTCGCACTCGATGACGGCGCCAGCAACTCGAAGGCCAGCTTCTGTCCATCACGCTCGCGGATACCGTCGCCGTCGGTGTCGGTCCAGCCGGCACTGTCGAGCAGTGCCTTCGCGGCGGCGATATCGTAGGGCAACTGACGCAGGGCCGCGGTGTCGGGAATGAGCACGCGCGGCGCCGGGCCCAGGGCGACCATGCCGAGCGAGTCGAGCGTCGCGCGGACCATGCGGTTGCGGTCGAGCGCCATGGCCAGCGCGCGCCGCACGCGCACGTCACCGAAAACCGGATGCGGTACCGCGGTGGAACGACGCGCGCGCAGGTTGAAGCCGAGGAAACTGTAGCCGAGGGCAAAGTTGTTCACGAGCCGCAACGACTTGTTGTTGGCAAGCTCCGGAATGTTTTCCGCCCTGATCTTCTCGAGGAAGTCGGCTTCGCCGGCGAACAGCTTGACCGTGGCCGCCCCGAGGTCGGAGACGTACGTCCAGATGACGCGATCGAGCTTGGCGCGTCCGCGGGCGTTCGCCGTATCGGCGATGATCTCGAGCCTCGACCCCGCGTCCCACCTGACGAACCTGAACCGCCCCGTGCCAACGGGGGCTCGTCCGAACGGCGCGTTCACGAGCGCCGTATCCGGCAACGATGCCAGCAGGTGCGACGGGAGGATGTACATGCTGTACGTCGCGTCCATGAACTGCTGTGGCGTGCGACGCTTGAACCAGAACACCGCCGTCAGGGAATCGCGCACCGAGACGGAATCGATGTTGCCGAGCAGCGACTTCGCGTGGCTGAGCACCGCATCGGAGGTGTACACATGGAACGTGTAGCGCACATCCTCGGCGCGGACCGGAGCGCCATCGTGCCAGCGGGCGCCCGGGTGAAGCGCAAAGGCGATCGACATCGAATCCGCCGCCCATTGCCAACTGGAGGCGAGCTGTGGCGTGAATCCGGCATCACCAACGGTGCCGAGCTCCGGACCGATCTCGGCCAGGCGGTCGAACAGCGATCCGACGACGGCCAGTTCCTGGTTTTGGCTCGCACGCGGCGGGAACAACGTCCTCGGTTCGGCCGGGATCACGATGATCATGGTCCCCTGGCCAGCGCCGTCGTCGTCGCCGCGGCACGCCGCCAGCAACACCAGGGCGACACCGGCAAGCATCAGCGGCGCGCGACGGCCCATCCACGCCGCGAAGGTCTGCCTGACGGTCCGAAGGACGAGAGGAGGCATCGGGTTCCGGTTGGTGAGGTGTGAATCGCTGCGCGGTAGGATGACGAGTACAAGCTATCTGCGCCAGAGCCACGTTGCGTCACGAAAGCGCACGGCGTGCTGCTCGATCAGGGCGGCATCGGGGAGCGCGGCGTCGTCGGACGTGACATGAGCGTCCGCCGGGTGATGTTCGGCCACGACATCGCGCAACGCACGCTCCAAGGCCGACGCGACCGTGTCCCAGGCCGGAGGAGATGGCAGGCACGTGGCGAGCGAGGCGGCGGGCGCCGGACCGGCCGTTGTCGGGTGCGGAGTGAGGCGCATGGCCGCTTGCAGGCGATGCTGGCTGTCGTGCAGGAGAATGCTGCCGTGCTGCAGGTACGCGCCGCGTTCCCGCCAGACCGCGCTGCCCGACAGTTTGGCCCCGTGCACTACGATCTCTCCGGGTGCCGGCTGGTCAAAGCACAGCGGCCCGTCGGGTCGCATTGGCGTTCGCACTGGCGTTCGCACTGGCGTTCGCACTGGCGTTCGCACTGGCGTTCGCACTGGCGTGGACGCCGACTCCGGCACGAGTTCGGCCGCCACGCCGATGGACCGCAGCGCGGCCAGAAGAATGCCGTTGACGGCGGCGTACACGGCCTTCCATGGGGTCTGGTCACCGATCGGCACGGTCACACTGTAGGTGACCTCCGCATCGTGCAGCAGGGCCCGTCCGCCGGTGGGACGACGTACCGCGTCGAGGCCGGCCGCAGCGATGGAATCGGGTGTGAACCGACTCCCGGCCGCTTCATTGCGGCCAAAGGAGACGGTTGGCCTCTCCCATGCGTAGGTGCGCCAGACGCCGAAACCGCGACCGGACGCCGACGCCAGCAGGGCGGCGTCGACCGCCATGTTGTACGCCCCTGACGCCGGCGCGGTGCGCACGATCCGCCATGCTGGCGGCAGTTCGACGCCCCCCGGTTCGGTCTTCATCGCGGTAAGTTAAGGTGTTGGCTCCAAATCTCCCGGTATGTCCCGAGCTTCGGCTCGTTTCTCGAGGATGGTCATGGCTACGCGCACCACTTTGTCGGCGTCCTTCGCGGCTGATTCGTTCATTCCGCGCCACATTGGCCCCAGCGCAGCCGAGCAGCAGGAAATGCTCTCGGTGCTCGGCTACGAGTCCCTCGATGCGTTCATCGACGCGGTCGTGCCGGAGTCCATCCGCTTTCGCGGCACCCTCGCCACCGGCCCGTCGCGCAGTGAGCCGGAGGTGCTCGCGGCGCTCGCGCGCATGGCGTCGCGCAACATGCTGTATCGCTCGCATATCGGCATGGGCTACTACGGCACGCACACGCCCGGCGTGATCCTGCGCAACGTGATGGAGAACCCCGCCTGGTACACGGCCTACACGCCCTATCAGGCCGAGATCGCGC
>CAZPON010000181.1:5442-6967 GCA_964588045.1 uncultured Gemmatimonas sp.
GGAAGCGCTGCTCAACTACCAGACGGTGGTCATCGATCTCACCGGTCTCGAGATCGCCAACGCGTCGCTGCTGGACGAAGGCACGGCGGCGGCCGAAGCCATGGCGCTGGCGCTCGCGGCCAAGGGCAGCGCGACGCGCAACACGTTCGTCGTGGCGTCCGATTGTCATCCGCAGACCATCGAGGTGGTGCGCGTGCGCGCCGAGGCTCGCGGCGTGAACATGGTGGTGGCCAGTCCCGATGCGATGGCGCTGGACGACACGGTGTTCGGTGTGCTGCTGCAGTACCCGGGCACCGATGGGGCGGTGACGGACTACCGCGGCTTGTGCGACCAGGCGCACGGGGCGGGAGCGATGGTCGTTGTCGCGACGGACCTGCTGGCGCTCTGCCTGCTCACGCCGCCGGGCGAATGGGGTGCCGATATCGCGGTGGGAAGCGCGCAGCGCTTCGGCGTACCAATGGGCCTCGGCGGACCGCACGCTGCGTTTTTCGCCACGCGCGACGAGTACAAGCGGCTGCTTCCGGGGCGCATCATCGGGGTGTCGCGTGACGCCGACGGCAGGCCCGCCTTGCGCATGGCGCTGCAGACCCGCGAACAGCACATCCGCCGCGAGAAGGCCACCAGCAACGTGTGCACGGCGCAGGTGCTGCTGGCGGTGATGGCCGGGATGTACGCGGTCTATCACGGTCCCGAAGGGCTCACGCACATCGCGCAGCGCGTGCACGGGCTCGCGGCGACACTGGCGGCCGGGCTCGAGCGGCTGGGGTTCTCGATCACCAACGACAACTACTTCGACACGATCCGGGTGGAAGTCGGTGTGCACGGCCAGGAGGACATCCTCACGGCCGCGGACGCGCATCACATGAACCTGCGCGTCCTCGAACCGGGTGCACTGACGGTTGCGCTGGACGAGACCACCACGCCGGCCGATATCGTCGACCTGTGGACGGTGTTCAACGGCGGTGACGTGCCCGACTTCGCGTTCGACGATGTGGCGGGCGAGGTCGATACCCGGTACGACGAGCGCTTCCGTCGCGTGACCCCGTTCCTCACGCATCCGGTGTTCCATCGGTATCGCAGCGAGACGGAGATGCTGCGTTACCTGTACGCGCTGCAGGCCCGCGACTTCTCGCTCGTGCACGGCATGATCCCGCTGGGCTCCTGCACGATGAAGCTGAACGCGACGGCCGAGATGATCCCGGTCACGTGGCCCGAGTTCGGGCAACTGCATCCGTTTGCGCCATCGTCGCAAACCGAGGGATACCAGGCGCTGTTCCACGAGCTGGAGCAGGATCTCGCCGAGGTGACCGGATTCGCCGGCGTGTCGCTGCAGCCGAACGCGGGTTCACAGGGCGAGTACGCGGGGTTGCTGGTGATTCGCGCCTATCATCATGCACGCGGCGACCACCACCGCACGGTGTGCCTCATTCCGCAGTCGGCGCACGGCACGAACCCGGCGAGTGCGGTGATGGCGGGCTTCAGCGTGGTGGTGGTGAAGACCGACACCAACGGCAACATCGATGTC
>CAZPON010000182.1:0-2160 GCA_964588045.1 uncultured Gemmatimonas sp.
AGGTCATCGAGGCATTCGGCGAGTTCGTCATCGGCGGCAACTATGCCGTCGGTATCGTCATCTTCCTGCTGCTCATCGGCATCAACTTCATCGTCATCACCAAGGGTGCCGGACGCATCGCCGAAGTCGCGGCGCGCTTCACCCTCGATGCGATGCCCGGCAAGCAGATGGCCATCGACGCCGATCTGTCCGCCGGCCTGATCGACGAAAAGGAAGCGCGCATTCGCCGCGACGAGATCTCGCGCACCGCCGACTTCTACGGCGCGATGGACGGCGCCTCGAAGTACGTGAAGGGCGATGCGATCCTCGGCATCCTCGTTGTCGCCGTCAACATCCTTGGCGGCATCTTCATTGGTGTCGTGCAGAAGGACATGCCGCTGGCCCAGGCCGGCGCCACCTACACGCTGCTCACGGTTGGCGACGGCCTGGTGTCGCAGGTGCCGGCGCTCATCATCAGCACCGCGGCCGGCCTCATGGTGACGAGTGCCACCGGCACCGATCGCATGGGCGTCGTGCTGAGCCGCCAACTGGGTTCACACCCGCGCGCGATGTGGATGGCGGCCGCGGTGCTCGGCGCGTTCGGCCTTGTGCCGGGCCTGCCGATGTTCCCGTTCGTATCACTCGCCGCCGGTGCGGCACTGCTGGCGCGCATGTCGGGCCAGGCCGAAACGCGCCGCAATGATTTCGCGATGGTGTCGGCGGCTCCCGCGGAGGTGGAAGCACCGGCGCCGGCGGATCCGATGCGCGACCTGCTGCAGATCGACCCGATCGAACTGGAAGTGGGCTACGCGCTCATTCCGCTCATCGACGAAAGCCAGGGCGGCGACCTGCTGGAGCGCATCTCGCTGCTGCGCAAGCAGGCGGCGCTCGAGCTGGGCATCCTCGTGCCGCCCATTCGCATTCGCGACGACATTCGCCTCCCGGCCAACGAGTACGTCATCAAGCTGCGCGGCTCCGAAGTCGCGCGCGCCGAAGTGCTGCCGCGCTTCATGATGGCGCTCAACACCGGTGGTGTCGTCGCGGAAATCGACGGCATGGAGTCCATCGATCCGTCGTTCGGCATGCCGGCGCGCTGGATCGCCGGCTCGCGCCGCACCGAAGCGGAGGCCCTGGGCTACGTGGTGGTGGAACCGACCACGGTCGTGGCCACGCACCTGCTGGAAACGCTGAAGGGGAGCGCATCGGAGCTGCTGGGCCGCCAGGAAGTGCAGGAGATGGTGGAGACGCTCAAGAAGTCGCACCCGGCGCTGGTCGAAGAGATCATCCCGAGCAAGGTGTCGCTGAGCGTGCTGCACCGTGTGCTGCAGCGCCTGCTGCGCGAGCGCGTGCCCATTCGCGACCTGGTCACGATTCTCGAAGCACTCGGCGACGGCGCCGAGTCCACGAAGGATCCGGAAGTGCTCACCGAAGTCGTGCGCAAGTCACTCACCAACGTGATCGCGCGCATGTTCGCCGACAGCGCCGGTGTGGTGCGCGGCATCACCATCGGCGGCCGGCTGGAGGCGGCGCTGGTGGGACTGTTCTCGCCGCGCGCGTCGCAGCCCAACGCGCCGCTGCTCACCCCCGACTCACTGGCCGGCATGCTGCGCGACCTGAATCACCTGGCCACGACGTACGCCGTGGATGGCCGTCCATTGCCGCTCATCGCGCCGCCATCGTTGCGCGTTGGTGTGCGTCGCCTGATCGAGCCGGTCCTGCCAAGCCTTCCGGTGGTGTCGCTGGCCGAACTGCCGGCCGCCATCACGCTGAGCAGCGTTGCCACCTGGGAGATGCCGCATGGCGCTTGAACGATTCCGCGGGGCCGACCTGTCACTCGTGGCCGATCGCGCCCGTCGCGCGCTGGGCGACGACGTCATGATCCTGCATACGCGCGCGGTGCGCGATGGCGGCGTGCCGATGGTCGAGGTCCTGGCCACCACGTCGGACACGATCGATCGCGTGCGCGCGCGTCTCGAGCCCGCACCGTTTCCGCGCAACATGCGCCGGCCGGACGGCACTCCGTATCGCATTGCACTGGTGGGGCCCACCGGCGCCGGCAAGACCACCACGGCCGCCAAGCTCGCCGTGCGCCGCGGCACGTTCGGCGCCGCGCGCGCGGGACTGCTCACGCTCGACACGTATCGCGTTGGCGGCATGGAGCAGCTCGCGACATACGCCGAG
>CAZPON010000182.1:2170-6947 GCA_964588045.1 uncultured Gemmatimonas sp.
TGAAGCGGTTGTCGTCGTGCGATGTCGTGATCATCGACACGCCCGGTCGCAGCCCGGCCTCGGCCGAGTTGACGGAACGCTGGCGTTCGCTGCTCGACGCGCTGAATCCCGATGAAGTGCACCTCGTGATGCCGGCCACGTTGCGCCACGACCTCGCGGTCGATGTGGCGCGCGCGTACCGCACGTCGCGTGCGCACTGCGGCGCGACGCACGTGCTGCTGTCCAAGATGGACGAAGTGCCGCGCGAGGCGGGCGTCACCGACCTTGCGCTGTCGCTCGACATGCCGTCGCGCTGGATCACCGATGGACAGGATGTGCCGACGGACCTCAAGCCGGGCGTCTCCCGCCTGCTCCGCGCGTTCGGCCTGTCGGCCGACGTGGAGCGTGACTGGATGTCGGCCTGATGATGTCGCTCCTCGCCACGCGGCCAGCCGGCTCGTCGCAGGCAGACGCCCTCATGGGGCGTCGCGCCGACGCGTTCGGTGGGCGTCGCGATGGCGGTACCGACGGGGTGCCGACGCTGCTGTGCGCCAGTGGACGCGGGGGCAGCGGCACCACGCTGGTGTCCGCACTCATTGCCGTGGCCGCAGCCGGTGATGGCGTGCGCGTGCTGCTCATCGATGCCGACGAACATGTGGGTCCGCTCGCGATGCTGCTGGGCGTCAGTGCGCATGCCGGCTGGCAGGACCTGCGCGGCGGTCGATTCCCGGCAACCGATATCGTCACGCCCGTGAGCACGACTCTCACGCTGGTGGCCGGCGGTGCGCCGCGTGTCGCGTCGGCCGCAGCACTCACCGCCGCCGAACGACGCGCGTGCATGCGACGACTCGGCTCGCTGTCGCCTGCGTTCGACCTGGTGGTGATCGACTGCGGTGCACGATTCGACGCGGTGACGGCGGCCATCACCCCGCACGGCGGCGAACGGTTGCTCGCCGTGGCAGCGGGCGCCGATCCGATCGGACTCGCCGCCACCTACGCGCTGTGCAAGGCCGTGCACACCCGGCACGGTGCCCTTCCAATCGACGTGCTCGTCAATCGGCATGAAGGAAGCGAAGCCTCGCGTTGCTTCGACGCCATCAATGCCGGTGTCCGTCAGTTCCTCGGCCGTGCCCTGCGCCTCGCCGGCGCCGTGCCCGCCGATCCGACGCTCGACGCCGCGCTCCGCTCGGGAATGCCATTCCCCGATGCGGCAGCCGGTTCTCCTGCGGCCATTGCTGCACACGATGTCGTGATGCGCCTGTTGGCCGGGACTTCCTCCACTCGACCTGGTGTCTGATTGTGACCTCCGCAACGTCCCAAGGAACCGCGGCCATGACCACCTCGCTCTGGCACTCCTACCACGCGGGCACCGCCGCAGCGCGTGATGCCGCCCGTGATCGCCTGCTGCAGGAGCACCTCGGTCTCGTGCATCACGTCGCCAGGCAGGTGTCGCGCACGCTGGCCGTGCGCGCCGACTTCGACGAACTGGTGAGCGCCGGCGCGATGGGTCTCATGGCCGCGCTCGAAAGCTTCGACGCCAGCCGCGGACTCGCCTTCAGCACGTTCGCGGCACCGCGCATTCGCGGCGCGATCCTCGACGAGCTGCGCAAGCAGGATCACGTGCCGCGCTCGATCCGTCGCAAGACGCGCGAACTGAGTGCCGCGCGCGAAGCGTGGATGCGCCAGCACGGACGCCTCCCCGAGGATCGCGAACTGGCCGCGCAGCTCAACATCGACATGGACACGCTCTGGCGCTGGCAGGCCGACGTCGAGGGGGCGCACCACATTCCGCTCGACCGCGCACCGGGCGAGCGCGAGAACAGCGCGCCGTCGCCCGCGGAGATGCTGCCCAGTTGCGAAGACTCCGAGGTCGAGGAACAGCTCACGCACGAACAGGAAGTCTCGCACCTCAAGGACGCGATCCTGCACCTCAAGGAACAGGAGCGCATCGTGCTGTCGCTGTACTACTTCGAGGAACTCAAGCTGCACGAGATCGCGAAGGTGCTCGAACTCACCGAGTCACGCGTGTCGCAGATTCGCTCGAAGGCGCTCAGCAAGTTGCGGGTCGAGCTCAAGCCGTTGCGGGACCACGTCGCATGACGCAACGTCACGCCACGCGGCGCAGCAACTCACTGATCGATCGCACGCGCCAGGCCGCATCGGCCTCCCTGCTCGTGCGCTCGGTGCTGATCGGCACCATCGCCATCGGCGTCACGATCGGCGGCGTACTGGCCGGCGCACTGGTAGTGGCACCGGTGGTTGCGCGTGTCACGCAGCCGAGTGCCATGAATGAGGCCATGCGCCTCACGTCCGGCATCGGCACCACGATGGTGTGGGCCGCGCGTTCCATGGCGTCGCGAAGCATGGAGCTCGCGTCGGGCACGTTGGCGACCCTCCCCGCGCCGGTGATTCGCTTCGCCCTGCCCGGATTGGTCGTGCTCGCCGTCGCCGGCGTTCTGGCGACCCTCCTTGTGCGTCGTCAGAGGCCTGCCCGTTCGCTCGGCGCGACACTGTCAGCGGACACCCCCATTTCGCGTCTGACCCCCCGCACTGGCAGCCGCGTGATCACGAACCGGCAGCAGACCCCCCGCGCCGTTGAAGCCCTGGCGGCCTCCGGTGCCACCACCAGCGACATCGCCTGGAAGACCGGACTCCCAATTGACGCCGTCCGGTTGCTCCTCGCCATCTCTGCCGGCACTCGGCAACTCCAGCCGCCTGCGGCATGATCTGCCGTCCCGGGAGGGTCTCCCGTCTCCCGTCTCCGGTCTGACGTCTTTCGCTAAACCGTTACTCAGTAAGTATTTACGCATTCTGCATTCCGTGGCCCGACCGTTGCGTTTTGGGGAGATGAGTTCGTGCACCCTTTCCCCAAGCACGCCATGCCTGATCCAGTTCGTCCAACCGGAATGCGAAGCGCCGCGGCCGCCCTCCAGATGCTGGAGCGCCGGCAGCAGGTGCTGGCCAACAACCTCGCCAATGCCTCGACCCGCGGGTTCAAGGCCGAGACGGCCTTCTCCCGAATCATGGATGGCGCTCTGGCCGGCACCGATACGGCCCTCGACCTGTCGCCCGGCACCCTGACCGAAACGCACAACACGCTCGACCTCGCCATCGAAGGCGACGGGTTCTTCGTCACCGAGACGCCGCAAGGCGAGCGCCTGGTCCGCAACGGAAGCTTCCGGCTGGACGCCGACCGCCAGCTCGTCGACGAGCGGGGCCACGCCGTGCTTGGCGACAACGGGCCGGTGATCCTGCCGCTGGGCGTCGTCGAGATCGATACCACCGGCATGGTGAAGGTCAACGGCCGCACCGTACAGCGACTGCGCGTCGAGCGCGTCGCCGACAACACCGACCTGCAACACGAAGGCGGCACGCAGTTCGTACCCGACGCCAGCCGGACCGTGATTCCGCCAGAACTGCGCAAGGTGCGCCAGGGATTCGTGGAGGAGTCGAACGTGAACTCGATGAGCGCAATGACGGCGATGATCGAAGTCCTGCATCGCTACGGCGCCGCGCAGAAGACGTTGTCCACCATCGATGCGGTACGCGGAATCGCCGTGACCGATCTCGCCAAGCCCGTCTAACCGGAACGCCCCATGGATCCAGCCCTTCGCGCCGCCGCTACCGGCATGCAGGCGCAGCAATCGCGCACCGAGATCATTTCCAACAACCTGGCCAACGTCAACACGCCGGGCTTCAAGCGCAGCCGCGCGCATTTCGAAGACTTGCTGTACCAGACCATCCAGGGTCAGCAGATCCTCGATGATCCCGACGCCAATACCGCGCCGGCCATCCAGATCGGTCGTGGCACACGGCTGGCCGGCGTGCAGCGCCTGCACCAGCAAGGTCCGCTGGAGCAGACCGGGCGCAACCTCGATATCGCAATCGAAGGCGAAGGCTTCTTCCAGATCCGCATGCCCACGGGCGAGATCGCCTACTCGCGTGACGGCAGCTTCCAGATTTCCGATCAGGGTGTGCTCGTCACCAGCGGCGGACAGGCGCTGGAGCCGGCGATCCGTGTGCCGGACGATGCGTCGGAGCTGACCATCTCCAACACCGGCATCGTCACGGTGCGCCGCGGCAAGGACATCCAGCCCACCGAGATCGGCCGCATCGAACTCGCCAACTTCGCGAATCCGTCGGGCCTCATCACGCTGGGCCAGAACCTCTACGCGCCCACTGCATCGTCGGGCCGGCCGGTGGTTGGTGTTCCCACTGAAGACGGCTTCGGCCGGCTGCAGCAGGGCGCCCTCGAAGGCAGCAACGTCGAGATCGTGCAGGAGATGGTCGAGATGATCAGCGCCATGCGGGCGTACGAAATCGCCTCGAAAGCCATCAAGACGGCCGACGAGATGGGCCAGATCGCCAACAACATCGCGCGCTGATGCTCATGCGCACCGTTCTCCTGGCGTGCCTGTGCACCGTGGGCATCCCGATGCCGCTGTTCGCGCAGGATGCCGTGCCGCGCGTGGCCGTGGCCGAGTCGTCGGACGCCGTCGTGCGCGGCATGGCCCGCGTGCGACTCACGGTGGCGGCGCGCGCGCTGCAACGCGGCGACACCCTGCGCGCCGAGGACATCGCGCTCGTCGACACCAGCATCGTGTGGCGCTGGTCGAACGTCGCGCCGGACACCACGCGTGCCGTGCCCGGATGGATCACGCGACGGGCGATTGCGGCCGGTGAAGTGCTGCGCGCGCCCGCGGTCGGCGCCGCACCGATCGTCTCGGCCGGTTCGCGCGTGTCCGTCATCTACCAGGACGGTCCGGTGCGCATCCTGCTCTCCGGCATCGCCGTCAAC
>CAZPON010000183.1:0-1081 GCA_964588045.1 uncultured Gemmatimonas sp.
TGCCGGGCTCCACACCGCCATGGCGAGCGCGGTGGCGGCAATGACGATCCCCGGGGCCCATCGGCGCGACGCAGTGGCCCGCACAAAGGCCGCCGTCGCCAGTCCGGCGCAGGTGGCGCCGATGGCCGTTGGCGCGATGTGGAGGGCGGCACCGGGTACGGCCGCTGCGGCCCGTGCCACGAGGTCCAGCAACGCCAGCGGCGGCGCACTCGCCGACGCGATGACGCCGCTCAGCGCCGGCCACGGCGCCGCGAGCAACGCGAGAAACAGCGCGGGCTGCACGAAGGCCACCAACGGCCCCGCCGCAAGATTCGAGAGCGGCGCGATGATGCTGATGCGCCCGAATGTCCACGCGATGAGCGGCGCAGTGACCAGTGTGGCCACCGTGCCGGTGACCACTTCCCTCGCCAGCCCGTACCGCCAGCCGTCGAGCCGCTGGAATTGCATGAGCACCTGACGGGACCATCCGGGCCTTCGCGGTCGCTCTGCATGGCGCAGTCGGCGCAGCAGTGCGCGGGCCGCCACCAGCGATGCCATGCCGCCCACGCTCAGTTGCCATCCGAGATCGAGTACGACCTCCGGCTGGAGCGCCGGAATGACGGCACCCAGGGCCAGCGCTGTCCACGGATGCGTCGGCCGCTGCAGTTGCTCGGACAGGCCGACAATGCCGAGCATCACGGCACTGCGCACCGCCGGCGCGGGCGCGCCAAGCACGACGACGTAGGCCGTGATGACCAGCATCGCCGCCACATAGCTCGCGGTGCGCGCAATGCGCAGCGCTCCGGCAAGCGTAAGCAGTGCGCCGGCAATGATGGCCACGTGCAAGCCGGAAATCGACAGCAGGTGCACGAGGCCGGCATCGGCGAACGTGTCGCGCACCTGCGGCGCAATGCCATCCTGGTCGGCAATGAGCAGCGCGCGCACGAGCGCCGCATTGCGGCCGAAGTCACGATCGATGATCTCGCCCGTGCGTCCGCGCGCCACGCGACGCCAGTCGCGACTGGCATGTGGCAGCGCGGTGATCTCGCCCTCGATGCGCAAGCCGCGCGTGGTGACGAACGCACGTCCGGTGAAATCCACC
>CAZPON010000183.1:1091-6856 GCA_964588045.1 uncultured Gemmatimonas sp.
CCACCCAGTGCCCGGGCGGCGACGCACCGCCCGCAATGCGCGCGACAACCGGCACGTGGCAGCGCGCCAGCGCCCCTGCCCCCGTGACGATACCGCGCGATGTCGCGCGTGGCTTCACGCGATCGTCGAACACCGCACGTACCGGCTCGTGTTTCGCAATCGCCGCCGCGAGGGCAGCCCGGCAGGTGCGTTGGTGCGCCATCGATGTGCGCGCGCTGCATACCCCGGTAACCGCCACCACCGCCAGCGCGAACGACAGGGCCCGTCGATACGCGTGGCCGGCCGCGCGCGGCGGGTACGCCACCGTCGAACTGGCGAACGCGCCGAGCATCGCCCCCGAGAGTGCAGCGGCCATGGCCAGCCACGACAGCGGGACGGTTTCGAGCGCGGACGTCGAGCCGGCGAACGCGGCGACGAGCCAGCAGATGACGAGATGAACGAGGGGCGGCACGCACCACGTTAATCCCCGTCCGCGCGGCCTTCTTTACCTTCGTGCCGCCGCGTTGATCAATTCGACGCAGGGTGGCGCGTCGCTGGCTGGCATCGCGAACTGCATAACGCGGATTGCTCCGTGATGGCGGCCAGATCGCAGGACGCGGATTGCTCCCAGTGGACGACGGGGTTCCTGGTGCCTGCGACGGGATCGGTCATTTGTATTGAACAACAACAACAAGAAAGTGCGGATCCCGACGGACACGCGCCGTCGCTGGTCGTTCGCTGGGTTCAATCCGCGTCATACGAACCCGCCGTCATCACGGGACAATCCGCGTCAGGCAGTTCCGGGATCTGGCATCGCGAACTGCATAACGCGGATTGCTCCGTGATGGCGGCCAGTTCGCAGGACGCGGATTGCTCCCAGTGGACGACGGGGTTCCTGGTGCCTGCGACGGGATCGGTCATTTGTATTGAACAACAACAAGGAGTGCGGATCCGCTGGTCGTTCGTTCGGTTCAATCCGCGTCAGGCAGTTCCGGTCAGGCGGTCGCCGCCATCGGCAGCGGGGCTCGCGCGCGTACTGGCGTGCCGGTGAACGTCGCACCGGTGGTGCCGGTCAACGACACCGTGAGGTAGTCGCCAATGCGCGCCGAGTCGGCTGGCACCATGACCGTCTTGAAGTCACGCGAACGCGCCTGCAGCAGCGTGCCGTCGCGCGCCACCTTCTCGACCAGCACTTCCACCGAGGCGCCCAGTCGCGTCAGGTTCTCCTCGCGCGAGATGCCGCGCACGGTCGCCACCAGCCGGTCGAAGCGTTCGGTGACCACCGCGTCCGGCACCGCCCACTCGGCGGGCATGCGCGTGGCCGGCGTGCCTTCGCGCATCGAAAACTTGAACATGAAGGCGTCGTTGAAGCGCACTTCACGGCACAGCGACAGCGTGTCCTCGAACTCCGCGTCCGTTTCGCCCGGAAAGCCCACGATGATGTCGGTGGTCAACGCCAGCCCGGGAATCGCCGCACGCAGACGCTCAACGCAGGCCAGGTATTCCTCGCGCGAATAGCGGCGCAGCATGCGCTTGAGCATGGTGGTCGAACCACTCTGCATGGGCAGATGCACGTGCTCGCACACCTCCGACACCTCGGCCATCGCGGCAATCACGCGGTCGCTGAAGTCGTTGGGATGCGGGCTCGTGTAGCGGACGCGACGGATGCCGTCCACCGCCGCAACGGCGCGCAGCAGGTCGGCGAAATCGTGCGTGCCGTCGTGGTACGAGTTCACCGTCTGTCCGAGCAGCACGACTTCCGACAGGCCCTGTGCAACGACTTCCCGCGTCTCGCGCACGACATCGTCGAGCTTGCGGCTGCGCTCCGCGCCGCGCGTGTACGGCACAATGCAGTACGTGCAGCGATAGTTGCAGCCGCGCTGTACGGGGATCCACGCCTTCACGCCTTCGAACCGGCGCGCGACGACGTCCTCGTAGTGCTCCTCGAGGTCGAAGTCGGTGGCCGTGAACCGCTCACCAGCGCGCGCGCCATCGAGCAACTGCGGCAGGGCGCGGTAGCCATCGGGGCCGACGACGAGCGACACATGCCGCGCCTGGTCGAGCACCCGGGGACCCAGCCGCTGCGCCATGCATCCGGTGACGCCCATGACCGTCCCCGGACTCATGAAGCGCTTCAACTCACCGAGGCGGCCAATGACGCGCGTTTCGGCGTTCTCGCGGATGGCGCACGTGTTGACGAGAATCACGTCGGCCCCCTCGGGCCCGTCGACCGGATCGTATCCGTGCGCGGCCAGATTGCCGTACATGAGTTCGGAATCGGAGACGTTCATCTGGCAGCCGTAGGTCTCGATGTAGACCGTGGGCTTGCGCGCGTGAGGGGTTGGCTCAGCCATGCTCGAATGGTGCCGTCAGGGGCGGATCTGCACGCCGACGCCGATCAGCCACGCGGTCTCTTTGGCACCGCCGCCGGCGAGCGTGCGATTCGCCCACTGCGCCGAGAAGTCGAGGACCGCCTGTTCGCGCGCCACCGGCACGCCAAGACCCGCCGAGTACCGCTGTTCGCTGACCCACCTGCCGTCGACACCGAAGGGCAGCGCGTTCCGCGCGAGCCCTGCGCGCACGAGCATTGGCGACCCGCGCACGTCCGGCCCCGCCACTTCGCCGCCCACATGCCAGTTCGTGGCATCGCGCGCCGTGATCTGCGACGAGCCAAGCGCCTGCATGCGCGTCCAGTCCTGGTGATCGATGCCGATCGCGAAGACGGAACCGGGAATCCCGTCGAAGCGCACGCCGACACCCAGGCGATTCGGCACGTGCGCCTTGGAGAACACCGAGTCGGCGAGGCGCGTCTGCATGCCGAAGCCCATGCGGTACGACATCTGCGCCGCGAGTCCCTTGCGCACGCGCCATTCACCGCCGGCCGACAGCGCCGTGCCGAAGTACACCATCTTGGACGAGTCGACCGCCTCGCCAAAGCGGTCGCTGTCGGTGAACACGCGCAGGCGCGTGGCCTGGTCGTCGCCGGTGAACACATGCATGCCGAGTCCGACACTGAACCGCTTGCTGCGGTGCCAGCCGGCCGCGAACCGGATGTCGGCCACCGAGGCGCGCACATCGGTGCGATCGTTCGTGAACACCGTCGTGCTGTCGATGATGACCTCGCCACGGGTCGTCGTCGAGTAACTCCGATCGAGGAACGTGGTGGCGCTGAGCCCGAGCCCCACGCCGCTGCGCAGCGGAATGGCGAGCATAATCAGCGGCACGCGCTGCGCGCTGGATCCTTCACTCGTGCCACCGGCCGTCACCGTCCGGTATTCCGGCTCGGTTTGCGCCGTGATCACGGTGCGCGAGAGCGAGGCGAGCGATGACGGATTGATGGGCGACAACAGGTCGAACTCACCGAACGATCCGGCGGTGCCGGACGTGCGCACACTGGTGCCACCGACCGGATAGCCGAGGCCCTGCGTGCTGAGCGTGCCCTGCGCAGCGAGCGGACTCGCGGCCAGCAGTGCCACCAGCGTCGCGACGAGACTGCGTGACACGTGCCTCACGGGACCGAGGACTCCGTTCGCGGGAGGTAGGTGATCCGCAGGCGCGGGCGCAACTCCGGAGCGGCTTCGCTGGAGAAGAAGCGCAGCTCCGCAGGTTGCGCACCCTCGACACCGATGCGAAACGCGATCCCGCGCGGGACGTCCGGCGCCAGCGGCGTCCAACTGCGCGCGAGGCTCAACACGTTGATCGCGCGCAGCCCGCTGTCGCGCGGCACCAGCCGCGTGGAGTCGAGCGAGGCAAAGATGCCGTCGGCAGAGAGGTCGATGATGCGACGGATGTCCGTGATGGCATGCGTGGACGTCGGCACCAATGGCAGCAGGGTGACGCTGTCGCTCACGTTGGCGTACTTCGAGGGACGTTGCGTGAGCAGGATCTCGGCGCGCACGATGGTGCTCGAGTCGGTGATCGCCTTGGGCAGCGACACCCGGAAGTACGTGCGATACGCCGGGAAGCCGCCGACCACCAGCGTGGTGTTGTCGGGGGGATCCGAACCCTGGTCGGGCAGCCCGTACACGAAATACGCGAGGTTGACGTCGTTGGGCGCGCCCTCGATGTACGTCGACAGACTGACGGTGATCGGTGTGTACGTGGTGTCGGTGCTGGGGTCAAACCGCAGGTACGGTGCGCCGGCGCCCAATGCGAAGGCGATGAGCCGCAGTTGTCCACCAGCACTCATGCGCAGTCCGATGCGCATGCGCGCACCCTTGGCAATCTTGTCGGCGAGCACTTCCTTCGCGATCGGGATGCGCAGCGTATCCGGTTGGGCCGACGGCACGATGATGGTGCCACCAATCCGGCGGTCGTCGCGGAACAGGGACCGCACCACCACGTTCGACGAGTCGTTCTCCGTCGTGTCGACGTCGAACGCCTCGATCGAGACCGGCTCGTCGCCCAGGCGTCCGGTCGTGTCGAGCGGAATCACGAGAAAGACCGAGTCGACATCGGTGATGGGCTCGCTCACGGACTCCTTGTTGGGAAAGTACGTGGTCGGCAGCACATCGAACCGCATGACCGTACGGTTGGCCAGCGTGTCGGGGCGATTCGCCAGCAGCAGCCACAGCGACAGGCCGAGTTCCGGATAGTTGCCCAGCGAGGTGTCGAGCACCACCGCATCGAGCACCGTATCGCGGAAGGCCAGCGGCTTTGTGGGGCACAGCAGCGGGCACGCCGATCCACCGGTGTACGATTCGGTGCAGGCGGCAGCGCCAGCGGCCAGCATCGCCGCCATGACCAGCGCGACAGGGCCGCGCGCGCGTCGCCGGGCCGACGGGACCGGTGTGTTTCGGCCCGCATCGGGCCTTCGGTTGTTCATGAGTGACGACAAGGAGAAACGCTCAGGCATTCTCGAGCGATGCAGGCGTGAACGGAACAGGAAGCAACTCGGCCAGCGACCAGCGCGCGCTGCGCCCGTCCGGTGCGATGGCCATGATCTCGAGATTCGGTGCGAACTCCACGAGCGCCTGACGACAGATGCCACAGGGCGGTGTCGGCGCCGACGCCGTGGACGTGATGACGACACGCGTGAAACGCCGTGCCCCAGCCGCCACAGCCGTGCCAAGCGCGACGCGCTCGGCACACGTCCCGGCCGGATACGACGCGTTCTCGACGTTGCATCCGGCGAAGATCCGGCCGTCGTCGGTCATCAGTGCCGCGCCAACCGGGAAGTGCGAATACGGACACCAGGCGTTGTCGCGTGCCCCGTCGGCGGCGAGCCGAAGCGCCTCCCACTCCGCCGTCAGCCCATCCGCATGCGCGGGCGTCCCCCCGCCCTTCACTGCCCCAGCCCTCATGCGTGCAGCAACGTTGGAAGGAACGACGTGCCCCGGCCGCGCCACGACAGCCCGAACCAGTCGGCCACCGTTGCCCCAAGATCGGAAAACGTGTCGCGCTCGCCGAGTGAACCGCCACGGACGCGCGGCCCGGCAACCACCAATGGCACGCGCTCGCGCGCGTGGTCGGTGGAAGGCGTGGTCGGATCGTTGCCGTGATCGGCGGTGATGAACAGCAAATCGTTTTCCCGGAGTGCAGAAAGCAGGCTCGGCAGTGCGCGATCGAAATCCTCGAGCGCACCCCGGAAACCGGCGACATCGTTGCGATGCCCGAATAACTGGTCGAAATCTACCAAGTTCGCGAAGCAGAACCCACGACTGTCGCCAGAAAGCCAGTCCAGAAGGGCCTGGACGCCCTCGGCGTTATCGGCCGTGTGCCGCGAAACCAGGCTCCGACCGGCAAACAGGTCGTCCACCTTACCGACCCCCGACCTGTCCACCCCG